>NZ_LDTE01000016.1 GCF_001476905.1 Sphingomonas sanguinis | reverse complement strand
CCTGTAAGTACGTCGACGTCCCCGCATCTCACCCGCCGATCATCTACCCGCCGGGCTCCAGGCTGGTTTTTCGGCAGATGCAGCTCGATCGCCGCCCACGCTTCATCCGACAACCAGAATAGCGCCATGCCTCATTCCTCCTGATCCACACGCCAGTGAATCAGGAAAACTGTCACCACTCAAGATGCTGATTGGGTTTGGACCCTAGGGTGGGGCGACGATGTCCCCCACCCGTCTGTCAAGATCCGCAGCCTGTTATGGCATCATTACGGTATCGATGACATGTACGACGCCATTGGACTGCATGACATCGGCGGTGGTGATGCGACCGACATCGCCCTTGCCATCCATGATGGCCCATCCGCCCATCGCCTTCTTGAACATGATCGGCTCGCCCTGAACGGTGGTATAGGTCGCCGTCCCACCATTCGCCTTTGCCTTGGCGGCGATATCCTTGGCGGTGATGCGGCCGGGTATGACGTGGTAGGTCAGGATCGAGGTCAACTTATCCTTGTTTTCCGGCCGCACCAGGGTGTCGACGGTGCCAGCGGGCAGTTTCGCGAAAGCTGCGTTGGTCGGCGCGAACACGGTAAAAGGTCCGGGGCCGGAAAGCGTGTCCACCAGACCAGCCGCCTGAACTGCAGCGACCAGGGTGGTATGGTCTTTCGACTGTGAGGCGTTCTCGACAATCGTCTTGGTGGGATACATCATCGCCCCGCCAACCATCGGGTTGCGGGGGGCGGCAACAGCGGCCGTGCCGAAGGTGAGCGCGACAGCCATGATTGCGCCACGGATCATCAAAGTCATGCGATCTCTCCCGCCGCATGAAGTGCGGCTTTGGGATTACGTCGCCAAAAGCCCTTTGGACGCAGCGACGCCCATCGACTTTTTAAATTTCCGCAAGCTGTCCCGTTGCAACGACAGGTCCCGTCGGGGTCGGCTTGGGCGAACCACCCGTCGGCTCAATCGAAATGGCCAAGGTGGTCCCGGCAGCAACGGTGACCTGAGGAGAAATTTTCAGAGGAACCCCGGGCACACGGCCCAGCAGACCCGCCGCGTGAGGAACGCCATCACGCCCGATCGCCCATAGCTGCGCATCCTGGCCACTCGCAACGGATGGTGCGTCGCGCAGCTTCAATGTGCGGGTGACGGGATCGAAAAAGGCCGTGATCGGCGCGGCGCGCTCGGGGGTGAGGACAGCATATAGCAAGGGAGCAGGCTTGCTGGCACTCGATGGGACAGACGGCGTGTCCGGGCGGGTCACGACGACCGTCAACAAGATGGCCGCCGCCAGACTGGCGATACCGGCGATCGCCCGCCACGGGCCGGCACGATGGTTGTCATTGTCTCCCACCGCGAGAATCTTGCGTCCCAGCTCGGCGCTCGGCGTGACCGGTTCGACCTCCAGATAAAGCGCAGCCAGATGCCGCCTCCACAGTGCGACATCCCGCGCAAAGGCCGGATCATCCAGCATGCGACGCAACGCCGCAGCCTGCTCGTCACCCTCGAGGACTCCCAGCGCCAGTTCCGCTGCGGTCAGATCGGTCTCATCAGATGTCATCGTCGAGACACTCCTTGAGCCGTTCGAGGCCGCGCTTGATCCGGCTCTTTATGGTGCTGGTCGGAAGCCCTTGCTGTTCGGCAAGCCCGGCATAGGTGATCCCCTCGAAAAAGGCCGTTCGAATGGCGTCGCGCTGCGTGTCGCTGAGACGATCCATACAGCCGTGGAGTTTGCGCTCTTCCTCGTCCAGCAACATGGTGTCGAGAGCCAGACGGCTCGGCGCGGCCGGCTCCGCTATGTTGTCCCATGACGCGGTGGGGCGTCGGCCCAAGGCCCGGTGATAATCGATCGCGCGATTGCGGGCGATCGTAGCCAGCCAGGCGAACGGACTGGCCTGACCCGGTTCATAGGCACCGGCACGTCGCCAGATGATAGCGTAGACCTCTTGCAGAACATCCTCCGCCGCCTGTCGTTCGCGACATATACGAAGGCAGACGCCAAACAGCCGCGCAGACGTGAGGGCATATAGTTGGCGAAAAGCGGCACGATCCTCGCGCCCGGTCGCGACCAGGGCTTTGACAAGCTCCTGCCGACTGTCAGGTTGATTCATCGTCACTCTAGACGGGATACCGACGCGCTGCGCAGCAGGCAACCATATGCGCATGTCCGCCGGGCAATCGGCTTGGGGCGGGAAAAACGACTGCCTCGACAGAAAACCTCAAGCGGATTGGGTCTGCGGTCCTGCGCCTTTCGTTCAGCTTCACGTCTCTAAGATCGGATAGATTTCAGAAGGATCGACACCATGCGCCTCATGAACATTGCCGCTGCCATCAGCATGCTGACCGGTGCGACCGGCGCAATCGCCAGTGTCGATACGTCGGCCAAGCCAGGCGGTGTCTATCGGTTAAAGCCTGGCATCTATGTTCAGAAGGGTACTCCCTGCGCGTCGGCACCCAATGCGGCGATCCGCGAATATGACGGACGGGGCATCAGTACGCCGCACTCCCGTGAATGCCGCGCCCGCGTTCTGGCGCGCCGGGGCAGCCGCTATGAGGTCAGCCAATCGTGCATCGACGCTGGAGCGGGGCCGGCACCTCGATCTGTCGAGCGCCAGACCATCAGCATTCGCGATGCGCTCACATTCGGCATCAAGACCCGCGGTCCGATCACCGAATATCGTTACTGCCCGCCCCATATGCTCCCTGCCGGTGTCCGGGCGACAACACGTTAGGGTCCGACGGGCTCGGACACCTTAAGAGGACAAGCTTTAGAGACCAGTGGATAGGTGACCGTTATCGGCGGTGATACAGTGCCATATTCGCAACCGATGCGCGCGACTCGCCCCCGAGCCTTGCGAAGGGCTGTGTGCGCTGGCGATGAAAAATGGGGCTGCCCCTGTTCTTAAGGACAGCCCCGAAAGCAATTCACCCGTTTGCGCAGCCGTTACTCGCCGAAGCGGAAGCGGAAGCCCACGCCGTAATAGCGGCCTTCGTCCCGAATATCCTGGGTGTAGCGGAACCCGTAATTGTCGGTCGTAAAGTCGCGGAAGGGCTTGGCCAGCAGGTTGGTCGCATCGACGCTGAGCGTAAACTGCTTGGCGATGTCGTAACTCAGCGAGAAGTCCAGGCGGCTGATCGGCAGGGTGCCGTTCACCGTCTGCTTGTTGTTGATGTCCGTGCCGTAGTAATTCACGAAATCCGACCGGCGGTTATAGGACAGGCGACTGGTGATGCCGTTGCGTTCGTAGAAAAGCGAGGCGTTGTAGGTCCATTTGGACAGGCCGGTGATCGGCACGAACGGGCCATAGGTGAAGCTGTTGCTGTTCTGCGAGAAATTGGGCGTGCGGTTCGTGCCGTCCAGATAGGTCACATTGCCCTGCACGCCGAAGCCCTTCAGGTCGCCGGGCAGAAAATCCAGGAAGCTCTGGAAATTCGCCTCCGCGCCCAGAATGCGCCCCTCACCCGCATTTTCCGGGCGGCTCAGCTGGACGAAGCCATATTGCGGGTCCTGGACGAACCGCGTGTAGTTGCTGATGAAGCCGAACAGGTCGCGGTAGAATACCGCCCCGCTGATCATTCCCGTCTTCGAGAAATACCATTCCAGGCTGGCATCGTAATTGTGCGAGGTCAGCGGTTTCAAATTCGGATTGCCGCCCGACCCATTGGCGGTGATCACGTTGAACGGGTTGTTCGGATCGAGCGGCTGGTTTGCATTGCGCACGACGGTGGTGATGTTGAGCGCCGGGTTGAGCTGGCCAAAATCGGGCTTGGTCCGGGTGAAGGTATAGCCCAGGCGCAATTGCAGCGTGTCGGTGAACTTCATCCGCATGCTGGCATTGGGCAGGATGTCGACATAATCCTGATGCAGCGACTGGGGCGTCAGCGTGCGGACGCCGTTATTGTAGATCTGCGACACACCCGAATAGACGCCGTCGGTGATAACCGCGCGGACACCCGCCAGCCCGTCGACCTCGATCGAACCGATGTTGAAGCCGTATTTGCCTTGGGCATAGGCGGTATAGGTCTTTTCATTGGCGTGGAAAGTGCCCGAGGGGTCGACCGGCACCGCATCGCTGGCAAATTGGGTCTGCGCGTTTTTATAGCCCTGGTCGTTGGGATTGAGCGCAACCAACTGCGCCAGCGCCTGCCGCGACAGCGCACGCAACCGCGCTTGGCCGCCGTCGATGTCGCCATATGGATAGCTGAGATACTGGGTAAAGCCCTGGTCGCTGCCCCGGAACGGATTGCCGGTCAGGCCGAGTTGGCCGATGCCCAGGCTGCTGAACGGAATCCGCAGATTCTCGGTATAGGCATAGCGGTTGGCCGAGGCGTAATCCGCCAGACGCGTGGTCAGGCGATACCCCATCTGGATCTTCTTCAGAAACGGCAGCGGATCGGTGTCCAGCGACACGTCGCCCCGCCACTGGAAACCGCTGCCCGATGTCCGGTAATAGGCCTCGTAATAGCCGCGCCAGATATATTGCGAGGGGTCGGTCACGTTGAAGCCGGGCAGGCTGAACGCCACGCCGCCGTCACTGATGAAGTCGGCCTTCACCACCTGCGGCGATGTCAGCGCCGAATCCAGGCTGTGCGTATAGTCGGAGTAGACGCTGGTCGTATAGGCGAAGTCGGTCGACAGCGTGGCCCGCCCGGTTTCCCACTTCGCGCCGCTGGCGATCTGATAGGTGTTGGTCTGGGCACGATCGGTCGAGCGATAGGCCTGCTGGCGATACCCCCCCGTCTTGGTCAGGCTGCGCACATCGTTGGTGCCGTTGACCAGCACGACGTCGCTCAGCGTCGGGTCCTGCCCGCGCAGGTCATTGTCCCAGTCGTCGACATAACCCTGGCCGCGATAGCCCTGATAGATGCCCTCCAGATACACCTGGGTAGAGCTGTTCGGCGCCCATTGCAGCGCGAAATTGGCCGAGGGGCGCCAGCGCTTGCCCGCCGGATTGTAGAGGCCGACGCTATAGGGATAGCGGATCGTCCCCGTTTGCGCCGGGGTGATGACCGAGGCCGGGCTGGAATCGGTGATACTGGTGTTATTGTACCGGATCGCATTGTGATATTGCGACTGGGCATAGCTGGCATTGACCAGCAGGCCGACCTCGCCGATGCCCGTGTTCCAGCGGTCGGAGATCAGGATATTGCCGCTGGGGTCGTATTTGCGGCTCTGGTCGTTATACGTGCCGCGCAGGCCGCCTGCGACCACCAATCCCTTGAAATCGAACGGACGACGCGTGCGGACATTGACCAGACCCGCCAAGCCCGGCTCGATGATGTCGGCGGTGCCGGACTTGTAGATCTCGATGCCCGCCAAAGCCTGGGCCGGGAAGTCCTGCAACTGGCTGCGCCGCAGTTCGGCGGTGAAGAATTCGCGCCCGTTATAGGTGGTCGCCACGTCGGGCAGGCCGCGGATCAGCACGCCGCTGACCTCGTCGCCATAGCGATTGACCTGCACGCCCGCCAGGCGCGCCAGGCTTTCGGCTGCCGTATCGTCGGGCAATTTGCCGATGTCCTGCGCGACCACCGCGTCCAGGATCGCATCCGAGTTGCGCTTGATCGACGCTGCATTAGCCAGGCTCTGGCGCAGGCCGGTGACGATGATCTCGCCATCGGTCGAGCCGCCGTCCGTGGTGGCGGCGTCGCTTTGAGCCGCGGCGGCAGGGGCGGCGGCGGTGGAATCGCTCTTCTGATCGGGTGTCGCGGTCTGCGCCTGGACGGCGGACGCCAGCGCCAAAGGTGCAACGGACAGCAACAGCGCAAGACGCTTCATAAACCCCCTCCTCCATCATGCCAGTCCTACGGAACTGACTTTATTTGTCTGACTTAGTGTCGGGGCCGTTCGGAGGGGTCAATGAACAAAGTTTTCACAATTCCGTCACAAAACATTGCGTTACGCCTTGTACCGCCGGACGAAGGGGTCTGTTTCTGATGGAAAATGGCGCGGGGCTCTTGCGCGGGGCGGTTGGCCAATCAGACAAATAGGCGAATTGATCGGCCATCGCTCGCCCGCTCCGTGCGACGCCGTCGCACAGGCCCGGCAGCGAGCCGACACCCTTCACATTCCTCGATCTTTATCGCCGTGTTTTCAATGCCTTATCGGCACCGACCGTGATGCGCGGATGAACAATCGTCCATCCCGCTTCCCTGTAATTTGCCGTTCAGCCAGCCGGTCGCACGTCCCTGTCCCATAAAAGGTTCAGGAGTATTGCGATGACCAGGATCATCCTTGCGGCGGGCTTTACTGCGATGGCGCTGCTGACGACGGCACCCGCCGCCGCACAGCTTTCGGTCGGCATCAGCGTCCGGCTCGCGCCGCCGCCGCTGCCCGTTTATGCCCAGCCGCCGCTGCCGGGTCCCGATTATGTCTGGACGCCGGGCTATTGGGCTTGGGACGATCTGGCCGGGGCCTATTACTGGGTGCCGGGCAATTGGATGCTGGCACCGCGTCCGGGCCTGTTGTGGACGCCGCCCTGGTGGGGTTGGCAGGACGGATTGTATGTCTTCCACTCGGGCTATTGGGGACCGCATGTCGGCTTTTACGGCGGCGTACCTTATGGCTTCGGCTATACCGGCTTCGGCTTTCACGGCGGCTATTGGCAAGGCAACCACTTCGCCTACAATGCGACCGTCACGAACATCACCAACGTCCATGTGACCCATATCTATCGACAGAATGTGGTGGTGAACCACATCACCCGGGTCAGCTATAATGGTGGCCCCGGCGGCGTGCCCGCGCGCCCGACCTCGCAAGAGCTGATGGCCGCGCACGAGATGCATGTCGCGGCCCCTCTCCATCCCATGCCACCGATGACCGCGATGCGCCCGCCCCCGCATGGGTTCGTACCGCCAAATCGCGGCCCGGCGGCCATGCCGATGGCCGCGCCTATGCCGGTCGTCCATCGCGGCCATGGGGCCCCGGCCCCCATGACCGATGAGCGCCCGGCGCCCTTCGCCCGGCCGCTCACCGCCTGGCGCGCGCCCTTGCCGCCGCAGCGAAGCGCCGCGACATGGAGCGGCGGCGGCTATTCCACGCCGCCCATGGCGATGACACGGCCTCCTCTGACCCCGCATGGTTATGCGCCGCCGCGCGTAGTCTTCCGCCCCGCCCCCAGGCCACCAGCGCCGCCGCGTCCGCCGCATGGCGATCATCATGGCCATGGCTGAACGTGGCGGCGTGAACCATCGCGCGCTTGCCGCGTATCCACCCGGACCGACCACCAGCCCCTGAGGTGACACGATGACGCCCCGCCCCCTGCCGCGACCACCGCTGATCCTGGGCGCGGCCGGGGTCTTGCCGCCGCCGCTTTGCATCGCACTGGCGCTGGTCGTGCCGCGGCTCGGGCTGCCCGCCACGATCGCCGGGGGCGTCTATGCGGCGCTCATCCTGTCCTTTCTGGGCGGGCTGTGGTGGATGGAGGCATTGATTCGGCAGGACCGGCGCATTTTGCCCTATGTCGCCGCCGTGGCGCCGAGCCTGATCGGCTGGGCTGTCCTGTTGCCGCCTTTGCTGGGCGCAGGGTCGCTCCGGGTCGCGCTGTGCATCCTGGGTGCGACCATCCTGCTGACGCCGCTGGTCGATGCACGGATCGCCCCATCGGTGCGCGAGATGCCCGGCTGGGGTCGGCTCAGGCTAGCCCTGTCGCTCGGCCTGGGAGCGTCGACGCTGCTGCTCGGTATCGTCGCCCCCTGGTGATTCGCATCAGGCGGGATCATCGCGCGGCGGCGTCTCTGCGGGACGGCTATCACCCTCGCCCTGCCGCGCCTGCGCCTTGCGCCGTTTCAGATTCTCCCGGAGTGCGGCCGCCAGCCGCTCCGCGCGTTCGTCCTTCGCCATGGCAATTCGCATAATCTGTCCAACGGACGCTTGACAATGCCCGCCCAATCGTCTCTAGGCGCGCTTCCCGCGTCGAGACGCGAGTGCTGCCGTAGCTCAGTGGTAGAGCGCATCCTTGGTAAGGCTGAGGTCGTGAGTTCAATCCTCACCGGCAGCACCATTCTCCCCCCACCCGCCCAAGCGGTTTGAAAGGGGGAGCTTTTGGTCCCCATGCAAAAGTTGGTTGGGATCGTTTCACGCTCTCGCTAGCTATCTGGACATGAAATTCCGTTTTTCCTTCGGCGCTCAGGTGTTCGTCGGCATGGCCGTGGGCCTGCTGCTCGGCCTGCTCGCCCGGTCGCAGGGTATCGCTGGCTTGGCCGAGGCCCTGCGCATCATCGGCGAAAGCTTCGTCCAGTTGCTCAAGGTGCTGGTCGTGCCGTTGGTGTTCACCGCCATCGTCGCGTCGATCGCGGCGCTGCGCGACCTGAACAATGCCGCGCGGCTGGTCGCGGCCACCTTCATCTGGTTCGCCATCACCGCGCTGATCGCGGTCAGCATCGGCCTGACGCTGGGCACCGTCCTGCAACCCGGCCTGCATGCAGGCGTCGCGCCGGGTAGTGCGGTGCGGCCCGATACGGCGGGCTCCTGGCTCGACTTCCTGCGCGGGCTGATCCCATCCAATATCCTGGGCCTGTCCGCTTCGACCAGCACGGGCGACGGCGGGGCGCTGAAGACCGGCTTGTCGTTCAATATCCTGCAGATCATCGTCATGGCGGTCGCGATCGGCGTCGCCGCCGTGCGCGTGGGCGACAAGGGCGAGAGCTTCCTGTCGTTCAATGCCTCGGCGCTCGCCATCTTCCGCCGCATCCTGTCCTGGGTGATCCGACTGACCCCGCTCGGCTCGGGCGCGCTGCTCGGCAATGCGATCGTGCGCTATGGCTGGCAGTCGCTGTCCGCGCTCGGCAGCTTTGCCTTGGCCGTCTATATCGGGCTCGGCCTGGTGCTGTTCGTCGTCTATCCGCTGCTGCTGCTGGCCAACGGCATGTCGCCCAAGCGCTTCTATGCCGCCGCCTGGCCCGCCATCCAGCTTGGCTTCGTGTCGCGTTCGTCGATCGCGACGCTGCCGGTCACTGAAGACGCGGTCGAGCGGCGACTGGGCGTGCCACGCGCCTATTCGGCCTTTGCGGTGCCCTTTGCCGCGACGACCAAGATGGACGGCTGCGCCGCCATATATCCGGCGATCTCGGCGCTGTTCGTCGCGCAATATTATGGCCTGCCGCTGCATGTCGGCGATTATGTGCTCATCGTGCTGGTATCGGTGCTGGGGTCGGCGGCCACGGCGGGGCTGACCGGCGCGGTCGTGATGCTGACGCTGACCCTGTCCACGCTGGGCCTGCCGCTGGAGGGTGCGGGGCTCCTGCTGGCGATCGATCCGATCCTCGACATGGGGCGTACCGCGATCAACGTCGCGGGCCAGGCGCTGGTCCCGACCATCGTCGCGCACCGGGCGGGCCTCATCACCGACGCGCCCCCGGCGGACCGCTTGCCGGAGGTGCCGCAAACAGGGTAAACGCGTGCATGAGCTTGCGCGCGGTGTTCTGGTGGAGTAATACACGCGAGTGGCCGACCACCGGAACCCTGTGATGCGCCCCGATCCGTTCAATCCCGACCGTGTACCCCTCGACCGTCCGTACGAACCGGTCGGGCCCCATTATCCGCTCTACGACGCGGAGACGCAGAGCTGGTCCTTCGGCACCGACGAGGCGCCGGAGGATATGCGTCCCCGCCGCCGCATCCGTTGGGGCCGGTGGATCATGCGTGGGATGGGCGCGGGCATCATCCTGCTGGTCATCGCGATCATCTGGCTGGCCGTCACCGCGCCGCTGTCGCGCTCGCTCCAGCCGCCGACCCCGCCCTCGATCACGCTGACCGCCGATGACGGCACGCCCATTGCCCGGCGCGGGGCGATCATCGGCGCGCCGGTCGATGCCGCCAAGCTGCCCGCCCATGTGCGCGAGGCGTTCATGGCGATCGAGGACCGACGTTTCTATTCGCACTGGGGCGTCGACCCGCGCGGCATCCTGCGCGCCGCCTGGCATAATCTCGGATCGGGCGGGGTGCGTGAGGGCGGATCGACCATCACCCAGCAGCTGGCGAAAAACGCGTTCCTCGATTCCGACCGGACGGCGGGCCGCAAGATTCGCGAGGCGATGATCGCCTTCTGGCTGGAGGCGTGGCTGACCAAGGACGAGATCCTGTCGCGATACCTGTCGAACGTCTATTTCGGCGACAATGTGTACGGCATCACTGCTGCGTCGAAGCATTATTTCGGACGCACGCCCGACAAGCTGAACATCGGCCAGGCGGCGATGCTGGCCGGACTGGTCAAGGCCCCTTCGCGCCTGGCTCCCACCACCAACCTCAAGGGCGCACGCGCCCGGCAGGCCGTCGTCGTCGCGGCGATGGAGGATGCGGGCTTCCTGACCAAGGCGGAGGCCGATGCCGTCCAGCCGCAACGCGTGCTCGCCTCGCGGCCCGAAACCTTGCCCAGCGGCACCTATTTCGCCGACTGGGTGCTGCCCGAGGCGCGCGACCAGGCAGGCGAGATCAAGACCGAGGCGACCGTCCAGACGACGCTCAACCCCCGGCTCCAGCGGATCGCCGAGCGCACGGTGCGCAGCGCCGGGCTGAACCAGGCGCAGGTGGCATTGGTCGCGATGCGTCCCGATGGCCGCGTCGTCGCGATGGTCGGCGGCAAGGATTATTCCAAGAGCCCGTTCAACCGCGCCACCCAGGCGCGCCGCCAGCCGGGGTCCGCGTTCAAGCTGTTCGTCTACCTCGCCGCGCTCCGCTCGGGCATGACCCCGGACTCGACCATCGAGGACGAACCGATTGATATCGCCGGGTGGAAGCCACGCAACAGCGACGGCCGCTATCTGGGCAAGATCACCCTGCGCCAGGCCTTTGCGCGCTCGTCCAACGTCGCCGCCGCCCGGCTGACCCAGGCAGTCGGTGTGAAGTCGGTCATCAAGGCAGCGCGCGACCTGGGCATCACCACGCCGATCCCGAACGAGGCGACCATCGCGCTCGGCACCTCGACCGTCAGCCTGCTGGAGCTGACCGCCGCCTATGCCGCGGTCGCCAATGAAAGCTATCCGGTCGCGGCGCGCGGCCTGAACGACGTCAAGGAGAAGGGTTGGTATCAGTCGCTGACCGAGCGCAAGACCGGCTTCGCCTCGGCGGTGCATGACGGGATGCTCGACCTTTTGTCCTCCTCGATCAAGACCGGGACCGGGCGGCAGGCGCTGCTGACCGTCGATGCGTATGGCAAGACCGGAACGACGCAGGACTCGCGCGATGCGCTGTTCATGGGCTTCGCGCGCGACCTGGTGGTCGGCGTCTGGGTCGGCAATGACGACAACACGCCCAATCCCGGCCTGTCGGGCGGCGGTGTCCCGGCACGCATCTGGCGCGCTTTCATGCAATCCGCGCTCGACATCCCGCCGGTGGCCGCCCCGGTGGTGATGGAGGAGGCCGACCCGGATGCGATCACCAACGGCATGGACGAAGAGGCGATGCCCGCCGAAACCGACCCCGTGGGCGATATCATCCAGGGGTTGGGCATCGACCTGAAGACCGGTGAGGACGGCTCGATCACCATCGGCCCCGGCCGCCGCCGCGGTGAACGCCCGCCGCCGGGCCCGGATGACCGCCGCCCGCCGGACGAACGCTATGACGGTGAGGAGTAAGGCCTAACGGAGGAGTGTCGCGGCCGATCATAGAGTCATCGCTAGCGGGGTCCCCTCCCCCCGGCCCCCTCCCGCCTGCGGGAGGGGGAGCGTCCCCGAAGTCGACCCGTCCATCCTTAGGACACCGGTGTTGACCTGATCCGCGACCTCGCCCAAACGCCATCGCCATGCGCTTCTTCTCGGACAACGCCGCCCCTATCCATCCCAAGGTGATGGAGGCCATCGTCGGGGCCGACGAGATGGACAGCCCCTATGACGGCGACCGCTGGTCGAAAGCGTTGGACGAGCAGCTGTCGGACCTTTTCGGCACCGATGTCGAGGCGCTGTGGGTGCCCACCGGGACCGCCGCCAACTGCCTGGCGCTGGCGGCGCTCTGCCCGCCTTATGGCGGCGTGGTCTGTCACCGCGACTCGCATATCCAGAATGACGAAGGCGGCGCGCCCGAATTCTACACCCACGGCGCCAAGCTGATGCTGGCCGATGGCGAGGGGGCCAAGCTGACCCCCGACACGATCCGGAGCGTGATCGACGCCATCGCCAATGACGTCCACCGGGTCCAGCCGCACGCCATCTCGATCACCAACGCCACCGAATATGGCCGCGTCTACAACCCCGACGAGGTGGCCGCGATCGGGGGCCTGGCGAAGGAGCGTAAGCTGGGCTTCCACATGGACGGGGCGCGCTTCGCCAATGCGGTGGCGCGGCTGGGCTGCACGCCCGCGGCCCTGACCTGGCAGGCGGGGGTGGACGCGCTGTCCTTCGGCTTCGTCAAGAACGGCGCGATGAGTGCCGAGGCGCTGGTCTTCTTCAAGCCCGGCCTGGCCGACGCCACCCGCCGCCGCCGCAAGCGCGCAGGGCTGCTGATGTCCAAGGGCCGCTATTTGGCGGCGCAGGTGCTGGCGATGGTCGAGAACGACCTGTGGATCGCCAATGGCGCGCTCGCCAATGCCTGTGCCGAGCGGCTGGCCGAGGCGGCGGGCGACCGGCTGATCCATGCCGTGGAGGCCAACGAGGTCTTCCTGCGCGCCACGCCCGAGGAGACCGCCAAGCTGCGGGCGCAGGGCTTCGACTTTTATGACTGGGCGGAGGGCGAAATTCGCCTCGTCACCGCCTGGGACACCGATGCGGGCGCGGTCGGCCGCCTGGCCGACGCGATCGCCGCCCTGAATAAGAGCACGACGTGAGCGAGTTTGACACCGGCCCCCGTTCGACCCGCGCCGCCGTCCTGATCCCCTTTGCGATCGTCACGCTGATCTGGGGATCGACCTGGCTGGTCATCCGCGACCAGATTTCGCTCGTCCCCGCCACCTGGTCGGTCAGCTATCGATTCCTGATCGGCGGCCTTGCCATGGGGGCCTTTGCGCTGGCCCGGCGGGAGAGTTTTCGGCTGGGCCTGACCGGCTTTCTCTTCGCCGCCGGGATCGGGCTGTTCCAGTTCGTCCTCAATTTCAACTTCGTCTATCATGCGGAGGGCTACATCACCTCCGGCCTGGTGGCGGTGATCTTCGCGATGCTGCTGATCCCCAATGCCGGGTTCGCACGCCTCTTTCTCGGACAGCGCATGGGGCGGCAGTTGCTGGTCGGCTCCGCCATCGCGATGGCGGGGGCGGCGCTGCTGTTCCTGCATGAGGCCCGCGTCGATCCGGCCGGGCCCGCGCGCGCCCTGACCGGCATCGTCCTGACGCTGGTCGCGATCCTGTCGGCCTCGACCGCCAATGTCATGCAGGCGACCAACACCGCCAAGCGTTTCCCGATGCACGCCACGCTCAGCGTCGCGATGCTGGTCGGATCGGCAATGGATGCGGTGATCGCCTATACGCTGAACGGCCCGCCGGTGTTCGAGATGCGCGCAGGCTATGTCCTGGGCATCCTCTATCTGGGGCTGTTCGCCTCGGCGCTGGCCTTTCCGCTCTATTACCGCGTGCTGCGCGCTATCGGCCCCGCCAAGGCGGCCTATTCCAGCGTCATCGTGCCGGTCATCGCGATGAGCCTGTCGACGATATTCGAGGGTTATCGCTGGTCGCTGCTCGCCGGGGCCGGGGCGGGCGTCACCGCGCTGGGGCTGGTCATCGCGCTCAAGGCGCGCAGGCCCAACCGGTAATCGGGGTAGCGGGGACGCCAGTTCAGCACCCGCTTGGCCTTCCCGTTCGCCACCCGCCGGTTCTCGCCATAGAAACCGCGCGCCGCCGCCGACAGGCTCTCCAGCGGCACCAGCGGCGGCGGGGCCAGCCCGGCCAGTTCGGCGGCATAGGACACGACCGCATCCTGGTCGCATGGGAAATCGTCCGACAGGTTGTACGCCCCAGCCGGACCGTCGAACCCGGCAACAACGCCTGAGACGATATCGGCGATATGCACCCGGCTGAACACCTGGCCGGGCAGCCCGACGCGGTGCGATCGTCCGCTGCGCACCCGGTCGATCGGCGAGCGGCCGGGGCCGTAAATGCCGGGCAGGCGGAACACTCGCGCGCCCAGCGCCTGCCAGTCCGCATCCGCCACCGCGCGGGCCACGCGGCGGCCGGAGCCGATGGCGGCACTCTCGTCCACCCAAGCGCCGCCGGTATCGCCGTAGACACCGGTCGAGGAGAGATAGCCCAGCCACGCGTCCAACCGGGCGAGACGCTCGCCATAGGCGACGAGCACCGGGTCCACCTCGCCCTCGGGCGGGACCGAGGACAGGATATGCGTGGCGGCGGCGATCTCCGCCGTCACGCGCTCCCGGTCGTCGAAGCGGATGGAGCCGCCGCGTCCGTCGCGGGTGGTGCCCGTCACCGACCAGCCACGGCCTTCCAACAGGGCCGCGAGATGCCCCGCGGCATAGCCCAGGCCGAACACGAACAGTTGACTCACCCTACCTCCCGACATGGCCTTGGACGTCACTCAGGCTGAACGGATGGAAGGCGGCTTGGCTGCAACGGCCCGGTGCTTCACTTCGCCGCCATTAGCCCCTTGTAGAGCGTGCCGAAATAATCGCCCTTGTTCCACACCGGCCGCTCGGGCGCGTCGGCGATCTCGCGCGCGATGGCATAGTTCACGCTGACGAAGCGCGGCCCCTGGCTCCAGTCGATGCCCTGGTCGATCTCGTCGCCGGGGCGGTGATAGCGGTGGCTCATGAAGTCCTGGACCGCCGCCTTGCCCGGCCCGGCCTGGCCCGGCCACAGGAAGACCGAGGGGATGCCCTTCTGCACGAAGCGGAAATGGTCGGAGCGCACGAAGATGCCTTCCTCCGGCATCGGATCGGGCGAGACGGGCAGGCCCATCGCCCCCACCGCCTTGCGCACGATCGGCCCCAGCGTCGAGCGGTCCGCGCCGAACACCACCATATCCTCGAACTTATAGGTCAGGATCGGCATGTCGAGATTGACGTCGGCCACGATCGACTTCAGCGGCACGGTCGGATGGTTAGCGAAATAATCCGATCCGACCAGCCCCTTCTCCTCCGCGGTCACCGCCAGGAACATCACGGTCCGCTTGGGCGGGGTGGTGGCGGTCTTGAACCGCTTGGCCTCCTCGATCAGGCTGGCGATGCCGATGGCGTTGTCCAGCGCACCATTGTTGATCCGGTCGCCGTCGCCACCCTCATTGGTGCCGATATGGTCGAGATGGGCGGACAGCACGACCACTTGGTCCTTCAGCTTGGGGTCGCTGCCTGGGATCAGACCGATGACGTTGCTGCTGTCCATCGGCTTGAAGCTGGTCTTGGACGCGACCGTCAGCTGGCCCGCTGCGACCAACGGCTTATAGGCGGGTTTGGTCGCGGCGGCGGCCTTCATGACCGCCTCCCAGCCCTTGCCGAACAGCTTGGCCGCGCCGGTCTGCGACAGGGTGCCGAGCACCGGGGTCGAGGGGGTCAGGGCGTGCGCGGTGCCGTCCGGGTTGGCCCAGGTCACGCGCGGCGCATTGTAATAGCGGGCCAGCGCCGAGAAGGGCCGCTGGCGGGGTCCGGCGCGCGGCATATCGATCTGGATCGCACCGACCGCGCCATGCGCCGCCGCCAACGAAGCCTTGTTGCCCGCCGATCCGAAAAAGGCACGCGCCTCGCCGTCCAGCCCCTCGGGCGTACCGGGGACGAAGGCGACAATCTTGCCGCGCACATCGACGCCCTTGTAATCGGTCAGGCCATAGGGCGCGGCGTCGATGCCATAACCGACAAAGACGACCGGCGCGCTGAGGCTGGTCTCCCGCTTGTCGGGCACGGCCGAGGGCACGAAATCCTCGCCGAAGACCAGTTCCTGCGGCTGGCCGCCCTTGGGCGTCCACAAGGCGCTGCCCTTGTCGGCGACGTTGTACGCGACGAGCGGCACCTTCTGCAGATAGCCGCCATCCTCTCCGCCGGGCCGCAAGCCCGCCGCATAGAATTGCGCGGCGACATATTGCGCGGCGATGTCATAGTCGCGCGTGCCCGCCTCGCGCCCGGCCATCGCGTCCGACGCCAGGAACATCACATGCGCCTTCATCGCGGCCTGGTCCTCGGGCAGCGCGGCGGTGACGATGGCATTGCGCTCGGCGGCGCTGCGCTGCGGGGCGGGCTTTGCCGCCGGAGCGGGGGCGGCGGCTTGGCCATGGTCGTGATCATGCGCGATGGCGGCAGTGGACAGGAGAAGCAGCGGCAACAGGGCCGTCATACGCGACATGCAGGACCTTTCGAGGAGATGGTGTGACATAGAGGTATCACGCCCCGACCTGCGATCAACCCCGCCCTTCACCCGCCCGCGTCGTTTTTCATGGGCCTGGGATGGCCGGACGGGCTATAGTCCCGTCATGGACATTCAGCGCAGCGCCGCCCAGCCCAGCATGACCCCTGCCGCTATCCGGCGCGAGGATTACAGCCCGCCCGCCTGGGCCGTGCCGCAGGTATCGCTCGACTTCACGCTCGACCCGTCCGACACCCGCGTGCGCGCCGCGCTGAGCGTCGAGCGGCACAGCCCGCATGACGAGCCGCTGCGGCTGGACGGTGCCGGGCAGACGCCGCTGTCGGTCAAGGTCGACGGCGCGCCGTTCCAGGACTGGCGGATCGAGGGCGAACAGCTGGTCATCGCGCTGCCCGGCGAGGCGCATCTGGTGGAGACCGAGGTCGTGATCGCCCCCGACCGCAATACCCAGCTGATGGGCCTCTACGCCTCGGGCGGCAATCTGTGCACCCAGTGCGAGGCGGAGGGGTTCCGCCGCATCACCTTCTTCCCCGACCGGCCCGATGTGCTGAGCGTCTACCGGGTGCGGATGACGGCGGACAAGGCGCGTTTCCCGGTGCTCCTCGCCAATGGCGATCCGGTGGCCAGCGGCGATAATGACGACGGCACCCACTGGGCCGAATGGCACGACCCCTTCCCCAAGCCGTCCTATCTCTTTGCGCTGGTAGCGGGCGATCTGGCGGTCAACGCCTCGACCTTCACGACGATGAGCGGGCGCGAGGTGCAACTCGGCATCTGGGTGCGCGCCGCCGATATCGCAAAGACCGACCATGCGCTCCACGCGCTCAAGCTGTCCATGGCGTGGGACGAGCGGGTCTATGGCCGTGAATATGACCTGGACGTGTTCAACATCGTCGCGGTCGACGATTTCAACTTCGGCGCGATGGAGAATAAGGGGCTGAACATCTTCAACAGCCGCTACATCCTGGCCGACCCCGACACCGCGACCGATTATGATTACGACGCGATCGCCGCCGTCGTCGCGCATGAATATTTCCACAACTGGTCGGGCAATCGGATCACCTGTCGCGACTGGTTCCAGCTGAGCCTCAAGGAAGGCTTCACCGTCTATCGCGACCAGTGTTTCTCCGCCGACCAGGGATCGGCCGCGGTCAAGCGGATCGAGGATGTACGCGGCCTGCGCGCCAGCCAATTCCCCGAGGATTCGGGGCCGCTCGCCCATCCGGTGCGCCCGGAAAGCTATATCGAGATCAGCAATTTCTACACGGCGACCATCTATAACAAGGGTGCCGAGCTGATCCGCATGATGGCGACGATGCTGGGCCCGGTGAAGTTTCGCGCCGCCACCGACCTGTATTTCGACCGGTTCGACGGGACGGCGGCGACCTGCGAGGATTTCGTCGCCTGCATGGAGGAGGCGGGCGGGATCGACCTGTCGCAATTCCGCCTGTGGTATAGCCAAGCGGGCACGCCGCGCGTCTCGGCGGGCCTGAGCCACGAGCCCGGCGGCGGCCGTGCCGAACTGCGCCTGGCCCAGCATGTCCCCGCCACGCCGGGCCAAAGCGTCAAGCAGCCGATGCTCCTTCCCCTGAAGGTCCGCTTGTTCGGGGCGGAGACCGGCCGGCCGCTGACCGAGGAGCGGCTGGTGCTGCTCGACCAGGTGGCCGAGACGATCACCTTCGAGGCCATTACCGAGCGCCCCGTCCTGTCGATCAATCGCGGCTTTTCCGCCCCCATCGTGGTCGAAAGCGACCGCACGGCGCAGGACCTCGCTTTCCTGTCGGCGCATGACGACGATCCCTTCGCCCGGTACGAGGCGATGCAGCAGCTGATGCTCGACACGCTGGTCGCGGGCACACTGCATGGCGAGATGAATGCCGATGCGGTGATCGATGCGGTCGCCCGCACGCTGGAGGCCGAGGGGCTGGAGCCCGCCTTCCTCGCCGAAGCCGTACTGCTGCCGTCGGAGAATTTTATCGGCGACCAGTTGGTGACGGTCGACCCGGACGCCATCCATGTCGCGCGCGAGGCATTGCGCCAGCGGCTGGGCCATGCGCTGGAGCCGGTGTGGCGGCGGCTCTATGCCGAGATGGCACAAGAGGCCTATGTCTATTCGCCCGATGCCAAGGGACGACGCCGCCTGCGCAACGTGGCGCTGGGCTATATCGCCGCCAGCGGCGCGCCCGACGCCGCCGCGCTGGCCTTTGCGCAGTTCGAGACGGCTGACAACATGACCGACCGACAGGCGGCGCTGACCACGCTGGTCAATTCGGACGCGCCCGAGCGGGAGGAGGCGCTGGCCCGCTTCCACGCGCGTTATGCCGACAATCCGTTGGTTCTGGACAAGTGGTTTCAGACCCAGGCGCTGTCGTCGCGCGGCGATACCGGCGCGGCGGTCGCGAAGCTGGCCGAGCATCCCGACTTCACCCTGGCCAATCCCAACCGCGCCCGTGCGGTTCTGGGGGCGTTCGGGATGAACCAGCGCGCGTTCAACGCGGCCGATGGTTCGGGCTATCGCTTTCTGGCCGACCAGTTGATCGCGCTCGACCGGCTGAACCCGCAGACGGCCGCCAAGCTGCTGCCGCCGCTGGGTCGCTGGCGTCGGTTCGATCCGAAGCGCTCCAAGCTGATGTGCGCCGAGCTGATCCGCATCGTCGGCACGCCCGGCCTGTCCAAGGACCTGTTCGAGCAGGCGTCCAAGAGCATCGAATAGCCCTATTCCTCCCCTGCAAGGGGTGGGGGACCAGCGAAGCTGGTGGAGGGGTATCACCATGTGCGAGGTCGGTCTTTCCTCTCCAACCGGGACACCCCTCCGTCATGGCTTCGCCATGCCACCTCCCCTTACAGGGGAGGAATGTTACGGGGCCTTGGCCTTTAAAAACCCTTCCATCGCGATCCAGCGGTAAAAGGCATCGAACCAGCCGGTGCTGGTCGTCGCCTTCGGATACATGCCGAAGCCGTGGCCGCCGCGCCCGTACAGGTGGAACTCGACCGGCTTCTTCGCGGCCATCCACTGGTCGATCAGTCCGAAGCCTTTCCCCGCGAACAGCGGATCGTCGGCCGCGATGGCCGCGAACATCGGCGGTGCGTCGGCGGGCACCGTCATCGGCTGAAGCGGGCCATAGATATCGCCGATAAAGGCGGGCTTGGCCTGCCCGTCGAGCACGGTCGCCACGGTCAGCATCGCACCCGCCGAAAAACCGACCATGCCGATGCGGTTCGGGTCGACCTTCCACTGCCCCGCCCGCTGGCGGACCAGCGCGAAGGCGGCACGGGCATCGCCGATCTGCGGCGCGAGGCCCTTCAACGCCGCCGCCGGATCGGGTCGCGCAGCGGGGCGCGCCACGCTGGAGAACATCGCAGTCATCGACTTTTCGAACGCGCCCATATCGGCGGGCGTCTGGTTCAGCCGGTATTTGAGCACGAATGCCGCGATCCCGCGATCGGCCAGCGCCTTGGCCACGTCCCAGCCCTCATTCTGCATCGACAGGGTGCGAAAGCCACCGCCCGGCGCGACGATGACGGCGGTTCCGGTCGCCTTGGCGGGGTCGGGCAGGAACGGCGTCAGCGTGGCTTCGGTCACGTTGCGCGCGAAGACGCTGTTATATTGGCTGTGCCAGCTTTCCTTGTTGGTCGCACCCGGCAAGGGACCGGTGTTTAGCGGGATGGCATTCGGCTGCGCGGGTATGGCGATCGGCGCCATCTTGTCGGCCTGCGCCATGGCGGGTCCGGCTACCGAGAGCGCTAGCAAGGCGGCCAGCGCATGGCTGGCCCAGCGATTGGACGTCATATCCTCTCCTGTCCTCCGTGGGTTATGTCCCTACGATTGGAGCAGGATGGTACGCCTTGCGGTGACCGACGCAAGCAAAAATGGTAAGGCTAACAGACAGAAGGCCCAAGAGAATCTCAGAATAACCGCCCGCCATTCGGCACGGCCAGGTCGGGTGCGATCAGCACCACCTGCCCCTCCGCATCGGGAAAGCCCAGCGTCAGCACCTCGGACATCATCGGCCCGATCTGGCGCGGTGGAAAATTGACCACCGCCGCCACCTGTCGCCCGACCAGCGTCTTGGGCGTATAATGCCGGGTGATCTGCGCCGAGGAGCGCTTGACCCCGATGACCTCGCCGAAATCGATGGTCAGCTTGATCGCGGGCTTGCGCGCTTCGGGGAAAGGCTCGGCGGCGATGACGGTGCCGACGCGGATATCGACCGCCAGGAAATCCTCGATCCCGATCCGCTCGGCGGGGGCGTCAGAAGTCGACATTGTCGTAATGCGACGGCGGCGTGACCATCTCCATCCGCTCGGACAGCAGAGGGCGGAAGGAGGGGCGGCTCTTCAGTCCGCGATACCAGCGCGCGGTCTGCTCATGCCCCTTCCAGTCGATACCACCGAGATAATCGGCGACCGAAATCTGCGCCGCCGCCGCCAGATCGGCCAGACTCATCGTCGCCCCGCCCAGCCAGTTGCGATGGTCGAGCAGATAATCGGTATAGTCGAGATGGCCGACCGCCGCCTTCATCGCCTCGCGCAGGCCCTTGGCATCGGGGCTGCCGGTACGCGCGACGCGCTTGACCATGCGCTCGTGGAGCAAGGGGCCGGTCACGTCCTGATAGAAATGCGTGTCGAACCACGTCACCAGCCGCCGGATTTCGGCGCGACCGACGGCGGTGCCGTTGATCATCGCCGACTTTTCGACCGTCTCCTCGAAAAACTCGCTGATCGCCATCGAGTCGACCAGCAGCACGCCGCGCTCCTCATCGACCATCACCGGGGTCTGGCCGGCGGGGTTCATGTCGAGAAACTCGTCACGCCGCTGCCACGGCGACTCGCGCACCAATTCATATCCGACACCCTTCTCGCCCAGCAGCAGCCGGACCTTGCGGGAAAAGGGACAGAGCGGGAATTGGTAGAGTTGCCACATGCCGCCCACTTAAGCGGGCGGAACGCACGACGCCAACCCCGCCGACAATGTTTTCACCCCTTACGACGCGCAGGGCGGCGCAACCGGCGCCATCCGAGCACGACACCGCTGATCGACAGCACCAGACCGGCCAGCGACCAAAGCCACATCCAGCCGGTCCAGACCCAAAAATGCGCGGTCAGCCACGGCCAATCCCAGGTGTGGAGCAGCGTATAGACCCAGCGATAGGCGCGCCGGGTACGGTCCTGCCGCTCGATCAGCGCACCGCTCATCGGATCGACATAGAGCCAGGTCGCCGCGGCATCGTCGAACCGCAATCGCCAGAGGGGCATCCGTGTCGCATCGGTCCAGTAGAAATCGGGCCGCGCCAGCCATTCCCGCGCCACCCGCCGTCCGTCCGGCACCAGTATCGCCGCGCGCAACGGATCGGCGGCCTGGGCGGGGGCCAGCGTCGCCTGCTCCAGCCAAAGCGGATGCGGCGAGGTGCGGTCGATCGCGATCCGGGCGAACCCGGCGTCCCCGCTCCACTCGACGCTGCGGGCATAGGGCGCGATCCGGGCCAGCCGGTCGAGATCGCGCGGCTCCCCTGCCCTCCCCGCATACTCCCGCATTGCCGTCGCCGGAGCCTCGCCCCCGGCAAAAGCATGCCCCGGATCGACCGACAGCCAGCCGCTGACGATCCAGGTCGTCAGCATCACGCCGCCCGCCAGCCCGCTGACATGATGCCAGAGCATCCATCCGCGATAGGGCGTCATCCGCCCGCCGCGATAGCGCCGCCTCCCCGCCCTAAGCCGTAATATTCCGATCCACAGACCCGTCAGCGCCACCGCGATGCACGGGCCCGCCACCCACATCACCGCCTGCCGCCAAGCCTCACGATCCCGACGCAGAATCGTCGGGTAGATCCAGTGGGGTACCGAGCCGAGCCAGTTCCAGAACCGCTGGCCCCGCGTCGTCCGCTGCACCGGCTGGCCGGTCTGGCTGGAGATGTAGAGTTCGGTCCCCGCCGCATCGGCCAGCGCGACCTTCCACAAGGGACGATGCCGGTCGAACCCGCCAGCCACCGTCCATTGGTCGTCGGCGATCCGCTCGACCTGGCTTACGGGCCCCGCAAACCGCGTGGCGACGCGTGTGGCCAGCGCGGCATCAACGGGGGCGACCGCTCCGCCCTCAGCCGACAGGATGCGGGTGTCGCCATCACGACTTTCGATCCGCCAGACCGGCGCGGCGTCACGCATCTCCAGCGTGATCCGCCGGGCGTCCGGCGCCACGGGCGCGTGGCGCACCCGCGCCCAGTCGATCGGTTGCGCCCCCGCCCATCTCTCCGCCGGTTTTAACGACGGGTAGGGCACGTACAGCATCACCAGCCCGCTCGCGAACCACATCGCCAGGAACAGGCAGGTGACGATCCCGACCCAGCGATGGGCGAGGAAGGCAAGCCGTAAGCCCGCCTTCCCCCAGGATCGGTCAGAACCCGGCACGAAGCGCCACATCCAGCGCACGCGGGCGACCCAATATCCATTGCTGGTCGCCATACGTCGTGACCGCATAGGCCTTGTCGAACAGGTTATAGACACGGACATCGACCGCCAGATGCGGCGTCAGCGCATAGGACAAGGTCGTGTCCACCGTCGCATAACCCGGGATGCGAAACGCACCGCCATTATCGGAGAAGCGCCGCCCGACATAACGCAGCCCGGCGCGCGCCTGCAATTTCGCCGAGGCATCCCAGCGCAGCCAGAGATTGGCCAGCGCCTCCGGTACGTTGGGCGGGGTGCGGCCTGTATAATCCACGCCGCCAGAGCGGAAATCGTCGAACCGCGCATCCAGCAACGTGCCGTTGGCGTCGATCCCGAAGCCCTGCGGCAGATCGAGCGTCACCGCCGCCTCGACGCCTTGCGACGAGCGCTGGCCGACCTGCTCGACGGGGCTCGCCAGGGTGCGTTGGGCGAGCAGCCCCGTCTTGACGATGCGATAGGCCGCCAGCGTCGCGGTGCCATGTCCGTTCGCGAACAGCCACTTGGCCCCCGCCTCGACCTGATGGCCGCGCGCGTTGCTATACTGGACCTGCCCGGTCGACACGGTGGTCAGCGTGCCCAGCGGATCGACGCCCGTGGCATATTGCGCATAAAGCGACAGGGTCGGCACCGGCTGATAGACCAGCCCCGCGCGCCACGTCGCATTGCGGAACGTCTTTTCCAGCACGAAGCGGTCGGGCGTGGCGACGGTCCAGCGGCGAACGGTGTCCACCTCGTATCGGACGCCGCCGACCACCGACCATTTCGGGCCGAGCGTCACCCGATCCTCGGCAAACACCGCCAGCGCGGTGGTGCGAGTGCGATAGCGCGGGGCGATTCCCTGAGTGTCGAGGAAGCGGCCGGGATCGAAGGCGAAGGGATCGACCGCATCGACCTGTTCGACCGAGCCGAAGTCATTCTCATGGGTGAAGCGGACCAGATTGGCGTCCAAGCCGACGACCAGCGCATTGGCGATGCCCGGCGCGAGTCCCGTGCGCCACGTCACGCTAGCCTGATCGCCCCATTGGGTCAGGTCGTGGCGGATGCCGTAATTGCTGCTCCGCCTAATGGTGCCGGGCATGCCCGTCGATCCGTTCGCGCAGACGCCGCTCGCAGCAACCCAGCAATAATTCTCCAGATTGCGCCAGAACCGGTCGCTGGTCAGCACATAGGCGATGTTGGACAGGCTGACCGCATTGCTCGGCGTCCAGTCGACCCGGATCGAGGCGCGGTCGTCGCGGAAGCGCATCCGCCCATCGCCGACATTATAGTTGCGATCCCGCACCCTCAGGTCGAGCCGCCCGTCGATCAGCGGTGTGCCGAAGTACGCCATGGGTCGCTGGTCACCATGATCGCCGCGCACCGTCACCGCCAGCGTCGAGGACGGCGTCCAGCGCAGCGTGCCCGACAGCGCGACGCTGTCCGAACTCCCCCGGTCGACATAGCCGTCCGACCGGCGATAGCTGGCATCCACCCGGTAACCCAGTGTCGGGGTCAGCGGCCCGCCCAGCCCGGCGGCGGCACGGACACTGTTTTGCCCGCCATAGCCGATCTCGGCCTGGCCATGGGCCTGCGCGGTGGGCGCGCGCATCACGACATTGACCGCGCCGCCCAGCGCGCCCTGCCCATAGAGAACCGAGGCGGGTCCGCCCAGCACGTCGATCCGCTCGACCATCCAGGGATCGGTCGGAAAGGTGATGGTCCCCGCCGCCGGGAACAGCCGAACGCCGTCGATCAGCTGCAGCACCGATCCCTGCCCCGAAAAGCCGCGCGCGGCGAGCGCCGTACCGCCATTGCCCGGATTGGCGACGCTCGACAGGCCGGGCGCGCGCGTCTCCGCCTCGACGATCGACAGGTCGCCGCGGGCGCGGATCGTCCCGCCATCCAGCGAGGCGATGCTCGCGGGCGTCTCCAGCGGGGTCAGGC
Source organism: Sphingomonas sanguinis (assembly GCF_001476905.1). GTDB lineage: Bacteria > Pseudomonadota > Alphaproteobacteria > Sphingomonadales > Sphingomonadaceae > Sphingomonas > Sphingomonas sanguinis_B. Next base: position 7,119 of record NZ_LDTE01000016.1, on the reverse strand, counting down.
CCAACCGGCTGCCGGTGGCATTGGGCGTGTCGAGCGCCTGTTTCTCCCGCGTGCCGATGACCAGCACGGTGGCGTCGCCGCCCTGCTCCCCAGCCCTTTGCGCCCTCGCGTCGGTTGCCCCCAGCAGAAGCGCCGCGCCACTCCACAGGCCGAGTTGGACCTGCCCGAATCGGTTACGATATATCATTTCATTGCCCATAGCGTCTTGTCGCGAACAAGCCGAGGCCTTCCGATCGTTGCCGAACGGCCGGATGCCCTGCGTGCGGCACGCCATTTTCCGCATTCCACAGGGCCACCCATGCGCCTCCGCCACTTATGGCGTCGCTCGTCGGAACAGACCTAGCCTCGACCATCCCCTGGACCGGGCATGAGCGACCTGACGCCGGCAGGTCTCCTGGCTCACGGGTCATCGCGGACGAATGCGCCTTCCCAGGTTGCCCCAGTGGCTGGATCGACCAGACGGTCGGTCCGTGCATCGCCGCTCACCGCTTACAGTTGCAGGGACAGCCGCGGATTCGGGCCAAGGCCCTCACCGTGTTCCCTTTTAATCCCCCTTGTCGGGGGAACCGGCGCGATCATATCACCGGATCATTCCGGCCTCGTATCGCTAGGCCGTCGCCATGGCGTGCGTCAAGCGAGATGAGGTCGCGGCAGGCTTGCGCTATGGAGGGCCGATGGCACGCAGGAACCGCTATCTGATCGCAACGATGCCTGACGGCTATGTGAAGACGATCGGCCCCACGTCACAGCCCTTCACCCATTATTGGCGGATCGTCGCCGATCTGGGCGGTGGTAAGACCGAAGTCTTCTGGGGCCATGCCAAGTCACGCAAGGCCGCGGTGGCGAACGATGCCGCCATGGCAGAAGCGGTGCGGCAGCGCGGCTGGATCGGATACCAATTCGAGATCGTCGAACTGGTCGAGGCGGATGCACCGCCGGATAAACCAAGATCCTCCCCGGTACGGGGAGAGGGACCGCCGCGAAGCGGGGGTGGAGGGGGGATTCGGTAAGGGGACGTACCTGGCGGCACGCCCCCTCCACCATGCTTCGCATGGTCCCCCTCCCCGTTCCGGGGAGGAATATCGCGGCCTTACTTCTTCGGCTTGTTCTCGCCCGAAGCGTCCGAAATCGCGGACCCGGCCGAGCGCAGGTCGCGGCCCGCGCCGTTCACGGTGTTGCAGGCCGACAGGGTCAGGACGGCGAACAGGGTGGCACCCAAAGCGATCTTCTTGGTCATGACGATCTCCTCGAAAAAGGGGGTGCGGCGGGCCCGATACGCCGACCCGCCGCGGGTACTCAGCGCAGACGACGGCGGCTGGCCGCCGTTGCGCCAAAGGCGGAGGCACCGGCGCCGACCAGCAGCGCGAGCACCAGGATGAACGAGGTCTTGGCCCCGGCCCCGGCGGCGGCATCGGCGGCCGACTTGGCGGTCTGGACGGTTTCGTTCTTGGTCTTCACGAAATCGGCCTTGGCCTGATTGACCTGGGCCTGGGCTTGGTCGCGGCTGATCTTGCGCTGGGCCGCGACGATATCGACCACCCGCGATTCAGCCTTCACGCCGTCCGCGCCACCGCGCGCCATGGCGGGCAGCTGCTTGGCGATTTCCTTCTGCGCCTGCTCGGGCGTCATCTGCGCCGGGTCGGCGGGGGTTTCGGTCAGATACTTGGCCGCTTCCTGCTGGATATCGTTCTGGTCGACACCCGCAACCTGTGCGACGCGCGGGGCCGCAGCCCCGACAGTCGAACCGGCGGCACCCGCCACCGCGCCGACCGTGCGGAATGCGCCGCCGATGATGCCGCCGACCGCCGAGGTCAGCAGATACAGCGTCAGGATCAGCGTGACGCCCCACACGACCAGGCCGTGGACCAGCGCGTCGAACTTCTCCGTCACCCCCGACACGCGCGCGGCCGCATAGCCACCCGCGCCCAGCGCTACCACCGTGGTGATCAGCCAATAGAGGCCCGCACCGATGCCAAAGCCCGTCGCGCCCGGCGTCGACCCCTGAACCGGGTCGACCATCGACAGGCCGATGCCGGTGCCAAGGATGCCCATCACCAGCTGGACCGCGACCGCGATCACCACACCGGCAAAGATCGCGCCCCACGAAATCCGGCGACCGGCGCGGATGATCGCGGTCTCTTCGGGCACGTAGCCGTGCGTTGCATGCGTAGCCATATTCACTCCTGTTCTTTCGATGTCCGGGCGGGCTCGGTCGAGGTCTTGCGACCGGCCGCCTCCTGTTGTTTTCGCCCCTGACGAATCTCGGCGTCGTCGCCGATCAGCTTGCCAATCGTCTCGCGCGCGGCGCCCTGGGCGCGGCGGACGCGATCGACCGGAACCTTGGATGTCTTGTCATTCATGCAGCGACCTCCCGGCGGCCCAGCACGCCCTCGCCGTCAAAGCCACGGGCATGGGCCCAGGCGGCAGCAGCGGTGCGCCGGTTCACACCGATCTTGGCGTAGATCCGCGCGACATGATTGCGCACGGTGTTGCCCGACACGCCCAGCGCCCGGGCGATGCTCTTGTCGTCCAGCCCGCGACAGATCAGACCCAGCACCTCGCGCTCGCGCGCGGTGAGGTCGTCCAGTCCCGCGCCGTCCGGCTCCGCCTTCGGCGCGCGCAGCCGGGCCAGCTTGTCCATGATCGACCGGCTGAACCAGCTGGTGTCCTTCATCACCGCATCGATCGCCTCGACCAGCTCCAGCTCGGTGGCCTTGCGCTGGGTGATGTCCTGGAACGCCCACAGCACACAGGCATCGTCGCCCAGCGTAATGAGTTCGGTCGACACCAGACAGTCGCTCAGGCCGCCGTCCTTGGCGACGATCCGCGCCTCGAAGCCGCGCAGGTCGCGCCCCTCGTCGATCGCCGCCTCGATCTCGCTCCGCGTGGCATCGCTGGCCCATAGCCCGACATCGGCCAGCGAACGGCCGATGATCTCGGCAGTGCCATAGCCGGTCAGCGCGGCGAAGCTCGCATTGACCTCGCACAGCACATGCCCGTCGCGCGCGCCGATCGCCATCGGCACCGGCGCCATCTGGAAGGTGCGGGTGAATCGCTCTTCGCTATGGCGCAGCGCGGACTCCGCCTTCCGACGTGGCTCCAGATCGGCGAAGGTGAACAACATGCAGGGCTGATCCCCCATGTCGATCGGCTGTCCTGCCACGATGACCAACTTGGTCCCGCCACCGGGCAACGCCAGCTCTGCCTCCATCTGCGGAATGGTTCGCCCTTCCGCCAGCCGTTCCTTGGCCAGTTCCTGCCGCTCGGCCCCGCGCAGCACGTCGATGTCATAGACGGTGCGGCACAGCACCTGATCACGCGGGAAGCCCGTCATCTCGACAAAACCCTGATTGACCTTGACGAAGCGCAGATCAGCCAGGCGACAGATGATCGCGGGTGCGGGGTTGGCGTTGAACGACTGCTCGAACCGATCTTCAGCCTCATAGCGCGCGGTGACGTCCTGGATGACCAGGACGACGCACGCCGGCTCACCATCATCACGGTCGTTGAGTACGAGGCTGCGCACCTGATGGACCCAGCGCGGCTGCGCCTCGCCCGCGACAATCACCTCGACCACGACCTCGGAAAAGCGCTCGCCCGCCGCGACCCGCTCGACCGGATAGTCATCGGCCTCCAACCGATGGTTGTTGCGGTAACGCAGCTGGAATCGGCCCCGATACTCGTCGACCGTCCGGCCGAGCTGCTCCAGACGCTCGACCCCGTGCATGGTCAGCGCGGCGTCGTTCGCCCAGAGCAGGCTCTGGTCGGGGTCGATCAGGATCACCCCCTCGTCCAGCCCCGCGACGATCTGTCGCAAGTGCCGGAGGTCGACGGTATCCCGCAAAGAGGCAAGCGAGGGGGCCAAGGCGCGTGCCTCAGTTCTGGCGCCCGTGGACCAGTGCGGCCAAAGCATAGCCGCCCAACGCCGCGACGACCGCCCAGACGACGCCGTTATTGCCGTTGTTGGCGCGAACCGCCTCTGCGGCCTTGCCCGATCCGCGACGTGCGGCGGCGAGCGAACGATCGGCGGCATCGCCGATCCGCTCGCGTGCTTCCTCGATCAGGCTGGGGGTCGCATCGGCGACCTCGCCCGCAACCGACTGGGCGCGGCCGAACAGATGCTCGGCGCTGCCCGCGACCTGATCGGTGACACCCGCCACTTTCCAGTCACGGCTGTCGACCATGTCGCCGATCGCCTTTTCCACCTTGCCGCCCAGATGGCGCGCATTGCCGTGCAGTTCATGCTTGTTCATCGTTCGTCTCCGAATGGAAAAAAAGAAGATCGATCGCGGGATCAGGGCGCGACGCCGCAACCGGCGGCGGCCTTGCCGACCTCCAGCGCGACGCGCGGGTCCTTGATCTCGCCTGCGACCCGGATCAGGTCGCCAACCGTCAGCTGCGACGGATTGGGGTCGTCGCGACGATACGCCGCGGCGGCATTGCCCAACTGCTGCAACTGGCCGAGCGACAGGTTGCGCTCCAGCCGCTGGCCAACACAGGTCGAGCGCTGGCTGTCCAAGCCATAGCGCTCCAGTCCGGTGGCGATGCGCGTCGAAGGCGGCGTGCAGGCGACCGCCGCCAAAGCCATGCCGATGCTTGCGACGATTTTGACCACCGGTGTCTCCCGTAGGACCGGCGGCGAAAATGCGACCGATCTGGCCGGGTACAACCTATGATAAGTTAAGCTGTTCCTGGTATTTTTGCGCGCAATGCTAGGTAGGCTTATACCCATTCCGCCGTGGAATCCTGGGAAATGCGGGCATCCGACGGGCGACGTAGGTGGATGATCGGCAAAATTCAGGTGCAAAAGCACCCCCCTTTGCGCTCCGCCGGTCGTACATCACCAATGGCCATTCAGCGCCATCCCTTGTTGAACGTTATATTATTTCATGCCATTTCCGCGCTGCGGTCGGCTGGCCGACGCATTACCGATAGCTTTGGAGTCCCGCCTGATGGCGAGCATTATGACGGCCCCCATCCGTCCCCTGTCCATGACCAAGCCCACCGTTCGCGCCAGCACGCGGCTGGCCAGCATCGATGCGCTGCGGGGTTTCGTCATGCTGTTGATGCTGCTCGACCATGTGCGCGAGACATTCCTGCTCTGGGTGCCGGTCGCCGATCCGGTCGACGCAACGACCACCGATCCCGCTTATTTCTTCACTCGCCTGACCAGCACCTTGTGCGCTCCCGTCTTCGTCGCTCTGACCGGGCTCAGCGCCTATCTCTACTCGCAAAGGCACAGCAGGAACCAGACCAGCGCCTTCCTCCTCAAGCGGGGCGCATTCCTGATCCTGCTCGAACTGACGCTCGTCAATTTCGTCTGGCGCGCGCAATTCCCACCGACGATCCTGTATCTCCAGGTCATCTGGGCGATCGGCCTGAGCATGATCGTGCTCGCCACGCTGATCCACCTGCCGCACAAGGTGGTCGCCGCGATCGGCATCGGCATCGTCGCCGGACATAATCTCCTCGATCCCGTGACTGTAGCGGAAGGACATCCGCTGCATCTCGTCTGGTCGTTGCTGCATGACCGCGCGATGGTGACGATCCAAGGATTTCCGGTCCGCTTCAGCTATCCCGTGCTGCCGTGGTTCGGCGTGATCGCTCTGGGCTGGACCGTCGGGCCATGGTTCGCCAGCGGCGATGGCGCCACGCGGCGCAATCGGCTGGTGCGGACCGGCGCGCTGCTACTCGTCGGTTTTATCCTGCTGCGCGCGCTCAACATCTATGGCGACGCCCCCTGGTTCGTGGTCCCAGACGCGCCTTTGCTTACGATCATGAGCGCCTTGGCTCTGACCAAATACCCGCCGTCCCTGCTGTTCCTGATGTCGACGCTGGGCGTGGGCCTGTTGCTGCTGGCGCTGTTCGAGCGGGTGGAGGGCACACGGGCGATCGGCTGGCTGGCGGTCTTCGGCGGTGCACCGATGTTCTTCTACCTCTTTCACCTCTATATCCTGCGCGGCCTGTACCTGCTCGGCCTTGCCCTTTGGGGCACCAATCATGGCACGGTCTTCGGCCTGCCCTCGATGCCCTGGATATGGGGGCTGTGGATCGCGCTGATCGTACCGCTTTATTTTCCCACGCGCTGGTTCGCCGGGCTCAAGCAGCGGCGCAAGGATATTGGCTGGCTCAAATATTTTTGAATGGCGTCCAGAGCGGACGAGGGCGACCAATGAGGCAACCTGTCTCCGCCCAGCAGGATAACGCGGACGACTTATGACTTCGCCTTGGTCATTCCTGTGCCTGCCCTCGGATCACATCGCGAAGGAAGGCGGGCGTTGACGGAAAGCGATGAGATGCTTGGCCAAGCCGATGGTCAGGACGGTTTTACGCGGGACGGCCTCTTGCTCCCCCGAAAGAATGCTCTCCGCATCTCCAACCCGCTAAGCCGGATCGACAGTCAATGTAGCCGGATCATGGCTCCGGCGAGATGGGGAAAGCTTTCGCAGTGGATGACGCGGCGATCGTAGCGGGTGGCGAAGCGTCCGAAATGCTTGAGGCGGCTAAAGCATCGCTCGATCTGGTTGCGATGCTTTTAGATGGCGACATGATGGAGGATGGCAACTTGCGGCGGCGCTGGGACGAGATCACCGCCGCGGCATTCATACCTGCGATCCAGTCACGCAAATCGTTGCCGTCATCGACTTTGGCCGCCGGCACTGCCCCGGCCTGCGGGCCATCGAGCAGATTGGAGGCGGAGGCAATGTCGCTGGCTTGCCCCGCTGTGATGAGCAGTCGCAAAGGCCGACCGAACGTTTCGGCAGACATGTGAATCTTGGTCGTTAGTCTGCCTCGGGAAAGCTGCAGCACCTGATCCTTGCCCCCCTTCTTCGGGCGCCGCCTGCTGGTGCACGCGGACGATGGTGCTGTCGATCATCAGATACTGATTGTCGCGAACTATGATTGCCATCGCAGGTATTGAAGCAGCGATGCTCGAATACCACGTAGAGATACCCGCCGGAGTGCCAATCGCCGTCTTGGCATCTAAAGGTTTAGACTGTGACACGATGGAAGCCCGCGCCCCTCGAGGCTAAACCAGGAGGGGCAAACACAAAAATCCGCCTCGGTTGATTCCGGGGCGGTTGCGGTGGGGTGTGGGAATGGTTGCGGGGGCAGGAT
>NZ_LDTE01000159.1 GCF_001476905.1 Sphingomonas sanguinis | reverse complement strand
CAAGACGCTGGCCGAGCTGGAGAAGCTGCGCCGCGCCGCGCTCGACCCGGATGCGATCGGGCGGATGATCGCGATCATCGAGGAGGAGCAGGGATATCGGCTCTACGACGCTGTCGGTCGAGTGAAGCGCGACCTGTCTTCGGCCGAGGAAGCGCGGTTCCGCTTCGAGGGCGGCGGCCTGTCTATCGAGGCGGATGTGTCCCGCACGGACTTCGAGGCGTGGATCGCGCCCGAACTCGCCCGGATCGAACAGGCGGTCGACCGCGCGCTGACCGCCGCGGCGACCGAGGCGGCAGCGATCGACCGGGTGTTCCTGACCGGCGGCACCTCGTTGATGCCGGCGATCCGGCGGATGTTCGAGGACCGCTTCGGGGGTGAGAAGATCGCGACCGGGGGTGAACTCACCTCGATCGCGCATGGCCTGGCGCTGATCGGTGAGCAGCCGGATATCGGGGCATGGGCGGTGTAAAGCCCTAAGGAAAAGCCCCTCTCCCGTCAGGGGAAGGGGTTGGGGAGGGGCAAG
>NZ_LDTE01000158.1 GCF_001476905.1 Sphingomonas sanguinis | reverse complement strand
AGGCGTTTGCCGAGCCCACGGTCGGGTATGACGGCGTCGAGGTGTGGCTGCTCGACCCACTGCGCACGACGTCGCAATGGGGAGAGCGCAGCCTGTCGGTCCTCTACCAGACCGGCACGACCACCCGCCGGCTGCTGCCCCAGCAACTGTTCTGGTTCACGACGCTGTCCGATGGGCGCCTGCAACCCATGGTGCCGTGGAAGCAGGCCAAGGGCGCGATCGACTTCCAGCTGGCGCTCGAGGTCGGAGCACGCGCCTATTTCAAGAACGACCGGCGGCCGAGCGGGATCGTGACCACCGGTCAGAAGCTGACCAACGAAGCGCATGACCGATTGAAGGAGGGCGTCAACGCCTGGAAGCGTGGCGGCACGCCCGTGTTCGAGCAAGGCGTCGATTACAAGGCCGTCACCAGCTCGAACAAGGATGCGGAGCTGGTTGACCTCTTCAAGCAGCGTACCCTCGAACTGGCGCGCTATTGGCGCATCCCGCGCTCCATGGTGTCGGACGATGGCGGCAATGCGGGCAACAACGAGCAGGATACGCGCAGCTTCGTGAACTGGGCCGTGCGCCCGCTGACGCGGCGCATCGAACAGGCGATCACGGTCCGCATGCTGCCGCCCGACATTCGCGCGGCGGGCGTCCGCGCGAAGTTCAATCTGGACAGCATGTTGCGGGGAGATGCCGCGACCCAGTGGAAGAACGCGGTCCTGGCGCGGACGGGATCGATCATGAGCATCGACGAGATCCGCCCTCGTGTGTACAGGGTCGGGCCG
>NZ_LDTE01000157.1 GCF_001476905.1 Sphingomonas sanguinis | reverse complement strand
GGGGATGGGGGAGGGCAGGGGCTAAGCGATCAACCCATTCAACCACCCCAAAGCCCATTCCGCCGCCTCCACGACCACCGGGTCATCATCCCCCAGCAACCGTTCCAACACCGGCACCAGTTCCACCGCGCCGCTATTCCCCGCCGCGATGGCCGCATTGCGCACCATTCGGTTGCGCCCGATCCGCTTGATCGGCGAACCCGAAAACACCTGCCGGAAACCGGCATCGTCCAGTGACAGCAAATCCCCCAGCTCCGGCGCGGTCAGCTCGGCGCGGGGGTGAAACGCCATGTTCGCCTGCGCCGCGGCCGCGAACTTGTTCCAGGGGCAGACCGCCAGACAATCGTCGCAGCCATAGATGCGGTTGCCGATCGCGACCCGGAATTCCTCCGGGATCGGCCCGGCATGTTCGATCGTCAGATAGGAAATGCAGCGCCGCGCATCCAGCTGATAGGGCGCGGGAAACGCATCCGTAGGGCACGCCCGCTGGCACGCATCGCAGCGCCCGCAGGTGTCGCGCGCCACCGCATCGGGCTCGAGTTCCAGCGTGGTGTAGATCGCCCCCAGGAACAGCCAGCTGCCATGATCCCGGCTGACGAGGTTGGTATGCTTGCCCTGCCAGCCCAGCCCGGCCGCCTCGGCCAGCGGCTTTTCCATCACCGGCGCGGTGTCGACGAACACTTTCAGGTCGCACTTGGCCTCCTGGGCCAGCCAGCGGCCCAATGCCTTTAGCTGGCGCTTCACCACATCGTGATAATCCGCGCCTTGCGCATAGACCGAAATCCGCCCGATCCGCCCCTGATCGGCCAGCCGCATCGGGTCCTCGGCGGGGGCATAGCTGACGCCGAGCGAGATGATGCTCTTCACCTCGGGCCACAGGCTGGCGGGGCTCTGGCGCTGGTGTGCGCGGTCGGCCATCCAGATCATCGACCCGTGCCGTCCCTCGGCGAGCCACTGATGCAGCCGCTCGACGGTTTTGGGCGCGGCGTCGGCATGGGTGATGCCGATCGCGGCGAAGCCCAGTTCGGCCGCCTTTGCCTTGATCCGGGTTTCCAGCTTGTCTTGCGCCACATACGCCCGCTACCACAGGCCATCAGGGAGGGACAATCAGCGTGGATAATCAGTGGGCGGTCAGCGCCTCGGGCCTCGCCAAGCGTTTCGGCGACCGGCGTGTCGTCGATGGGGTGGACATCGCTGTCCCGACCGGTGCGGTGTACGGCGTGCTCGGCCCCAATGGCGCGGGCAAGACGACGACGCTGCGCATGTTGCTGGGCATCATCGAACCCGATGAGGGGCAGCGGACACTGCTGGGCCATGCCCATCCGCGCGAGGCGAGCGATCTGGTCGGCTATCTGCCCGAGGAGCGGGGGCTGTACCCCGCGATGAAGGCGCGTGAGGCGATCGCCTTCATGGGCGCGCTGCGCGGGCTCGACTGGAAGACGGGCCGGGCGCGGGCGGGCGAGCTGCTCGAACAGGCCGAGCTCGGCCATGCCGCCGACAGCAAGATCCGCAAATTGTCCAAGGGCATGGCGCAGCTCGTTCAGCTGCTCGGCTCGGTCGTGCATCGCCCGAAGCTGCTGGTGCTGGACGAGCCCTTTTCCGGCCTCGACCCCGTCAACCAGGAACGGCTGGAGGCCTTGATCCTGGGCGAGCGCGACCGGGGGGCGACGATCCTGTTCTCCACCCATGTCATGGCTCATGCCGAGCGACTGTGCGATCGCCTGGCGATCATTGCGGGTGGGCAGCGGCGGTTCGAGGGGACGGTGGACGAAGCGCGCGCTACGCTGACCGCACGCGTGCGCTATCGCCCGCGCGATGCCGACCGGGTGACGCCCGAGGTGTTGCCCGCCGATGCGGTGCGTGACGGGGTCGACTGGCGCTTTCCCCTGCCGGACGAGGGGATAGAGCCGGTGCTCGGCCGGTTGCTGGCGGCAGGGGCAGGCATCCTGAACCTGTCGATCGAGCGACCCAGCCTGCACGAAGCCTTTGTGCGCATCGTCGGCGAACAGACGACCCAGGAGAATGCGGCATGAGCCCGACCCGCCGGTTGATCCGCCAGACCATGACGATCGCGCGCCGCGATTTCGTCGCGACCGTCTTCACCCCCATCTTCCTCCTGTTCCTGTTCGCGCCGCTCATCATGGTGGCGTTCAGCACCATCGGCGCGATGGGCGCGGCGCAGGCGGCCGACCATGGTGCCGACCGGGTGCGCATCGTCGCGATCGTCCCCAATGCGCTCGCCCAGACACTCGTCGAAGCGGACACTCGAACCCGCACGGTGTTCCGCCGCGACGAGGAGCCGCCCCAGCTGGTCACCGTCGCGCCCGACGGCAACCCCGCCGCCCAGGCCCGCGCGGCGTTCGAGGCCAAGGATTATGACGCGACGGCGGTGCTGTACGGCCCGCTCGACCGCCCGACGATTCTGTACGGCGCGCGCGGATCGCGGGCGGCCGATTATCTGGTCGTGCTGGCCGGACAGGCGCTGTCGGCCGAGCGGCTGGGCGGGCCCCTGCCACGGATCGCGGCGACCAAGACCGCCTTTTCGCGCCAGCGCGCGACGCTGGGCGGGCAGAATCAGACCGCGTTCCTGGCGGTGTTCGGCGTCTTCTTCCTGACCCTGTTCCTGGCGGGGCAGGTCGTCGGCACCATGGCCGAGGAACGGTCGAACAAGGTGATCGAGGTACTGGCCGCCGCCGTGCCGCTGGAGGCGGTGTTCCTGGGCAAGCTGCTCGGCATGTTCGGGGTGGCGGTGCTGTTCGTCACCTTCTGGGGCACAGTGCTCGGCCAGGTGACCAGCGTGCTGCCGCCCGCCTTTGCCGGGATGGTGGGCGAGCTGTCGCCGGCGGTCGGCCTGCCGATGTTCACCGTCCTGTTCGTCACCTATTTCACCATGGCCTATCTGCTGCTCGGCTCGGTGTTCCTGACGATCGGGGCGCAGGCGTCGACCATGCGGGAAATCCAGATGCTCTCGCTGCCGATCACCATCGTGCAGGTCGGCATGTTCACCCTGACGCTGAGCGGCTTGTCGCAGCCGGACAGCTGGCTGGCGGTGGTCGCCGAGGTGTTTCCACTCTCCTCGCCCTTCGCGATGGCGGGCATGGCGGCGGCGAGCGACTCGCTATGGCCGCATGCCGTGGCGCTGGCGTGGCAGGCTCTGTGGGTGGCGCTGTTCGTGACGCTGGGCGCGCGACTGTTCCGGCGCGGCGTGCTGCAATCGGGGAGCGTCCGGCCGTTCTGGCGGCGTAAGGGCGTTTAAGCGGAAAGGAGAGGGCGCGCGCTTGCCGGTGCGCGCGGTCTTCCTATCTTAGGTAAATGACCGCATCCTCTTCTGATCGCCGCGCATTTCTGTCGCTGATGGGCCTGGGTACGCTGGGCATGGGACTGTCCGCCTGCGGGCGTCAGGCCGATGCGGCCGAGCGCTTTCCGGTGGCCATGAGCGATGCCGCCTGGCGGCAGAAGCTCGGCCCGGTGGCCTATAATGTCCTGCGGCACGAAGGGACCGAGCGGCCCTATTCCAGTCCGCTCAACGGCGAGCATCGCAGCGGTATCTTTGCCTGCAAGGGCTGCGCGCAGCCTGTCTTCTCCTCGAAGACCAAGTTCGAGAGTGGCACCGGCTGGCCCAGCTTCTGGGCGCCGTTGCCCCGCGCGGTGGCGACGCGGAGCGACCGGTCGCTGATGATGGAGCGGGTGGAGGTGCATTGCAGCCGGTGCGGCGGGCATCTCGGCCATGTCTTCGATGACGGACCCAAGCCGACGGGCAAGCGCTACTGCATGAATGGTGTGGCGATGACGTTCCGGGCGGCGTGAAGCGAGGCTAATCTACGCCTGTCTTCGCAAGGCGTGGAAGGCCCGCGTTTACTCGACCGGAGCGGCGAAGGTCATGATGCCCGAAACGCGGCCATCGTTGCGCGAAGCGATTTCGGTTGCGGGCAGGTCGGCCGTGCCGCCCTTGTGACTCGAATAGATGAAGCCCTTGGTCGGATAGGCCGAGGTGCCCAGGCCGCCGTTCGGGCCGTACCAGACCTTGACCATCGACCAGTCATTGTTCGGCGAGACGTCGATGGCGCGGACGTCGCGCTCGATGCCGCCGCGACGCGACCAGTTGGCGTGGGTCAGGAGGACTTCGCGGTCGCTGACGACCTTGCTGACCATGGCGACATGGCCGACGCGCATCCGGTGGGTGGCCTCGAACGCTAGGACGGCGCCTTCCTGCGGGGTGTGGCCACGGTCGTAGCGACCCTGGGCCTGGCTCCACCAGGTGTTGGCGTTGCCGTGAAGATCGATGCCCGAAATCTCGCGAGCATAGGGCGCACACTGCCAGAACTGCGCGGCAGCGGGAGTGGCCATCATCAGGCCGCACGATGCCATCAGCGCGAATCGCACTGCAAATGCCTTGAACTTCACATGACCCCCCGGTCGGAATGTCGGTGTGAGTGTCGATTAACCGGAGCTAAACGGATTGGAAAGGCGAGCCGGAACCATATCCGGTGAACGGTGTTCGGGCGGCGGTGACCCGAAAATCACGCGGCGAAACGATTTTTTCGTTCCTCGTTTCGCCGCGTGAGAGGCTCGGCTTATCGTCCGAGCAGGCGATCCACCGTGACTTGGGTCACGGAATGATAGCCGGGACGCGCCTTGTCGTAGATTCGGGCCGCCAGCGCCTTGCCCCATTCGCCCTGTCCCTGAAGCTGCTGGAACAACGGTGCCACGAACTTGCGACGGCCCTGTGAGGTCAGGAATTGTTTGGCCGAGGCTTCGGCGGGCTGATAGCGGTTGGCGAGCGCCAAGCGCAGCCAGGCGAAGCGGATTTCGCTGTTCCCCGTCTCGTTCCAATGGAAACGTCCGTCCAATGCGGCGAGCCGTTCGGTCGACAACTGGCGGGGCAGCTGGTCGAGGAAGCGGACATATTCCTGGGTCGTCACCTTGTCCGGCACCGCCGATACCGGGCCACCGGCGGCGAACGCCTTGGCCGCCGCGTCGATCGCGGGGAAGGCGTCGGAGCGGACATGCACGGCGTTGGCGGGAATGCCGGGCTGATAGACCCATTGGTCGACGCCGATCTTCTCCGCCTCGCCGGGTTTGAGCAGATTGGCTTTCAGGTCCGTCAGGAAGCCCGCGCTCGTCTGCGGCTGGAAGGCGTGGCGGTCGAAATAGCTCCGCAGATACGCGTCCCAGCGTGGGCGGCCGACCACGGACTCGATCGTCCGCAGGAAGGTCGCGCCCTTGTCATAGGCGATCTGGGTCATGCCGTCATCGGGATCGCGGGCAGCGTTCAGGTCCAGGTGCAGCTTGGTGTCGGGCGATTGCGGGCCGCCCGCTTCCTTCACCGCATTCTGCATGTCGGTCCAGGCAAGGTCGGCCTCCATCGCGGCGCGGCGCTTGCCGTACATCGACTCCATGATCCGGTTCTCGAAATAGCTGGTGAAGCCCTCGTTCAGCCAGAAATCGTCCCAGGTCGCATTGGTGACCAGATTGCCCGACCAGCTATGCGCCAGCTCGTGGGCGATCAGGCTGACCAGGCTGCGGTCTCCCGCCAGCACGGTCGGCGTCGCGAAGGTCAGCATGGGGTTCTCCATGCCGCCGAACGGGAAGCTGGGCGGCAGGACCAGCACGTCGTACCGGCCCCAGCGATAAGGGCCGTACAGCCCCTCGGCGGCGCTCACGAACTTGTCGAGCCCGGCGAATTCCCAGGCCGATTTGTCGAGCATCGCGGGCTCGGTCCAGATGCCGGTATGCGCGCTGAGCGGCTTGAACTTCAGGTCGCCGATCGCCAGCGCGATCAGATAGGGGGCAACGGGCTTGTCCATGCGATAGCTGGCGGTGTGACGGCCGTCATCGCACGGCGTCTCGCCGGTGCGCTCGCCGCTCATCACCACGGTCAGCGCGCAGGGGGCATTGATCGTCGCGTCCCAGGTCTGGCGGATACCGGGCGAATCCTGGGTCGGAATCCAGCTGCGGTTGAGGATCGCCTCACCTTGGCTGAACAGATAGGGCTGCTTCTTGCCCGCCGTCTGTTCGGGCGAAAGCCATTGCAGCGCCTTGGCGCCGGGGACCGAGGCATAGGCGATCTTGACCGTGCGCTGGCCGTTCAGCGTGATGGTCAGGGGGGCGCCATGCACCTTGTCGACCGCACCGATGCTATAGGGTAGGGGGCGGTTCTGTGCGTCCGTCACCGCCACGATGCGCAGGCCGTTGTCGTCGACGACCAGCGTCTTGGCATCCGGCTTCGCATCGACCGACAGGGTCGCGATTCCACGCATCACATGGCTGTCGAAATCAGCGTAGAGGTTCAGCGAGACATGGGTGACCCGCGCCTCCAGCGGTCGGGCATAGCTGTGCACGTCGCGCGCGTCGGCGCTGGTCAGCACTGGCGCCACCTGCGGGGCGGCAGCGGGGGATTGGGCGGCGAGCAGCATCGCCAAGGCGGCCAGTGACATGGGCACTCCGAATGGGACAGGATGATTGCACCATAGCCGGATTGCGGACGAATGGGAGGGCTCTGGACGGGGAGGCCGCTCGTAACCAGTTAGGGGCGATGGATGAAATGACGCTGGCCGTGGTCGGGATCGACTTTCCCAATGAGGACAAGGCGCGAAGCAATCGACGGTTCGAGTTGCTCGCCTCGGCGGCGGGCGATCCGGTGAGCCTGCGGCCCGAGCCGCGCAACCGGCACGATCCCCATGCCATCGCCGTCTTTAGCGCGCGCGACGTACAGGTCGGCTATCTCTCCGCCGAGCGGGCGCCGCTGATCGGTGCGCGCATGCGGCGCGGGGAGGAAGTGCGGGCGATCTATCAGGGGATCAAGGGGTCGGTCGCCTATATTCGGGTGCGCTTCGGCGGCGGCGAGCCGACGCTGCCGGTCGTGGTGGCGTCGTCACCCACGCCGGTGCAAGATGACTTCCATCCCGATCCCGAAGAACCCGACTGGGGCGCCTGACGCGGGCAACAAAAAAGGGAGCCGAGAACGGCTCCCTTTCCGTTCGCCCGGAACTGGTCCCAAGCGATGATGGCTCGGGCGGGGTTGCCCCCGCCCAGAACGATCAGTTGCTGTCGGCGTTGTCGTCCTTGACGATCGCGACAACGCCGATGGCCACAACGCCAGCAGCGATCAGAGCAGCCAGGATGCCGCCACCGGCCAGCTTGTTACCCTTGGCGGTCGGAGCCGACGCGCGGACCGACTTCGAGACCGACAGGCTGGCGGCGGGGTTGGCCGGAGCGGCCGCAACCGGAGCAGCAACCAGGGCGGTGGCGGCAACAGCAGACAGGAACTTCATCATACTCATTCTCCCATGGCGAACGACCGCCAAGACGCGGTGGTGTTCTTCATCCCGATAGCGCATACGCACGCACCGGTAAATTTGTTCCTGCACCGCACCAATTTTTTGCGAATGCGTGGAACATTTTGCCACACTGCCTGCATGCCCACGATCCTGGTGCAGAGAATGGCGTGGAATTATCGACGGATAGCCGCCGTTGCCAGTCCGGCAAAGATCAACGCCCCGCCGCCCGCACGCTGAGCCCACGCCTGGGCGCGGGGCGAACGCAGCAATCCGCCCGCACTGGACGCGGCCCAGGCATAGCAGGAGTCGGTCAGCGCCAGAACGAGCACGAACGTCGCGATCAGGACCGGCGCCTGCGCCCAATAGGGTCGCGACGGATCGATGAACTGCGGAGCAAAGGCGGCCAGGAACAGGATCGTCTTGGGGTGAAAGGTGCCGACGCCCAGATTGCCCAGAAACGCCGCGCGGGGCGAGATCATGCGCGGGCGAATCGCCACGGCATGGGCATTGCGCGCGCGCCACAGGCCCATCGCGCCGAAGACGATCAGATAGACCGCCCCGGCCCATTTGAGCAGCCCGAACAAAAAGGTCGACGCGGCCAGCACCGCCCCCATGCCGAGCAGACTGGCGGTCGACGCGGCCAGATTGCCCAGCATCAGGCCGCCGACCGAGGCAAAGGCGGTCCGCCGTCCCGATCCGATGGCATAGCCCAGGATCGCTGCCACGCCCGGACCGGGGATCAGCCCGATCACCAGCGTCGCCGCGACAAAGGCGAGCCACAGATCGGGGCGCATCAGCGGCCGCCGTCGCGCCGGGTCAGCGCCGCGACGCAGCTCGCCCGGTCGATCGCGCTGCCATCGGGCTCGCGCGCGTCGAGATAGGTCACGCGGGGCTCACCCCCGTCCTTGGGATAGAGATAGGCGTCGAGCACGCAGAAACTGCCCTGAAACTGCAGCTTGCGCGCGGCCCCTTCGCGCACATCGGCGTCGGGTGCGCCGAACAGCTTGGTCAGCCCGGCGGCGTCCTGACCGATCACCCGCTCCAGACCGACTTGGGTATAGGGGACGGGAACCGGGGCCATGCCGCCGCGCACGGGGGCAGCGGTCTGGGGCACGGTACAGCCTGCCAGCACGACGAATGGTAGCAAGGCCAGCGCAGGGGTGCGGATCACGCGCGGGGTCTCCTGTGAAAGACATGGGTCGCCATGCTCGCGCCTAGAACGGGTGCGAGCAGATTGAGCCCCGGAACCACGAACAGGGCCGCCGCGGCAAGTCCCAGCAGGAAGCGGGCGGGCCGGGTCGCCTTGCGCCAGCGCCGCATCGCTGCGCGGTCCATATGCCGCGCCGCCACCATGTCGCCCAGGTCGCGCGACAATAGCCAGGCATTGACCAGCAGGAACGCCGCCGCCGTACCCACGCCGGTCGCGAGCAGGACGATGTAGAGCGGCAGCAGGAGCAGGTTGATGGCGACGACCCGCGCGGCCGACCCCAGCCCCATCGCGATGCCTCGCCCGAGCGGCACGGGCCTCGCGCTCGCCAGCGCCTGAGGATAATGGCGCGCCTCGACCGCCGCGACGATGTCGTCGGCGAACACGCCGACCACCGCGACGGCGACCGCGCGAAAGGCGAGCCAGAGCGCGAGTATCTCGACGACCAGAGTCAGCGCCGCCGACCAGTTCCCCGCCTGCGCGCCCAGCCATCCGGTCAGGGCGGCGCGCACGCCCCACCACAGAGCCAGCCCGGCGGCGGTGAATAGCGCGAAGGTCACCGCGAGCGAGCGGATCAGCACCCGGCGGATCGCCGGATCACCGAGCTGGCCCAAGGACAG
Organism: Sphingomonas sanguinis; assembly: GCF_001476905.1. Taxonomy (GTDB): domain Bacteria; phylum Pseudomonadota; class Alphaproteobacteria; order Sphingomonadales; family Sphingomonadaceae; genus Sphingomonas; species Sphingomonas sanguinis_B. The sequence goes on along the minus strand of NZ_LDTE01000157.1, from coordinate 3,033 downwards.
GAAAAACGCACTTATCATGGTCCAGGGATGACGTGGTGCACGGCGCAAAGTCAATGCAGTGCGGCCGGGCGAGGGGGCCAGCTTGCGCGGGACAGGCACCCTGACTAGGGCGGCGTCATCACCTGATTATTTTCGGAGCCCGTTTCTTGACCAACCCCACCTATGACGTGGTGGCGATCGGCAATGCGATCGTCGACATCCTCAGCCCCGCCGAAGACGATTTCATCGCGCAGAACGGCATGACGAAGGGTGCGATGCAGCTCGTCTTCTCGCCCGAGGAAGCCGATGCGCTCTATGCCAAGATGGGCCCCGGTCGCGAGATTTCGGGTGGCTCGGCCGCCAACACGCTGGCGGGTATGGCCGCGCTGGGCGGCAAGACCGCCTTTATCGGCCAGGTCGCCGACGACCAGCTGGGCGAGGTCTTCGCGCACGACATCCGCGCGGCGGGCGTCAAGTTCGATACGCCGGTCCGTCCCGGCCAGCCGACGACCGCGCGCTGCATGATCTTCGTCAGCCCCGATGGCCAGCGGACGATGAACACTTTCCTGGGTGCCTCGCACTATCTGCCCGCCGAAGCGCTCGACAAGGCGTTGATCGCCGATGCGGCCTATCTGTATATCGAGGGCTATCTCTGGGACCCCGAGGAGCCGCGTGCCGCGATGCGCGCCGCGATCGACGTCGCCCGCGCGGCGGGACGCAAGATCGCCTTCACCGCCTCGGCCGAGTTCGTGATCGACCGTCATCGCGCCGATTTCCATGCGCTGATCGACGGCGGCATGATCGACGTGATCTTCGCCAACGAGACCGAGATCGTCGCGCTGACCGAGACGGCGGACGTCGAGGCGGCGATCGCTTCGCTGAAGGACAAGGTCGAGACGCTGGTCGTGACCCTCGCCGAAAAGGGCGCGCTGGCGCAGCGCGGCGACGAGCGGGTCACGGTCCCGGCCCATCCGGTCGACAAGGTCGTCGACACGACGGGCGCGGGCGATCTGTTCGCATCGGGCTTCCTCTATGGCCAGACCCATGGCCAGGACCTGACGGCCTCGCTGACGCTGGGTGCCGCCTGTGCGGCCGAGATCATCAGCCATTTCGGCGCGCGGCCCCAGGTCGACCTGAAGGCCCTGGCCGCCAGCCTGTAAGGCTCGGCCATAAAGGCCAAACAAAAAGGCCCGGAGGATCGCTCCTCCGGGCCTTTTTCGTGTCTCCGCGAAAGCCGATCAGCGATCGAGCGGCTTGGCGACTTCCGGCTGCATCGCGGGATCGTCCACGACATCGACGATGCCGCGACCGACATAGCTGCGCTTGCGGCTGTAGAGGAAGTAAATCGCCAGGCCGATCGCGCCCCAGCCCGGCAGGACCAGGATCGCAACCAGTGGCAGCGAGAAGTACAGATACGCGCAACCGAGCATCGCGGCGGGCGCGACGATGAACACGGCGGGCGTGCGGAACGGACGCTTGCGGGTCGGATCGGTCTTGCGCAGCACCATCACCGACAGCGCCACCATGAAGAAGGCGAACAGCGTGCCCGAGTTGGAATAGTCCGCCAGCTTGCCCACCGGCAGGAAGGCCGAGGCGAGCGTCGCGGCGATGCCGGTCACGATCGTCACGACGTGCGGCGTGCGATAGCGCGGGTGTACCGAGGCGAGCTTTTCGGGCAGCAGGCCGTCGCGCGCCATGGTGAAGAACACGCGGGTCTGGCCGAACATCATCATGAGCACGACCGACGGCAGCGCCAGCGTGGCGGCCAGGCCGATCAGGTTGCCGATCTTTTCCCAGCCGATGGTGCGCAGGACATGCGCCAGCGCCTCACGCGAGCAGGACAGCGGCTCGGTCGCGCCGCTGGCGACGATCGCCTTACACTGCGCGGCCAGTTCCGACGTGCCGGGCGACAGCACGACACCGGCGGCGTCACGCACCGGCTGCGCCCCCAGCGGCGAGCCGATCGCACCCGCCGACACCAGCAGGTAGAAGACGGTGCAGAACAGCAGCGACGCGATCAGGCCGATCGGCACGTTGCGCTGCGGGTTCTTGGTTTCCTCCGCGGCGGTCGACACCGCGTCGAAGCCGACATAGGCGAAGAAGATCGATGCCGCGGCCCCCGCCACGCCGGTCAGGCCGGTGGGCATGAACGGCTCGAAATGCGCGCCGTTGATGACCGGCACCGACAGCGCGATGAACAGGGTCAGCGCGGCGACCTTGATCGCGACCAGAATCGCGTTGAAGCGGGCGCTCTCGGTGGTGCCGATGACCAGCAGCCAGGTCACGAGCAGCGAGATGACAACGGCGGGCAGGTTGATATAGCCGCCCGAAGAGGGGCCGTTGACCCACTCCATCGGTATGTCGATGCCCAGCAGGTTGCGGATCTGTCCCACGACATAACCCGACCAGCCGACCGCGACGGCCGACGCGCCAACCGCATATTCCAGGATCAGCGCCCAGCCGACCATCCAGGCCAGCAACTCACCCATGACCGCATAGGTATAGGTATAGGCCGACCCCGCGACCGGCACCATCGAGGCCAGCTCGGAATAGCACAAAGCCGCCACCGCGCAGACGAAGCCCGCCAGCACGAAGGACAGCATCATCCCCGGCCCCGCCTTTTGCGCGGCTTCGGAGGTGAGAACGAAGATGCCTGTGCCGATGACGGCGCCGATGCCCAGCATGGTGAGCTGGAACGCGCCTAGCGATCGTTGCAGCCCCTTCTTCTCGGCGGTCGCCAAAATGGCGTCCAGAGGCTTAACGCGCCCGAAAATCATGAATGTCCAATCCCCCCAAGGGAAGGGCCGCCCCGACATGGGACGCACCCGGCGTTTGGTGAATGATTAGGAAGGTTAGCTGCAATTTTATTACGCGCAATCCCTAAGGTGCGCGGGATGCGATCGGGAGAGTGGAAAGGGGCTTCTTTAAGCCCCTCCCGCAGGCGGGAGGGGTTTGGGGAGGGCAGGGTTTCTCGCAGAGCCCATGGCCTGTGGCTTTCCCTCCCCCATCCCCTCCCGCTTGCGGGAGGGGAGCGGCAAGAGGCTCCGTCAGGCC
>NZ_LDTE01000156.1 GCF_001476905.1 Sphingomonas sanguinis | reverse complement strand
CTCCAGGCTGGTTTTTCGGCAGATGCAGCTCGATCGCCGCCCACGCTTCATCCGACAACCAGAATAGCGCCATGCCTCATTCCTCCTGATCCACACGCCAGTGAATCAGGAAAACTGTCACCACTCAAGATGCTGATTGGGTTTGGACCCTAGTAACCCAGCACGGCGTAGCTGATCATGTAATTCTGCTCGGCGTTGCGCGCTTCACGGTACAGTGCAAGCGCACGCCGGGCATCTTCCGATGAAGGAATGTCGCGATCGAAGAGCCATTGGTACGCGGTCGTGAACGCCAGATTCCGCTTGGCCACAGCAACGGGAACAGGCCCACCACCCCAGCCGCCTTCGGCGATCGCGTACTGATCGTCGCACCAAGTCATCACGCTCAGGAAGCGGTTGATGACCGTCATCGCTTCTTCCATCGTGAGCTTGTTCGCCGTCAGGTCGATGTGGACCGACTGCACGTTCTCCTTCGTCTTGGGCATCATGACGAGATAATAGCGATCGAATTTAACGCGCATTTCGGTGCGCGGCCACGTGACCTGATTATCGACGCCGATGTTCAGGAAGTGCGAAGACCGCCTTGCGCCCAGACGTTCCAAGCGCGCGTTTTTCGCGTCCTCCTTGTCGTATTCGGCGCCATCGCCGGTCGGCGGCAACGGATGCGTGCGCGCCTGACCGACGCGCTGAGCCAAGCGATCAAAGAAGCGACGATTGAGTACGAGTTCTCGGCTGGCTGGCGCATTGCGCTGATCGGAATCGAATGCGTCGGCGGCGGCACCGGGCTGAAGCAGTGACACCGCTTCGTCGCGCACAAACGACACTCGCTTGCGTTCGCCCGCTTCGTCGAACGTGATCACGGCGATGCCGTTGCTGTTTGTTCCGGCTTCCGCGACCGACAGGCGTACCGCGACCAGTTTTTGGCGCGAGGCTTCGTCCCTCAAAAGATGACACATTGCAGCCGTGAAATTAGAGGCCGCACCAAACGCATCGGCTGACCCGCCCACCGGTTTGAGACGGGCGATGACTGCGGCAACATGCCCGGCCCAACCGGGCTGGATGGCGACGAGTCCCAGCACGGCCGCAACGATCTGCTCGTCCGTGAGCGCACGCCCTCGATTTTCACGGCCGCGCGGCAGACGACTGTAGCCGCGCAAGGACTCGAAGCGTTGCTCCATGGCGGACACGTCATCGGTGGTGACATCGCTCGCGCGAGAAAGCTCAAGAAGTACCCGTGCGAGTTGCTGCGCGAGCATCGGCTAACGACTTGGGCGCAGCTGTTTCACGGACTCGCGAATACGTGCCGACTGACCAGCGCTCAACCCGAGATCAAGGCTTAGCTTGAAGAATTCATCGGCAGCAGCGCCGCCTTCCAGCCGATGCGTCCGCGCAAGATTGCGTGCCTTTGAGCCGAGTTCGGGGATATCGCTGGAACTGACCATGCCGCAGTTCTCTACGGCGTCGGTATATTGCTGAATGATCGCCGCAGGCAGGTTGGCGCCGTGGATGAAGTAGCGAAGATGTTTCAGGAAGTGCGGATGACGCAGCGTCTCATCATGATCGTTACCGTGCTTCACGAAGCTGTCCTGGCGCGACTTGCCGCGACCGCCCGGATAATATTCGGGGTCCGCAAAGTAGCGGACACGATGCTCCGGGATACCTTTGCGCTCAATCAATGAAGTCGTGAGTTGATGAGCCAAATCTGCGTTGCGCAGAAAGCCCTCGTGATTGCCTTTGAACGAGAGTGGGTCGAAACTCAGGCTTGCGAGCATCTCTCTTTCGGGAGCAGTCAATCCGATGGTGGAGGCCGGGTCTATCATGCCTTCGGTCTACCACCGCCTCAAAGTTCAGGACAGTCCAGAGCAGGAAAAGAATTCAGCGCAGATTTACCTTTTGGCAATGATCAGCCGATCCGATCGAGGTCGATAATCACGTAGTAGACCACCAAAAAATTATGCGAGCTGGATAAGTGGCCGCTCTTGGGAACGCTGGTTAAGCCTTCCAATGGCCGAAATTAGGGCGCAATGCTGACTGTCGGCTTCACAACGCCCCATCGGCAGCTTTTGTCTGAAGCGGACGACCACGGTGGCTGGACCGAGCGACCGAATGTGGTCGGAAGTCGACGCTCAATTCCCGGCCGACCAGCATTGCGGAACAACTGAAGCCGGGCCGTTCCTGCCTGACGGGTTTCAAGCAGCCAAAAGGGAAATGCTGACATTTGAGCGAGGCGCTGGGCCGGGCATCGGTCGCTGCCAACAACAAACGCCCCACTCCAACTTCGCGATTCCGGAAAGCCGTCCATCGTTCAGGCCGCGATCTTTGGGACCGGACCGACGTAGACTGATGCAGGGCGGATCAATCTGCCATTGCAGACCTGTTCGCGCGCATGAGCAATCCATCCGAGTGTCCGGCCCATGGCAAATACGCAGGTGAACTCGGCAGGTTCGAAGCCCAAGGCCTCCAGCAGGAGCGCCGTGTAGAATTCTACATTCGTCTGGAGCGATCGATCCGGCTTACGCTCACTGAGTATCTGCAAAGCTGCGGACTCTACGGCTTCCGCAAGTGCGAGCCGCCCCGTATTTGATGACAGTGGTCGCACGGCCAGCTTCAGGGCATCCGCTCTCGGGTCTCGGACCCGGTAGATGCGGTGCCCGAACCCCATCAACCTCTCGCCCCTGTCGATGGCGCGCTCGATCCAGGCCCGTGCGTTGGAGGCTTCACCGATCTCATCCAGCATCTCGACGACCGGACCGGGTGCGCCTCCGTGCAATGGGCCTTTCAGGGTGCTTATCCCGGTAAGCACTGCCGACGTAAGGCCGGCAAGGGTCGAAGCCGTCACGCGCACCGCGAATGTCGAAGCATTGAGGCCATGATCGCAGACCGTGACAAGATAGGTATCAAGTGCGGCCGCCTCGTCCACGGTCGGATTGCTCCCTCGGATCATCCGCAACATATCCGTGGCATGGTCCGCCTCCGGATCGGGCGGTAGCGGCATATGCCCCTGCCTCTGGCGTGCAACGGCGGCGGTGAAAACAGAAACTCCCGCTAACAGCCGTATGGCGGTCCGCAGGTCGTCCCCGTCCGGTATCCGCGCCAACAAGGCACGGACCGCTTCCACGGCATTCAATCCTGCAGGGATAGCATCGACATAGGCGAACGCTTCGACCCGCGCCGCGCCCAGCATCGCTTCAAGCCCGGCCGGTTCCGGCAAATCGTCAAAAAAGCCATCGAGCAGCAGATGCGCGACTTCGCCAAACCGCGTCCGCCCTGCCAACTGGCCAAGTTCAAACCCGCGGATCACCAGCCGTCCCGCCACGCCATCGACGTCCGACAATATGGTGTTTGCGGCAACGACGCCTTCCAAACCTTCAGCCAATTTCTGGAACTCCTGCTTGACGAGCACAGGATTGCCATGGACATTCTTTTGGTCAATCTTGATCAATCTAATCAATATATAGGCCTAACTATGACCGGGTGGTCAACTGCCGAAGAGGTGATCGAGCGCTTGGGTCTGAAGCCGCAGACACTCTACGCCTATGTCAGTCGCGGCCGGATCGAGGCTCGACGGGATGCCGACGATCCCCGGCGCAGCCTCTATCGGACCGCCGATGTCGTTCGGTTGGAGAAGCGCCGGGCGCGCGGCAGAGCACAGGCTGCCGTGGCCGAGGAAGCCATCTCGTGGGGAGAGCCGGTGCTGGCATCTGCGATCACGACGATCGCCGATGGCAAGCTCTGGTACCGGGGGCAGGACGCGGCAACGCTCGGCGAAACCGCGAGTCTCGAAGACGTGGCGCGACTGCTGTGGGACTGTGGCGACGAGCGTTTCCCAACGCAGACCAACACCATCCCGGCGGGGCGTCCTCACGACCGGATGTTTCAAGTACTTGCCTGGCGCGCGGCGACCAGCCCGGCCATACGCGGAAGAAAACCCAAGGCGCTCTACTTCGAAGCAGCGGCCTTGCTCGATCTTCTCGTCGATGCGGTCGCTGGAGGCTCGGGCGAAGGCCCGATGCACCGGCGCCTCGGCCGAGCCTGGGGATGCGACGACACCGGCATGGATCTCATCCGGCGTTCATTCGTGTTGTTGGCGGACCACGAGTTGAATGCCTCGACTTTCGCGGCTCGGGTCACGGCTTCAACCGGGGCATCGTTGGCTGCCTGCGCGCTTGCCGGACTTGCCGCCCTGTCAGGCCCTTTGCACGGCGGCATGGCGGTACGCGTCCGCAGTTTCCTCGTTGAATCGGACAAGTCTGGTCCGCATGAGGCCACGGCGGCACGCCTTTCAGCAGGCACAATCTTACCAGGCTTCGGCCATCCGCTCTATCCTGGTGGCGATCCGCGAGCGCAAGCGCTGCTGGCGGCCTTTGAGCCGCTGCCCGAGCATTCTGCCCTCGCGGCTACCGTTCAGGATATCACCGGCGAACTGCCGAATATCGACTTCGCCCTCACAGCACTTAGCGAATTTGCGCATCTACCCGAAGACGCGCCCTTTCAGATTTTTGCTACTGCCCGATGCGCTGGCTGGATTGCCCATGCCTTGGAGCAATCACGCACCGGAATACTGATCCGCCCAAGAGCCAGGTATGTTGGTGTCGACCCAGGAACCACGTGAACCGCCGCCGGAGCGGTCATTCATGGCGCACGACGAGCGCGTCTAAAGCGGTTATCCGCATACACAGTTGACGCGCCGGAACGACGTGCCTTGGGACAAAGCCGTCGTATGCACCCGACATTCCGAACGGCAGCTCCTGTGAGCTGCGAACGCAAGTGGCTACCCGTTCAGCTGGGTGTGCGTAACCTCGGGCGTGCCAGCTGGTGTGAGGCCAGGCGATAGTGAATCCCTTGCTTTCGTGATTGCAGTGCGCTCAAATCTGCCGCGTTGGGGTGGCGGTGTCTCGAGATTAGAAGAGCAGTAAAACATGCGGGACGCGGAAGGGGGCGATGCTAACGAGCAGCGATGCAACCAGTGTAGGGAGCGGATACCTATCGGTGCCGTGCTTTGCTCGCATTGTAATAGCTATCAAGATTGGCGCGGTTATCTGCCTATTTCGTCAACCGCCCTTGCGCTGCTCATAGCGCTTTTTGGCGTTGGTTCCGCTGCACTGCCGGCGATCACCACTGCGGTTCAAGGGCATAACTCGGAGATTCACCTTTCGAGCCCCGTGCTTTCTGGTGAAACGCTGTTCCTCGTAGCCTCGAATTACGGCGATCGACCTGGCGGCTTAATCTCAGCAAAGATCGTTACACCAAGTGATGGTGTTATTCAGCTTCAGCCTATTGGAAGTGGCCCAGCGTTTGTGCCCACCGGCAGCAAGCAAGTTGGCTTCCATGCCCATTTCAGGATGTCGTCCAATACAGCTCTAAATATTTTGCACGACGAAAAGAGGCCCAACTTTAGAAAGCCATCAAAGGCTGTATTTTTAATAATTGATCATCATGGATTAGAGGCGGAGCAGAGTATAGATATCCCGCCATGGACCGTCGCCGGTTTATACAGAAATCATGTGAACAGATGTAACATAGAACCTGCGCAAAGTCAGGAACCGGAATGTCGGGGTGCTGGTGCTGGTTCTGATTTCTAGGGTCAGAACTCGTTGATTACAGCTAGGGCTGAGACTCAATCAGAGCCAGAATGCGAGCGCGGTTGCGATGGCGACGCCTGAGAGGAAGTTGACGGCGAGTTTATCGTAGCGGGTAGCGACACGGCGGAAGTCCTTGAGACGGCAGAAGGCGTTCTCGATCAAGTGGCGGCCGCGGTATCTGTCTTTATCATATCGGATCGTGCGTTTGCGGTTTCGCCGTCCGGGAATGACGGGAACGGCTCCGGCATCACGTAGCGAACGGCGCAGCCGGTCGG
>NZ_LDTE01000155.1 GCF_001476905.1 Sphingomonas sanguinis | reverse complement strand
GGAGAAGAGCCGCGCGAAGGAGCGCGTCTTCTCCTTCCGCTCGGCCGCGCATGGCTGGGACCCCAAGGCGCAGCGGCCCGAGCTGTGGAACCTCTACAATAGCCGCATCCACAAGGGGGAGAGCATCCGCGTCTTCCCGCTGTCCAACTGGACCGAACTCGATATCTGGCAATATATCCTGCAAGAAGGCATCGAGATCGTGCCGCTCTATTTTGCTGCCCCCCGGCCGACGGTGGAGCGCGACGGAATGCTGCTGATGGTCGATGACGATCGTTTCCGCCTCAAGCCCGGCGAGGTGCCGGTCGAACGCTCGATCCGCTTCCGCACGCTTGGCTGCTATCCGCTGACCGGCGCCGTCGAGAGCGAGGCGGCCACCCTGTCCGAAGTTATCCAGGAAATGCTGCTGACCACCACGTCCGAGCGGCAGGGGCGCGCGATCGATCACGACCAGGCGGCCAGCATGGAGAAAAAGAAGCGCGAGGGGTATTTCTGAGATGACCGCCTATCAACCCGATGCGCTGATCGCCGCCGATATCGACGCCTATCTCGCTACGCACGCCGCCAAGTCGATGCTGCGCTTTATCACCTGCGGCTCGGTCGACGACGGCAAGTCGACGCTGATCGGGCGGCTGCTCTACGA
>NZ_LDTE01000154.1 GCF_001476905.1 Sphingomonas sanguinis | reverse complement strand
GATTGAAATACTGACGAATAGTGACACGCCCCGCCGATGTGTCGCTAAGGCGCAGAAAGCGGCCAAGCGAGCTGGCTTCTCTCTGTTTCGTGTGCGCCGGGGCACGGATGCGGATCGCTCGCCGGGCATCCCGTAAGGTCCACTATCTATAAAAAGCGGATGGTCCGCTAACGCCCAATAGCGGGCATCGCCCGACGAGCTATGATGAGCATGCATCGAACGAGGGCAAACTATGGTGTGGCACAACGTCGTGAAGGATTGCGCGAAGGTCGCAAGCTACCGATGCCCCTGCTGTAGTCGTCTGACTTTGAAAGGCCGGGGCATGTTTGAGATTTGTCCCGTTTGCTTCTGGGAGGACGATGGGCAGGACGACCACGACGCGGACGTGGTTCGGGGTGGTCCCAACCGGTCATTCTCGCTGACTGATGCTCGCCGAAACTACTTGGCTGTCGGAGCCGCCGATCCGGTCGATCTGCCCCATGTGCGTTCGGCAACGAGCGCAGAACAATGAGCCGCGTGCATGTCCGCTAACCACCCAGAATAGACATTTTGCCGCCATCCTCCGTTCAGCCTGAGC
>NZ_LDTE01000153.1 GCF_001476905.1 Sphingomonas sanguinis | reverse complement strand
ACCGTCACGATGGCGGGTGTCGAGGTACCAAAGGCGTTGGCAAGGGTATAGCCGACCGTGATCGTCCCGCTGAAACGCGCCTTCGGCGTCATCTGCAGACGGAAGGTCCGGGCATCGGCAGTTCCCCCGGCAACGATCGTGGCGGTCGCCTGATCGGCAGGCGATACGCTGGTGACCGTTGCGGCAGTGAACGGTCCGCCGCTGGCCGCAGCGGTCAGGTCAATCGAGACGGGCTGACCATCGATCGCCGATGCGGTGATCGCCTGTGCCGCGGGTGCCGTGCCGACCACCTGGATGGTGGCGGTAGCCGGTGTCGACGTGCCACCTGGTCCAACCGCGACATATTGGAAGGTGTCGGTGCCGTGATAGCCCGCTTCCGGGGTATAGACCGCGATGACCTGACTCGGGACCGACACCGACGACATCGCCAGCGCTGCGGCCATCAGCGGTGAGCCACCAAAGCCGCGCATGGCGAGCGTCCGCGAGATCGTGACCGTACCATGGGCGGGCTGGGTAACGATGCGGATGTCGTCGAACTGACCGGTGACCAGGCTCGACAGGTT
>NZ_LDTE01000152.1 GCF_001476905.1 Sphingomonas sanguinis | reverse complement strand
CTAGAAAGTTGGCTCAGGATTCGAGCCTAACGCGCAAATTCTTTGCGATGATCCTGAATGAAATCTCCGAACGTGTGCGGTGGCTTGCCGGTGAGACGCTCGATCTCAAAGGTCGGATCGATGTCGTGATGACCAGCGACGACATCAGCGAATTGCACTACCAGTCCCTTTGCCATCCAATTTGAGTTTCCCGTCAGGCGAAGGATGAGCCAGAACAGCGGTGACGGAAGGTCGAGGTAGCGCACCTTGTGGCCGATAGCCTTGGAGAAGCGGGATGATGCTTCCTTCATGTCGATCGTCTCCGGCCCGGTTAAAAAATAGGTTGCGCCCTCATGACCGTCTTGGGTCAGCACGGTCGCGGCCACGCGAGCGACGTCGCGCGTATCGACCCACGAAACCGAGCCGCTGCCTGTCACCTGCGGCAGGAATCCCTTGGTGATTGGATCTTTAAACCAGAGAAAGTTTTGCATGAATGCTGTCGGCTTCAGGATCGTCCAGTTGATCCCCGATGCACGCAAATGGTGGTCGATGAGGGCATGGGACTTTGCCCAAGGTACGGGCGATAGCACGTTGCTGTCAGACGCGGAGATCTTTACAATTCGGCCAACCCCCACTTTTTGAGCAGCATCGATCGCAGCTGTCTCTTGGTCGACCTGCTGGGGTGTAGGCGGCGTGATGAGAAACATGGTCTCAATGCCCCGCAGGGCGGATGCCAGCGTCTCTGGCCGGTCGAAATCGCCAATTATGGCATCGATGCCCTTCTTCTGAAAGTCTTGCACCTGCTCGCCCTTGCGGCACAAGGCGCGAAACGGCGTACCTGTTTCCTTGAGCAGTCGACAAATTTCTCCACCGATGCCACCGGTCGCCCCTGATATCAAAATCACGTCACAACTCCTTTCACGAAGCGTTGTTGGGGGAAGGGGATGCCTCCGTTCGGTCCAGCCACTCGGTCAGGATGGCGTTCATTTCGCCGAGAATGCGGGTGGCGTCTTTGATACGTTCACGCCCGATCCTGTCAGCGATCTCCCTGTCGAGGGTCGCGACAGCTTGTTCGGCACTGGTAACAGCAGCCAAACCTTCCCGGGTAAGGACGACGAGCTTGGCGCGTCGATGATGCGGATTGTCTTCAAACGCGACCATGCCGCGCTCGGCAAGGAGATCGACAATGCGCTGCACAGCTTGCCGGGTCAGGCCCATGTTGCGAGCGATGGACGCGGTGGGTAGCGGAACCGGCGAATAACGCAGTGCACCCAAGACTTGCCACCATGCGCTGGTGAGACCGAGATGCGCGACGCGTTCATTGCCAGTCGCGATCAATCGACCGCTCGAAGCGAAAACCGCTATTGCCAGCTCACGCACTTCAGTGATCTGTTCGGACACTAGACAGCACCATTCCAATAGGACAGCTCGTTGTCAAACTCGGTGGTTGCGTGAAGGTTCCTCGAAGCTGAGCGTGCCTTGAGCGCTGTTCTCCCGATCATCGCATCGACTGATTCTCATTGGGATCGGGAAATGGGAATGTTGCCATTCCCTGATCCTTGCCATCGCGGTCGGCCTAGGCGAGACAGGGGACATGATCCACGAAGCTGAGTTAGCGCGAGCAGAAGAGGCGTTGCGGGCGGCGATGCTCGCCGGTGACGTGACCGCTTTGTCGGCGCTGATCGATGACCGTCTCGTGTTCACCGGCCCTGATGGAACGGTCATAGGAAAGGACCAAGACCTTTCGGCGCACGCATCGGGTGTTCTGAAGCTGACTCAAGTCGACCTGACGGAAGGGCAGTTTCATCCGGTAGGCGATATGGTGCTTGCGACCACGAAGGCCACGCTTGCCGGCACGTTTGGCGACATGATGATCGACGGAACCTACGCATACTCACGCCTATGGTCGCGAGCTTCCGGACAATGGCGTGTGGTAGCTGGTCAAGCTGCGCGGGTCGGCTGAGCTTTCCCGATTGGGAACTCTCAGAAAGACGGTCCGGGCGTTCCCATTGGGATCGAATATCGGGAAAGCCCGTGGGTGACAGGCAGACATTCAAGCAGTCGATAAAGCGCATCGCTCCCGCTAATATTAAGCGTTTAAGCTCTGCCCGATTTACGGCGAGCGATAATCGAACAAGCGAGTTATATAGCTGAACAGGGCGTTCGCGGCCTCGGTCCGGCATGTGAAATGTGCTGATGTTTGCGTGATCCGGTTATCGGCCAGCGTCAACATCATCGGGCCAACTGCATTACTAACGATCAATTCACCACCAGCCCTTTTGGCCTCACAATCCTTGTCAGTTAGTCCGCTTTTGAACGCCTGCTCAGCTAGAGTTTGCGTCATCCGCAGACTCTCGCCCGCCAACCGTCCTCGCCGTTCGACAGGCCGCGGCCTCTCCTTGGACCAGCCGTCGGTTGGCGGCGTGACGACGTAACTGCCGGTTACAAGATTCAGCACCAGGTTCTGCGAGGGCGTCCACTCGGAAAGATCGACACTTGCCTGCAATTCCGTTTGTGCCTTTGCTCCTTCCACGCCGACGAGAACGGTCGCCAGCATAGCGACGGTAACAAGGAATCTCATTTCCATTCTCCGGCCGACAGTGCCAGTGGCAACCTTGGACCGCATCACCCTAACGCTATCGCGGCTTTCCCACAAACGAACGGGCAGCGAGACGGCCGGAGCTTTCCCACGAGGATGGTGAATTGGGAATCATCGCGTGACGGTGACAGGTTCGATCAAATCCCATCGGTTGCCATAAAGGTCCTCGAAGACGGCCACGATGCCATACGGTTCACGGCGAGGCTTCTCGACGAACCGAATGCCCCGCTGGGTATAGGCAAGGTGGTCACGGGCGAAGTTATCGGTTTCGAGGAACAAGAACACCCGACCACCACTCTGATCGCCGATCGCTTCACGTTGCCTGTCACCGACAGCCCGCGCCAGTAGCAGTCCGCTCGCCGCGCCATGCGGCGCGACCACCACCCACCGCTTTCCATCTGTCAGCGCTGTGTCGTCGCGCAACTCGAAGCCAAGCTTCCCGACGAAAAAGTCGATGGCCGTGTCATATTCGTCAACGATGAGGGCGATCAGATTCAGGCGCTGCGGCATCCGGTGAAACTGCCCTAGTCCGGGCGTCGAGCCAACATCCGTGTCCCATCCGGGATGCTATTTTGGGAATGGGTTACTTCGTGTCCGGGATTGTCACGCGCCGGATTGGCGTCGCGCAACCATAGGCAACTTTGTATGGCTGCCCCCAACAACGTTCGAGGCCCTCAAAAACATTCATATTAAGTGGCCACCTGACGGACACGGGTTTTCCGTCTGGTCCTTCCATAGTGAAGTTAGCGGGGCGAGGTAATGCCGCGAGCTTTCCTTTGGCAGCATCAAACGCACTGCGATCCCCCTTCAGAAAGGCAATCGTACCGTCCACGTACAGGTTCCAGCCCATTCCCCGGTCTTCTGCTGCGGGTTTGTAAGACTGCCGGAACAGGGAAATTGCTTTGATGGTTTGGCCGAGATCAGCACGTAGCTGCCCCTCGTGCCACATCAGCACATGGCCTTTTGCCTTATGTGCAATGCGCCAATCGCGGATAAGATCAGCAGCGTCCGCTTCGCAGCCATCATATTCCAGCTTACGCCATCCGCCCGCCATGTCCTGATCGAAGGCAGCCTCATCCAGCGCCATCAATGCCGCTTTGTCATAGTGGCATCCTTGGGAGACGGCAGCCGTTTGTAACAGCATGGCAAGTATAATCATTGAGCCAATTCCTCCCTGACCGGTCGATTATCTATGCGTTTTTTGCGCTGCCGAACTTTCAACGGCACGGCAACCATGATAAACGCCATCAATCCGACAAAAATCCAAACCTGATCGGTCATACCTTGCAACCACGCAAGGTACATTACGCAAGGCACCGCAATCATCGGCGTGATTTTGGTAGACCACCAAAGGATCGCCCCCCATCCTGGCTGATCCCAGACGCTTTTATCTAAGTTGAGCAATATGAGCGTTGCCAATACCTTCGCGCCCAGCGTGACGGCGACGATCCAACTCAAAAGGTCGAGTAGCGTGGAAAAGCCGAACGTCATCATTGAAGGATGATGCAACGGTCGGACCCACGTAACAAGGCATCAGCGTCGTCAGTGTTCACTGCGCTCCCACCTTTCCCGATTGGGAACGACCAGCGGGACGACCGCAGCCGTCCCGTTTGGGATCCCAACGGGAATGCCCCGGCCGTCTCGCCCGCCGTTCGCAATCGGCAAAGCTCGCATTCGTCTATGCCATCGCTGCCAGTCGATGAAGAGCCGTGTACCGCAAAGATGGCTTACTTATCGATCGGCTTTGCTATTTCGATGTCTGATAATCCTCGAATCGATCAGAATAAATTCAATTAAATCAGTATCAAAAGGCTGGCCACGGCGGCATTTTTGACGTCCAAGCGTTGGGGTTGAAGTCCCATTGAGCGAGGCATGCCGATGTCCGGCCAAGTTCCACAAGACTTCTCGAAATGGCCGCCCGGGGACAGCGGTATGGCGGCGCGCGTCCGGGACTTCGACTGGGCGGCAACGCCGCTGGGGGCGGTCGAACGATGGCCGCAGAGTTTAAGAACCGTCATCGACATCATGCTCGCGTCGTCCAGCATGATGAGCCTGGTCTGGGGCGCGGACGCGATCCATCTTTACAACGATCACTTCACCGAGTTGCTTCGTGAGCACCAAGTGACGGCGCTCGGGCGATCGGCCTTCGAGACCTTTGCCCGCTCGCTAGATGTCTTCGGCGAAGATGTCGCGGCAGGGATGGCAGGAAGGTCTGCGCGGCTGATCGCCCAGCGCTATCCCGTTCTGCGGCAGGGCGTGTTGGGGGACGCCTGGTTCGACGTAGACTATGCGCCGGTCCGCGACGAAACTGGCGCAGTCGCCGGGGTTCTCTGGACCTTGAAGGAGGTAACGGCGCAGGTTCTGGCGGAATGCGCCCTGCGCGAAAGCGAGGCACGGCATCGTCTTCTGATCGGGAGCTGGGCGCAGGCTGTCTGGGAAACCGATGCGGGCGGGGTCGTCGTCACGGACAGCCCCAGCTGGAGAGCGTACACCGGCCAGACGGTGGAGCAGTGGCTCGGCTATGGTTGGCTGGATGCAATTCATCCCGACGATCGGGCCTATGCCGAGCGGCAGTGGCGCGATGCGATCTCGGCGCGCGGCTTTGTCGATACGGAATTCCGCTTGAGCGCCCCGGATGGCGGGTGGCGCTGGACGAATGTGCGCGCAGCTCCCGTGTTCAATGGGGCAGGACAAATCGACAAGTGGGTGGGCATGAACATCGACGCCGATGTTCGGAAACGTGCCGAAGCGGCCATGCGCGAGAGCGAGGCACGGCAGCGCACGCTGATGGAGGGTATCCCGCAGCTGGTCTGGCGGTCCGGCGACGAAGGCCAGTGGACGTCGTCAAGCCCGCAATGGCAAACCTTCACCGGGCAGAACGAGGCCGAAAGCCGTGGCTTGGGCTGGCTTGAAGCGATCCATCCGGACGATCGGGAAGTGACCATGCAGACGTGGCGCAAGGCGCGAGATCACGGCATGCTGGATGTGGAGCACAGGGTCCGGCGGGCCAGCGATAACGTTTATGTCTGGCACCATACGCGTTCCATGCCGGTTCGTGATGACGCCGGGGTCATCGTAGAATGGCTGGGCACGACCACCGACATCCAGCAAATGAAGGAGTTGCAGGAGCGCCAGGCCGTGCTCGTCGACGAACTTCAGCATCGGACCCGCAATCTTCTCGGCGTGGTGCGGTCTATGGTGGACAAGACTGCCCGATCCAGCACCGATCTATCGGATTTCCGTCCTCGCTTTAGAGAACGCCTTGAATCGCTTGCACGCGTGCAGGGGCTGCTGTCCCGTCTTGACGATATCGACCGGGTGACATTCGGCGATCTGATCCGAACGGAATTATCGGCCATGAACGGCGGGCTCGACCGCGTGGTTCTCGACGGGCCAGCAGGCGTACGCTTAAGGTCGTCTACCGTTCAGATGCTGGCAATGGCGCTCCACGAACTTGCGACCAATGCGGTAAAGTACGGTGCCTTGGGGCAGGCGAACGGACAGCTCGCGATCACATGGTCCCTTGAGCAATCAGGCACTGACAGCAAGCCTTGGCTCCATATCGACTGGAAAGAGAGCGGGGTCGCCATGCCGCCCGCCGGATCGGCACCGCAAGGGACCGGGCAGGGCCGGGAGCTGATCGAGCGAGCCTTGCCGTATCAGCTTCGCGCTCGGACGTCGTATCGCCTGGGATCAGACGGGGTGCATTGCACGATCTCCATTCCTGTTTTCGCCAGCAACGAGGTACCCGAACATGCCTGACCGGACGCTACGCGGTTGCCACATTCTGGTCGTTGAAGACGAGTTCCTCTTGGCCGAAGATTTGCAAGCCGAGCTAAGTGATGCAGAGGCGGTGGTACTAGGCCCGGTCGGCACACTTGAAGAGGCTCTTGATCTGGTCAGGTCGGCAGAACGGATCGACGGGGCGATCCTCGACATAAACCTTGGTGGTGAAGCGGCCTATCCGGTGGCTGACCTGTTGATCCAACGCGGCGTACCCCTCGTCTTCACGAGCGGCTACGACGGCACCTCGTTTCCGTCCCGTTTCGCGGCCATCGCCCGTTGCGAAAAGCCGATCAGCATCAGCCTGATAACCCAGGCGATCGGGCGCGCCATTCACGTGTGAAGGCCGGGACTGCATAGGCTGGCGGATGTACGATCCTCTCCACAAATTCCAGATTATCGCCATTCAATAGCGCTTCGCCTTCTCAAACTGACTACCAATGATGGGTTTTGAGAAGCCGCAGGCGTTCCTAAAATACCATCCTTTTCGGGACAGCTAGCGACCGCCCGGCGTGCGCCGATGCTCGCTGCACTATTCCCGCTCCGAGCATGAACATGGGGTAATCGCGGGAGCGAGCTACCTCAATCAGCGATGACGTAGAGGAAGGTGGCTGTTCCCCGGTAGATGGAAGTGCGGGCTCACGACTGACAGCCGGGCCCATACATCGGACGGAGAACAGCCATGGGTTAGTATGTCGGGCTCGATGTTTCGCTGAAAGAGACGGCGGTATCTATTCGACGCGCGGGTAAGCGTATCTGGCGCGGCAAGTGCGCCTCGGACCCGCAGATTCTTGCGGCGCTGATCCGCAAGCACGCAGCCGTGCCCGAGCGGGTGGTGTTCGAGACCGGTCCGCTGTCGGTCTGGTTCTTCCATGCGCTGAGCGCAGAGGGGCTGCCGGCGATCTGTATCGACGCGCGCCATGCGAAGGCCGCCCTCGACATGGCGGCTAACAAGACGGATGCGAACGATGCCGACGGCTTGGCTCACCTGGCAGAGGTTGGGTTCTACAAGGAGGTGCGGGTAAAGAGCTTCGACAGCATGCTCTCGCGCACGCTGGTCGCGGCGCGGACTCGCCTGGTGCGGATTGGCACCGAGCTGTCGAACCAGGTTCGGGGCTTGATGAAGACGTTCGGGCTGGTCGTCCCGCCCGTGAGCGGCAGCAAGTTCGAGCGTCAGGTTGAGGCTTTGCTGGCCGACAATGCCGACCTCGGCTGCATCATCCGGCCACTGCTTGAGGCTTGGCACGCCGTTCGCCTTCGCGCCGCGGAGCTTGGACGCAAACTGCTGGCGGACGCCCGGCGCAGCGATGCCTGCCAGCTGCTAATGTCCATTCCCGGCGTCGGCGTCGTGACCGCCACTTCGTTCATCACCGCGATCGAGGACCCGACCAACTTCAAGCGGTCGCGATCTGTCGGCGCCTGGGTCGGATTGACTACCCGGCGCTACCAGTCGGGCGAGATCGACTATGGCGGCCATATCTCGCGGCGAGGCGACAGCCATTTGCGCGGGCTGCTCTATGAAGCCGCGACCGTACTGCTGGTGCGGAGCCGATCCGAGTGCGACCTGCGCAAATGGGGGCTGGAGCTTCGCGAGCGGCTCGGCTTCAAACGCGCTGCGGTCGCCGTCGCCCGCAAGCTGGCCGTCATCATGCACAGCATGTTGATCACCGGCGAGCCGTTCAGGGAGACAAGCGTCACAGCCTGACACCCAAGCTCGTCCGCGTCGCAAGGCGCTGCGAGACGTCCTGCCGGGACGTAGGCCGACCAACTCCGCGACATTCGTTGCATCCGACGCCCACGGCAACGGAATGCGTCATGAACCTTGGAGGGGTCGCCCCGCGAAGCCCCATCATGCGGCGGCACATGCCGACCGCGAAGACGACCATGCTCCCGGCAACGATATCTCAGATAACCCTTGCACCCGACGCGATTAGACGACGAACGTCCGAAGTTGGTAAGCGATGAAGATGGCGCGAATGACCGGATGTGGGTCGAATGCCCACCGGTCGCCAAGCCAAGATCCTCAGGTTAAAAGGAACATGAATTCAGGGCGAAAAGGGCATCACCGTCATAACTGAGCATGTTTCCCCTGACGCCTATGGCCTCCTCATTCTAGCACCTGAGATCGCCCTCGGCAGTGGATGGTTAGGAGGTGACAGGGTCGTTGGTCGCGCGGCCATCCGTGATCTGCTGATCAAGGCCGCTCGTTTCAACGAACAGGAGCGGCAGAGGCTAACCATCCATCTGCCTAGCAAGGCGATTACACTGCGGTTGGACGAAATTGAGCGGTACTTTGGAGCGTGAAACCGCTCGTGCTGGCCGATGAGCGAATGGCCGCTGAGCTGCCCCCTTCTGAGTGGTCCATCGACTATGACAGTCTGGACCAGGGAAGGGACGAAGAATGCCTGCGAAGAAGCACAAGCCGGAGGAGATCATCGGTAAGCTGCGTGAGGTGGAGATCGTGCTGGGCCAAGGCGGCACGACCGCCGAAGCGTGCCGGCGGATCGCGGTCAGAGAGCAGACCTACTATCGCTGGCGCAAGGAATATGGTGGCCTGAAGACGGACCAGGCGCGTCGGATGAAGAATCTGGAGAAGGAGAACGCCCGGCTGCGTCGTGCGATCTCGGATCTGACGCTCGACAAGCTCATCCTGCAGGAGGCGGCACGGGGAAACTTCTGAGCCCCGCCCGGCGCCGGCGCTGCATCGACCAGGTCCGGGAGGTGCTGGACGTGTCCGAGCGGCGCGTGTGCCGCGTGCTCGGCCAGCACCGGTCAACGCAGCGCAAAGTGCCGTGCGGGGCAGATGATGAGCAGGCGCTCACCGACGACGTCGTCGCGCTGGCAAAGCAGTATGGGCGCTACGGTTACCGTCGGGTAACCGCCCTGCTGCATGCGGCGGGCTGGTCGGTGAACCACAAGCGGGTCGAGCGGATCTGGCGGCGTGAGGGGCTGAAAGTGCCGCAGCGCCAACCGAAACGCGGCCGGCTGTGGCTCAATGACGGCTCCTGCATCCGGCTTCGACCAGAGTATCCGGGGCATGTCTGGGCCTATGATTTCGTCGAGGAGCGTACCCACGATGGGCGCAAGTTCCGCATCCTGACCATAATCGACGAGGCCAGTCGCGAGTGCCTGGCACTGGTCGTGTCACGCCAGCTGCGCCACGAAGACGTGCTGGCCGCGTTGTCTTCATCAGGGCCATAGCGGCTCCCGAACTAGCGCTTCCCAATGTGCTATGGCATCCAGTTCGCCGACCAGCCCCGCAATCGCAACACGGCCTGGTCGCGTCAGATGCGCTTCGACATGATCTGCGAGGCCAACAACATCGAGCACCGTCTGACGAAGCCGAACCATCCCTGGACTAACGGACAGAGCCTGCCCCGGCGAAGGCCGGGGTCGAGCGGATGAACCGCACCATCAAGGAGGCGACCGTCAAACGCTTCCACTACGAGAGCCATGACCAACTGCGAACGCACCTCGCCGACTTCATGGCCGCCTACAACTTTGCCCGCCGGCTCAAAACGCTCAGCGGCCTCACGCCCTACGAATACATCGCCAAGATCTGGACGTCAGAGCCAGACCGGTTCATCGTTGATCCGATCCACCAGATGCCGGGACTGAACACCTGGTTTTCTCTACGGCTTTCGCTTTCAGGATCTGCTGCCGTTCAACCCTCACGCCACCGCTCGATCGCCTCGTCATACGTCGCTTGGGCTTCGTCGCGTTCCGCCCGCAACGCATCCTCCTCGCTGCGTTGTTGTCGCTGAAGATCGGCACGTTCGCGTTGTGCGGCCTCTACCCGTGCCCTGGCTGCGGCATCGGCCTCGCGGTGCCGTTTCACCGCTTCCTGTAACGCGGCATCGGCCTTTTTGAGGTTATTTGCCGAGGGCTTTGTTCCTTTGGGCGCAGCCTCGGCGGTGCTGGCTCTTGCGGATTTCGCCCTGCCCGCCGGCGGTGGGTCCGGTGGCAGCGCGGCAAATTGCTCGGCTTCCGAACCACGCAGACGCCGGATGACCGTGCCGGGCTTGGCCAGAGGCTCTTTCATCAGATCCGGGTCGGTGACCTCGAACGCCGCGCCTCGCGCGAAGAGATCGCGATCGCTGCCCCATGCGCGCAATGCCGCCGCTCTGCTGGGTGCAGCCACGAGGGCATCATGGAAGCCGGCCGATGTGGTGAACACCTTGAGTTTGGGTGCTTTTGCCATTCAATCTTCCTTCCTTGCGCGAACCTCCATAGCCTATCGTGCGTTGCAGCCCGGCAAGGAGAACCGGCATGGCCGCACGTGCATATTGGCAGGGGCAGATCAAGCTCGCCCTGGTATCCATTCCGGTGGAGATTTACTCCGCCACCCGCTCGGGTGCGACCGTCTCGTTCAAGCAGATCCACGAGCCGAGCGGCAAACCGGTCCATTATGAGAAGGTGGTGACGGGGATCGGCCCCGTCGACAAGGACGAGATCATGAAGGGCTACGAGGTGGCCAAAGGCGAGTATGTTCTATTGGAGCAGGACGAGATCGACGCCGTCAAGCTGGAGAGCAAGAAGACGCTGGAGCTGACGCAGTTCGTCGACGCGGATGCGGTCGATGTGCTGTATTATGAAAAGCCGTTCTTCGTGGTGCCGGCCGATGATCTCGCAAATGAGGCCTTTATCGTGTTGCGCGAGGCCCTGAAGAAAACCCGCAAGATAGGGCTGGGCCAGCTGGCCCTCAGGGGCCGCGAGTATGTGGTCAGCCTGAAGCCATCAGGGCGCGGTATGGTTCTGGAGACCTTGCGCTACGCGGATGAAATGGAGAAGGCTCAAGGGTATTTCAGGGAGATACCGGACGACGAGCCCGAAGGCGAATTGCTGGAGCTGGCCGAGGCGTTGATCGACCGGAAAAGCGGGCCTTTCCACCCGCAGGAATATCACGACCGCTATGTCGATGCGCTGCGCAACCTCATCGAGCGCAAACGCAAAGCTCGCGGCAAGAAGATCATCGAGGATGACGGGCCGGTCGATGCGGCCAAGGGCAGCAATGTCGTCGATCTGATGGCGGCGTTACGTCAGTCGATGGGCGGAAAGGGCGCAGCATCTCCCGCAAAGAAGTCTCCATCGAAGAAGCCCGCAGCGAAAAAGGCAGCGGCCGCGAAACCGGTCAAACGTGCGGACAGGAAACGTGCCTGAGCGCGCTGCCAAGGCCAAGCAATCCCTGCTTGCCACCTATAACGCCAAACGCGACTTCGACCGGACCGCCGAGCCCGTCGGGACCGTCGAGCCGGGGCACGGCAACCTCTTCATGGTTCAGAAGCACGACGCCACCCGGTTGCACTGGGACCTGCGGCTCGAGATCGATGGCGTATTGAAAAGCTGGGCGGTGACGCGCGGTCCCAGCCTGGATCCGGCCGAAAAGCGCCTGGCGGTCCGCACGGAGGATCATCCGTTATCCTATGCGACCTTCGAGGGTACCATCCCCGCGGGCGAATATGGCGGCGGCACGGTGATGCTGTGGGATCGCGGTACATGGTCACCGGTGCCCGGCAAGTCCGGGTCGGACATCGACAAAGGCCACCTTCACTTCGTGCTTCATGGTGAGCGGATGCGGGGCGAATGGCTGCTCGTCCGCCTGAAGCCACGCGACCGGGAACGGCGCGAGAACTGGCTGTTGCGCAAGGTGAACGATGCGGAAGCCGGAGGTACGGACGTGCTGGTCGAAGAGGCGCTGACCAGCATCGCCACCGGACGGACGATGGCAGAGATCGCAGCCGGTCGACCCGCGCGGTCCCCCAAGAGGAAGAGCGCGGCGACCGCTCACGCCTCACTGCCGCGTAGGGACGGACATAAGCTGGCATTGCCGTCATTCCGCCAGCCTCAGCTTTGTACCCTGCAAAGCGCCGTCCCTACGGGAAACGCATGGCTGCACGAGATCAAGTTTGATGGCTACCGGGTGCTGGTCGCGATCGGCGGTGGGCGGGTGAGGATATTCACCCGCTCTGGCCTCGACTGGACCGATAAGTTTCCCGGCATTGCCAACGCCGCGGCCCGATTGACCGGCACCGCGTTGATCGACGGCGAAGCAGTGGCGTTCAAGGACGGACGGCCGGACTTCTCGACCTTGAAGAACGCCATCGGTGCTGGCGGCGATATCGTGTTGATGGCGTTCGATCTGCTGGAGCAGGATGGCACCGATCTGACGGGCCTTTTCACGCTGGAGCGAAAGGAACGGCTGCGCTCGCTCCTGGCGGATCCACCGGCCGGCATCCGCTTTTCGGAACATGTGATCGGTCAGGGCGAAGCATTGTTGGATCAGATGTGCCGTGAGGGTCTGGAAGGTGTGATTTCCAAACGCGCCGATGCCCCGTATCGCAGCGGTCGGACGCGCAGCTGGACCAAGGTGAAGTGCGTCACGCGCGATGCATTTGCGATTGTCGGCTGGCTGCCGTCTGACAAGCGCCGCGGCTTTAAATCACTGCTGCTGGGGCGGGCGGGGGCAGACAGTTACGTCTTTGCCGGCAAGGTCGGTACTGGGTTCGATCAGGCAACGATGGAGGCGCTGCGCGCCAAATTGGAGCGGATCGAGCGACGGACGCCAACGGTCGTCGCGCCAAAGGCGGCGGTGAAAGGCGCCCATTGGGTAACGCCCAGTCTATCCGCCGACATTGCCTATGCAGAACTGACACCGGATGGGCTGCTGCGCCATGCCAGCTTCGTCGGGCTGGCCGACGATCGGCGAACGACCGTCTCTGCCCGGGCCCCGATGGCGACGACCGGCGTCGCCATCACCCATCGCAGTCGGATCGTCTTTCCCGAAAGCGGCGTCACCAAGGGCGATCTTGCCGACTATTACGCCACGATCGCCCCCTTGATGCTGCCGTTCTTGCGCGACCGTCCGATCAGTCTCGTCCGCTGCCCGCAGGGGCGAGGGCGAAAATGCTTTTTCCAAAAACATGACGCAGGCAGCTTCGGTGATCATGTCCTCCGGGTATCGATCCATGACAAGGACGGCGACGCCGACGATTATCTTTACGTCGACGACAGTGACGGGATGGCCGCCTGCGTACAGATGGGCGCGATCGAATTCCATGGCTGGGGTTCGATGGTGTCTGGAGTCGAGATGCCAGACCGGATGGTGTTCGATCTGGACCCCGACGAAGGGCTTGCATTCGATGACACCAGGGCGGCTGCCGAGCACCTGAAAGAGCAACTGGCGGCGCTCGGCCTGACGAGCTTTCCCATGCTGTCCGGCGGCAAGGGTATCCACGTTATCGTACCCCTCACGCCCAAGGCGGACTGGCCGGAAATAAAGAGTTTCGCCGAACGGTTTGCGCAAGCGCTCGCATCGGCCGATCCGACGCGCTTCGTGGCCACGATGGCCAAATCGAAGCGGTCCGGGCGTATCTTCATCGACTGGCTCCGCAACCAGCGTGGCAGCACCGCGATCATGCCCTATTCGGTCCGGGCACGGGAAAATGCCCCGGTTGCCACACCGATATCATGGGCCGAACTGCGAAAAATCGAAACGGCGGGCGCATGGACGCTGCACGACGCGGACAGGCTTCTGCGCCGCGCCGCCAGCCCCGCCCTCGCCGGTTGGGGGCTGGCTCGTCAAATCCTTCCCGACGTATAGCCGCTAACGTACAGGCGCACCGGCAGCGGTCGCAGACTATTCATTCTGCTCTCGGCCGTGGGCTTGGTTCCTGCACCGGTCTTCGGGCCGTTCAAACCACGACCGGCTTTGCAACTTTCCCTTCAGAGGTTTGGTTAGGCCGAGGGAGATGCGTGATGGGCCATAGTACGGGTGGTCCCTTTGCGCTACGCCGCTCGAAAGAGGGGGCAATAATGCAAAATTTTATCAGGGCATTGGCTGGCATCATGGCGTGCGTTCCGGTGGCGGCGATGGCGCAGAACAGCAACGTGGACCGGCTGTGCAGCGAGCGCCCTGGCCTGACGACCAGCGCCTGCATCACGGCGCCAGGCCGTCTGCAGATTGAAACGGGACTGGGGGACTGGACGCTCGAGCGGCGCGATGGCGAGAGGATCGACACGGTGCTGATCGCAGACACCCTGATCCGCTATGGTATTGGCGGGAAAACCGAGCTTCGGCTGGGATGGACGCCGTTCGGGTTTCAGCGTGATCGCGATACCGATGCCGCCGTGATGCGGGCCCGCCGGGTCAGAGACGCTACCATCGGGATCAAGACATCGATTGTCGAGCGCAAGGGCGATACGGGACTGGCCATATCCAGCATCGCTACGGCGCTGCTCCCGGTGGGGCGCCAGCCGATCGGTGCGGGAGACTGGGGCGCAACATTCCAGCTTCCGGTCACCTACCGTACGTCCAAGACGATCTCGCTACAGCTTACCCCGACTGTATCCGCGGCGGTGAACGACAGCGGAGAGGGTCGCCATGCACTGTACGGCGGCGCGGCCGAGATCGAATATGCTTTTAGCGAGACGTTGAAAGCCGATCTCAGCGCGCGGATCACGCGCGATGACGATCCGGATCGAACAGTGCGTGGCACTCCCGCCCTGGGCAGTCTGGCATTATCGTGGCAATCGAATGAAAATACGCAATTCGACGTCGGCACGAACATCGGTTTAAACAAAGCCGCACCCGACGTCGAAGCATTCGTCGGAATATCGCATCGGTTCTGACGGCCGATCTATCAGCCATTATACGCTTCTATGGCCGAGACTCAATCACAGCCAGAATGCGAGCGCGGTCGCGATGGCGACGCCTGAGAGGAAGTTGGCGGCGAGTTTATCGTAGCGGGTGGCGACACGGCGAAAGTCCTTGAGACGGCAGAAGGCGTTCTCGATCAGGTGGCGGCCGCGGTAGCGCTCCTTGTCGTATCGGATGACGCGCTTCCGGTTGCGCCGTCCGGGAATGACAGGAACGGCTCCTGCGTCACGTAGCGAACGGCGCAGCCGGTCGGCGTCATAGCCCTTGTCGGCCAACAGGTAACGCATGCGA
>NZ_LDTE01000151.1 GCF_001476905.1 Sphingomonas sanguinis | reverse complement strand
GGGGACCGCCGCGAAGCGGTGGGGGAGGGGGATCGCCCCATAGGACGCCCCTTGTGGACGCCCCCCTCCGTCAGCGCTGACGCGCTGCCACCTCCCCGCGAGCGGGGAGGATTAGAGGCTGCTGCCCACCACCATGCACGCCAGCGCCATTAGCAATCCGGCAAAGCGGTTCGACCGGAACCGGTACAGCGCACCCGCGCCGTCGTCGGGTTGCAACGTCACCACCTGCCAAGCCAGATGCAGCGCAACCGGCACCAGGGCCGCGACCGCCAGCACGTCCGGTCGCACCAGCCAGATCGCCCCCGCCCAGCACAGCAGCGCCACCGCATAGAACGCCCCCACGCCCGGCTTCACATAGGCCCCCATGCGCAGCGCGGAGGAGCGGACGCCGATCATCGCATCGTCCTCGCGGTCCTGCAGCGCATAGATGGTGTCATACCCGATCACCCAGGCGATCGACCCGGCATAGAGCAGCCAGAGCGGCGCGGAGAGCGTTCCCGCCACCTCGGCCCAGCCGACCAGCGCGGCCCAGCTGAACACCAGGCCCAGCCACGCCTGCGGCCACCAGGTGATCCGCTTCATGAAGGGATAGGCGGCAACCGGCGCGAGGCTGGCGAGCGCGACGATCGCGGCCAGCGGACGCAACTGCACCAGCACGATCAGACCGATCAGGCACAGCGCGACCAGCCAGATCGCCGCCAGCTTCACCGACACCAGGCCGGAGGGGATCGGCCGCGCGCGGGTGCGGGCGACCTGAGCGTCCAGATCGCGGTCGACGATATCGTTGAGCACGCATCCCGCCCCCCGCATCGCGATCGAGCCGAGCAGGAACCACAGCACCAGTGCCCAGCGCTCCGGCACGCCCCCTGCCAGTGCGATGGCCCAGACACCCGGCCAGAAGAGCAGCCACCAGCCGATCGGCCGGTCGAACCGCGCCAGCAGGGCCAGGCCGCGCAGCCGGGGTGGCAAACGCCCCACCAGTCCCTTATGCTCGCTATCGGGCACGATCTCGATCGTCATGGCGCGTGGCCTATGGGGGCGGGGCGTGGCGCGCAAGCCCGTTCGCGGCTATCGTCGGGGCGTGATCCTCCCGCTGCCCCCTGTTTGATGATCGGCCTGTCGGTCGCGGTCGGCCGTTTCGTCGAGGCGCTGTTCTGGGCGATCCTGCGCGTGGCCGGGATGGTCGGCGGCGTGGTGCTGGGCGCCGCGCTGGCGATCGGTCTGGGCTGGTGGCTGATCCGCCGCCGCCGTTAGGCGGCCAGCGTCGCCCGCTGCGAGCGGAGGACATCCAGATTATGCTGGGCCAGATGGCTGCCGCGCCCGGCGACGCTGCCCTCCAGATCGGGGCGTTCGCCGATGGACAGGCAGCGTTCCCACGCGCTCTCGGCCAGCGGCAACCAATGGTCGAGCGCGCGCTGCGGCTCGGCCGTGGCGGCTTCCAGGAACAGGTCGCCCATCACGAAATAGAAATCGGGGGACCGCGCCCAGTGCGACATTTCGGTGTCCGCGATGGTCAGCGCGGCTTGCAGATGGCCGCTTCTGACGAACTGGTTGAGCGCGTTGATGACCAGATCGTGCCGCCAATTCGCCTCCGACGGTGTGGTGTCCAGCGCCTGGGCATAATAATCGCACGCCGACACATGGTCGCCACGCATCTGCGCGTCCTTTGCGACCTGATAGAGCAAGTACGGGCTCTCCGGCTGGTCGGCGAGATCGGCGAGCAGCAGCGGGGCGTAGCGATCCTTCTTCCGCTCCAGCTGCGGCGCCAGATCGCCGTCATGCCCGATATCGAGCGCAACGCGGTAGCGGGGCAGGACCGAGACGACCTGCTCGCGCACCCGCCCTGCGTAAAGGACGCCGCGCGGAATCACGCGGGTCATCCAGCTCCGCTGGACGGTCGCGCCCTCCGCCTCGTTATGGATGCACGGGCAGCCCAGCCGGTCGGTCGCCGACTCGCACCAGTCGCGAAGACCTTCGCCGCCGTCGATGATCCATTCATCGGCGTCGATGATGAGGTTCCAGTCGGCATCGGCCAGCGCCAACGCATGGTTGCGCGCCTCGGCGAAACTATCGGGCCAGGGGAGGTGATGAACCTCCGCGCCCAAGCCCTGAGCGATAGCGACCGTGTCATCGGTCGATCCGGTATCGAGCATGACTATCCGATCGACCCAGGGCGCGACGCTGGTCAGGCAGCGCGAGATGCAGCGCTCTTCGTTACGGACGATCAGCACAGCGGCGATCTCGATGGCATTGCGGGTCACGCGCGCGACTTTCACTTTTGGGGGCCAGCACCGGATGCACTGGCCCCCTGCGTTAAAGCGCACCATGGTTAGGAAAGTCTGAACGCCGGACTATTTTGCCAGCCGTCCATCCTCCAGCGCCGCCATCTCGAACGGAAAGAGCAGTTTAGGATCGGGCGCGTCGACCGAATCGGCGATGGTGGCGGGCGCGATGGCGTGCAGGATGTGGCGAATGATCGCGATTCGCGCATCCTTCTTGTCGTCGGCGCGCACGATATGCCACGGCGCAAAGGGGGTGTGGGTGCGGGTCAGCATGGTATCGCGCGCCGCCGAATATTCGGCCCATTTGGCCTGTGCGACCTTGTCCATGTCCGACACCTTCAGCGCCTTCAGCGGATCGGTGCGCCGCGCCTCCAGCCGCTTTTCCTGTTCCTTCTTGGTGATGTCGAGCCAGATCTTGACCAGCCTGATGCCGCTCTCGACCAGCATCCGTTCGAAATCGGGGGCGTCGCGCAGGAACGCTTCCTGTTCGGTGGCGGTGGAGAAGCCCATCACCACTTCCACGCCTGCCCGGTTGTACCAGCTGCGGTTGAAGATCACGATCTCGCCAGCGGCGGGCAGGTGCGTGGCGTAACGCTGAAAATACCATTGCGTGCGTTCGCGGTCGGACGGCTTGGGCAGCGCGACCACGCGGGTGGCGCGGACCGAGAGATGCTCGGTGATGCGCTTGATCGTCCCGTCCTTGCCCGCCCCGTCGCGGCCCTCCAGCACGATGACGACGCGCTCGTCCGATCCCGCCATCGCCATCTGCGTGCGGACCAGCGCGAGCT
Organism: Sphingomonas sanguinis; assembly: GCF_001476905.1. Lineage (GTDB taxonomy): Bacteria > Pseudomonadota > Alphaproteobacteria > Sphingomonadales > Sphingomonadaceae > Sphingomonas > Sphingomonas sanguinis_B. The sequence goes on along the minus strand of NZ_LDTE01000151.1, from coordinate 3,688 downwards.
GCAGCGCCTCCAGTTCTTCCTGATAATGTTTCGCCATCGTCACCTCCTTTACGCGAAGGAACGCCCGAAATCGCAAAAGTGGCAAGCGCCGCGCGACCCGTGTAAGCGAGGCCCATGCCCGCTACCCCCGCCTGGCCGCCGCAATCCACCCCCCGCCTGTTCGTCGACCAGCCTTTGGCCGAAGGGCCGATCCGCATCGACGGTCCGGCGGCGCATTATCTGGTGTCGGTGATGCGCACCAAGGTCGGCGATCCGGTCAAGCTGTTCGACGACCGCAGCGGCGAATGGCTGGGCGTTGCCGCCTCGGTCGGCAAGCGCGACCTGACGCTCGACGTGACGACCCTGCTTCGCGAGCGGGAGGCGGTGCCCGATCTGTGGCTGTGCGCCGCGCCGCTGAAGAAGGGTCGGGTCGACTGGCTGGCGGAAAAGGCGTGCGAGCTGGGCGTCGCGCGTCTGGTGCCCGTCGTCACCCGTCGTACCGTCGTCGACAAGCCCAATACCGAACGCCTGCGTGCACACATGATCGAAGCCGCCGAGCAGTGCGGCCGCACGGCTTTGCCGGAGGTGGCCGAGCCGGTGAAGCTGGCGGCATGCCTGCGCGACTGGCCCGAGGGGCGTGCGCTGTTCTTCGCCGACGAGACCGGCGGCGTGCCCGCGCTGGAGGCGATGCGCGCACATAAGGGGCCGGCAGCGATCCTGATCGGCCCGGAAGGGGGCTTTGATGCCGAAGAACGCGAGGCGATCCGTGCGCACCCGTCCGCCATCGGCATCGGCCTGGGCCCCCGCATCCTGCGCGCCGATACGGCGGCGGCGGCGGCGGTGTCGCTGTGGATGGCGGCGGCGGGCGACTGGCGTTGATTCACCCTATGGCGCGGACGCTTCCGCGCGCGTAAGGCGCGGTTCATGAGCACCAAGTCCGAGAGCCTTGCCAAGGGCGCCATCATCGAGTCGCGCGACCAGCTGATCGCGAGCTTCGCGCGCGGCGAAAAGCCTAGCGACCGCTGGCGGATCGGCACGGAGCACGAGAAGTTCGTCTATGCGCTGGGCGACCATCATGCGCCGTCCTATGACGAAGCCTCGGGCATTCGCGCGCTGCTGGGCGAACTGGAGCAATATGGCTGGGCGCCGGTCATGGAGGGCGGCAACGTCATCGCGCTGACCGGCGCGGACGGCTCGATCAGCCTGGAGCCCGCCGGTCAGTTCGAGCTGTCGGGCGCGCCGCTCGACAATCTGCACCAGACCTGTGCCGAGACGGGCCGTCATCTGCAACAGGTGAAGGCGGCGGGCGACAAACTGGGCGTCGGTTTCCTGGGCCTGGGCATGTGGCCCGACAAGACCCGCGCCGAGCTGCCGATTATGCCCAAGGGGCGCTATGCGATCATGTTGCGCCATATGCCGCGTGTCGGGTCGCTCGGCCTCGACATGATGCTGCGGACCTCCACGATCCAGGTGAATCTGGATTACGCGTCCGAGGCGGACATGGTGAAGAAGTTCCGGGTCGGCTTGGCGCTCCAGCCGCTGGCGACCGCGCTGTTCGCCAACTCGCCCTTCACCGAAGGCAAGCCCAACGGCAAGCTCTCCTTCCGCAGCCATATCTGGTCGGACACCGACCCCGCGCGCACCGGCATGTTGCCCTTCGTGTTCGAGGACGGCTTCGGGTACGAGCGTTACGCCGACTATGCGCTCGATGTGCCGATGTACTTCGTCTATCGCGACGGCAAATATATCGACGCGGCTGGGCTGTCCTTCCGCGACTTCCTCAAGGGCGAGCTGTCGGTCCTGCCGGGCGAGCTTCCGACGATCGACGACTGGAACGATCACCTTTCGACCGCCTTCCCCGAGGTGCGGCTGAAGACGTTCCTGGAGATGCGCGGGGCCGATGGCGGCCCATGGAATCGCATCTGTGCGCTGCCCGCGCTCTGGGTTGGGCTACTCTATGATGACGCGGCGCTGGATGCGGCCTGGGATCTGGTCAAGGGCTGGTCGCTCGATGAACGGCAAGCGCTGCGCGACTCGGTGCCAGAACTGGCGCTGGATGCGCCGCTGCCGGGTGGCGGGCGTCTGCGCGACATTGCGGGCGAGGTGCTCGATATCGCCCACGCCGGACTGGCGGCCCGCGCGCGGCTCAACGGGGCGGGGGATAACGAGACCGGCTTCCTCGACCCGCTGCGCGAGATCGTGCGCTCGGGCAAGGTGCCCGCGCAGGTCCTGCTCGACCGCTATCATGGCGAGTGGGGCGGCGATATCTCGCGGGTCTATGGCGAGGCGAGCTTCTGACGCGGGGGTGATCCTTTCGACTTCGTTTGGACGAAGCGAAGCCCAAGGGGATTACTTCCGACCTAAAATCCAGCGGAAGAACCGCGGTACGACCCCGTACCGCTCCATCCAGTCATAATAATCCCGATAGGCTGGATCGGCCGACAGATGCCGCTCCTCGGTCCGGGCTCGCCAGTAGTAAATCCCGCTGACCACGCCCAGCAGCAGGGTGCTGCGCGCCGCATCCACCCAGGTCCCGGTCGACAGGATCGGGATCGTCGCGATCCACCAGAAGATGTTCTTCGACAGATAGGCCGGATGCCGCGACACCGCATAAGGTCCGTGGGTCAGGATGCCCCGGTGCGTCAGGTTGGAAAAGCGGACGCCGAACGCCACCGTCGACCAGGCATAGATGGCGGTCAGCCCGACCAGCACCACGCCGATTCCCGCCAGGATGACGGGATGCCCCGCAAACCAATAGCTCCACTCCGCCGTCCCCGGCCGGTAGTTGAGCGGGCCGTTGTCGCCCATCAGGATCGTCGGCGGATAGCAGATCAGCGCCGCCGCCCAGGCCGCCGCATAAGGGTTCGCCGAGCGGATATGCGCATCGAGCGGTCTCAGGGTCAGCATATAGCCGAGCGTCGCAAAGGCGACGTCGATCAGGAACATCAGGGTGATCAGCCAGTTGGCCAGCGCGACCGGATCGTGCAGCACCACCGACAGGTCACCACGCACGAACGCCCCGAACCCGCCGGGCACCACCCCCAGCATGAAGGGCAGGAAGAACGCCTTCACCGCCCAGGCGCGCAGGTGCGCATAGATCGCCTCGGCCTCGACACCCTTCTGCCCGGTCAGCCAAGCGCCCAGCATCCACGCGCCGTCCCGCGGCTCGACCAGCCGCCGGTCCAGCCAGATCACATAGGGAATGGAGAGCAGAAATAATAAGGGTGCGATCCAGCCCAGGCACTGCATGGCGAACAGGAAGATGCCCTGCCAATAGAATCGTCCGGTCGCGAAGATCAGCGCGATCCCCGCAAAGGTCGCCCAATACCCGACCAGCTTGGTCAGGCTGATGTCCAGCGTCTCGTGCGCGGGCCGGGGATGGGACCAATCGATGCCGGTCGACTTATGGCGATGCACCTTGTCGACCAGAATCGACCAGAGCAACATAGGCACCCCCGCGCACAGCAGATGGACGAGCGCCGCATAGGGCCCGTCGAGATGCCGCCACCACGCAAAGGCGATCCAGCTCAGCGATCCCATGATGCCGACCAGCCCGACGCTGTGACTGACGGCAGAGGCGGGGCGTGGTGGGTGCGGGGAGCGGGGCGGAAGATCGGCCATGGACTGCGGGCCTTAGCGCATTTCGGTAAGCAAGGCGTTAGGAGAGCGACCAATCCTCCCCGGTACGGGGAGGGGGACCGCCGCGAAG
>NZ_LDTE01000150.1 GCF_001476905.1 Sphingomonas sanguinis | reverse complement strand
ACCATCGCGGCGTTCTGCTGCGTCGTGGAGTCCATCTCGCCGATCGCGATGTTGATCTGGGAAATGCCCTGCGACTGTTGTTCGGCCGATTCCGCGATCTGGCTGGCTAGGCGGCTGATGTCGACGATCGCGGTGACGACGCGGTCGAGCACTTCGCGCATTTCGCTGACCGCGGCGACGCCGGTCGAAATTTGCGAGACGCTGGCGGTGACGCGCGACTTCACGTCGCCTGCCGCATCGGCCGATCGCTGCGCCAAGGCGCGCACTTCGGAGGCGACGACCGCAAAGCCCTTGCCCGCATCGCCTGCCCGTGCTGCCTCGACACCCGCGTTTAGCGCCAGCAGGTTCGTCTGGAAGGCGATGCCGTCGATGACCGAGATGATCTCTGCGATTTCGCCCGAGGAGCGTTCGATGCCGTTGATCGCGCTGACCGCCCGCACCACGACCTCTTCGCTGATGTCGACATTGGTCTTGGCGGTGTCGACCACGCGGCTGGCCTCGCGCGCGGCGGAGGCGGTGCGGCGGATCTGGTCGGTGATCTCGTGCATCGCCGCCGCGGTTTCCTCCAGGCTGGCCGCCTGCTGCTCGGTGCGCCGCGACAGGTCGTCCGACGCATTGCGGATTTCGCCCGAGCCCGTGCGGACCTCCACGGCGTTGCGCGACACCGACGCCAGCACTGTCGCCAGCTTTTCCATCGCCTCGTTGAAGTCGTTGCGGATACGGTCGTAGCGGCCGGTGAAGGGCTCGACGATCCGGCTGGTCAGGTCGCCCGCCGACACACGCTGCAGACGATCGCCCAGCGTCGCGACGACGAACTGCTGGTCCTGTTCGGACTGGCGCTGTTCGACGGCATTGTGGCGGAAGACGGTGACGGCATGGGCCATACGGTCGATCTCGACCGACTGGATCGGACGCCGCGCGGGTTCCTCGAGATTGCCGTCCGCCAGCGCCGCCATCTCCTGCGACAGGGCGTCGAGCGGTTCGCCGATAATCTTCTTGGCGCTGCGCCGCAGGACGACGATCAGGCCGCCGATGATCGCGATGGCGGCGATCAGCAGCATCAGTTCGGCCTGGCGCGCATCGGCCATGACTGCGCTCATCGGCAGGATGACGCGCACGCGCCAGCCGCTGTCGATGCCGTTCAGCACGACCGGCTCCTCGATCCGCATCACCGAACCCTCGGTCGGATCGTCGACAATCGACATCGCCGCGCCGGTGTCGGTCGCGGTCTTGCCCAGCTTTGCGGTGTCGCGATTGTAGAGGAAGGCGCCCTTGCCCGAGATCACCTCGACCCGGCCGTTGAACGGCACGCGCATCGCCCCGATCCGGCGTTGCAGATCGGACAGCGCGATGTCGGCGCAGACCGCGCCGATGACCTTGCCATTCTCCACCACCGGTTCGGTGATGGTGGTCATCAGTACGTCCTTGCCATCGACCTCGTAATGATAGGGCTCGATCATCACCGCCTTGCCCGTCCGGCGCGGCAGCAGGTAATAATCGCCTGCGCCTTCCTTGGTATAGTCGGTCAGTGGCGACACCGCGATGCCGCCCTGCGAGCGGTGCCAATAGGGGATGAAGCGGCCGGTCGCGTCCCCGCCCGGCGCGTTGACATAGGCCTGGTCGCGGCCATCAAACGCATTGGGTTCCCAGATGGTCGAAAGCGCCAGCAGCTGCGGATGCGCGGCCAGCGTCGACTTCAGCAGGCGATTGGCGGCATCGCGGCTTGTATTGCCCTCGCGTCGAAGCCCCTGGAGCATGTCGCGGGTCGCCTCGACATTGCCGATGGGCCGCTCGAAATCATTCTGCACCGCAGACGCGATCTGCCGTGCCACGATCTCTCCCGTTTCCGTGGCGCGCCGCTTGGCCGACATGTCGAGAACCACGCCCGTGGCGGCGGACCCGAAACCGACGAACAACGCGACGGCGATGGCGCCTCGCTTGCTGATCATCGTTGCCAGTGTCTGCATTTTATTCTGTTTGGTCAGCATACGCCAGTCCCGTCGTGCGGCGTTCTGATTAGGGCGATTGCATTGAATAACGGTTAATTCCTGATTCCGTAGACTGCCGACGGTCTGGGGCGCTCAGTAATATCCCGGTTTTACAGCGGGTAAATATCCTATCCGTTCGCTTCCGCTGAGCGTCTATTCTGCCTTTAGGTGTCGTGGACAGACGGTAACTAGGCCGTATCGACATTCAGGATTCCCAAACCGGTTGAAGACTGATTCATAGGGTCCAAACCCAATCAG
>NZ_LDTE01000015.1 GCF_001476905.1 Sphingomonas sanguinis | reverse complement strand
GATTGGGTTTGGACCCTAAGGGAATTGGAGTCGGGAAGCATTGACGATGCTTCCTCTGTGTACCGCTCCATGGTGGCCGGAGGGCGTGGTTTTTCCGAATATAATGTCTGGATTGACCATTGCGATGATAGGATAAAGATAAATCAAAGGCTTGATTGCATTAGAGACGAATTGTGGGATATTTTTAAATTTTAGCTCTTCTTGTTAAAAGCCGACAATTTATCGTGGCAGGTCGATAATGTCTGCCAGCGCGCGTTGCATGCACTGTTCGGCTTGAGCGGCCAACGCCGATAGCGCGCTGAGTCCGAACTCTGGGGCTGCACGCGCACCGCCTGCGCGCTGCTGCGCGAACGCGGTGGCAGCGATGTTGGCGCGGAAGGCGAAACCACCCCCTTCGCGCTGCTCTTCCCAGGACAATGGGAGGATGCGGGAATCGGGCTGCACTATAATCTCAACCGCTATTACGATCCCGAAACCGGCCAGTATCTGTCGCCCGACCCGATCGGCGTCGATGGCGGCCTGCGTACCCGCGCCGCTCAACGACGTTATCGGCCGCCCCCTAGGCGTCGATGCTACGGCTGGCAACGTCAGCGACGTGAAAGCGGCGCCTGCGCTCCTCGAACGGGCCGGGCGCATGCGCTACCACCTTGCCTTATCATGTTCCCCACAGGCCAGCCGGCACACGATCGGCCTGTCGCAAAATCTCTGACCATCTCGACGGAAAGATGAGGCTGCTGCATCTTGGATGAAGAAGGGGGGGGCGCGTGCATTCGGATCAGCTTGTCGCCTGGGTCGGCCGTTACATCCTGCCGCATGAGCGGCAGTTGCGTGTTTGGCTGCGCGCGGCGTTCCCGGCTGTCGACGTGGATGACGTGGTGCAGGAAACCTATTGCCGGATCAGCAGGCTCGACGGGTTCGCCCATATCGACGACCCGCGTCGTTACTTCTTCCGCGCCGCGCGCAACGTCGTGCTGGAGCAGATCAGGCGCGAGCGGGTGGTCAGCATCGATGCGGCGAGCGGTCTGGCCGAGCTGGACAATGCACCCGACCTCTCCCATTCGCCCGAGGAAATCGTCGCCGAACGGCATATGCTGGCCCGCATCGAGCGGCTGATCGATGCACTGCCCGACCGGGCGCGGCAGATTTTCCGGTTGCGCAAGATCGACGGTATGGCGCAGCGTGACATCGCGATGCGGCTGCATATCCCTGAAACCGTGGTGGAAAATGACGTTGCGCGCGGGCTGAAGCGGATTCTCGATCAGTTGAGCGAGGAGGAAAAGGCCGAGCTGCCGATCCGCCGCCGCGACCGTCCGAACGCACGTGCGACCCGTCACGAAACGGGAGGCTGGCGATGATCGACGACATCGCCTGTCGCTGGGCCGCCGCCATCGACCGGGGCCTGGACGGCGACGAGGATGCCAGGCTGGCGGCTTGGCTGGACGAGGATTCGCGGCACCGGGGGGCTTTGCTGCGCGCCACGGCGGCGCTGGGGCTGCTCGATCGGGTGCGTGCCTTGTCGGGGCGATCCGACGAAGGGGAAGGGCGGGCGCAAGAACGCGATCGACGGCATTGGCGACGATGGGGCGGCGGCGCGATGGCGGCCGCGCTCGTTGCCGGGCTGGGCTTTGGCGTGTGGCCGGACAGGGCGGAGCGGATCGATACGCGGATCGGCGAGATCCGGCGGATGCCGCTGGCCGATGGATCGGTCGCACTCGTCAATAGCGGCACGACCCTGCGCGTCGCCTTCACGCCCGTCGAGCGACATATAGACGTGAACAAGGGCGAGGCCTGGTTCCAGGTCGCGCATAATCCGAAACGCCCCTTCGTGGTGGCGAGCGGCCCTTATCGTGTCCAGGCGGTCGGTACGGCGTTCGATGTCCGGCGGGAGGGCGACGCTGCTCGTGTCGTGGTGACCAAGGGGGTGGTTAAGATCTGGTCGGTCGATAGCGCCGATCCGCCGCGCCGCGTGGCGGCGGGCCAGTGGGCGGTGTTGAAACCGGGCCGTATGGCGGTGCGGGCCATGGAGCCGCAGGCATCGGACCAGCAGTTGGCGTGGCGGGAAGGGCGCATCGTGCTGGACGACATGACGCTGGGACAAGCGGCGGCGGAGTTCAACCGCTACAATAACGATCAGTTGGAAGTCGCGCCGCAGCTGGCCGGGCGGCGGGTCGTGGGCTGGTTTCGTATCTATGACGTCGATGGATTCGCCGCCGCCAGCGCGGCGATGGTCGGCGGCCGGGTCGAGCGCCGCCAAGTTCCGGGCAAGGGCGATGTGACCCGCATTGTTCTCCAGTAAAATCCTTTTAAAAAATTTCTAACCGCACCGACGGAAACGAAGCGGCCGCGCATCCTTGGATCAGCGCCATATGAAGCGCGTCAAGAATTCCAGGGAGGGGTGTCATGCGCAGCCAGATTCTGACCATTCCGTTCGTGTCGATGGTGGCCATTGCCGCCGGGATCGCGTCGCCCGCCGTCGCCGCGCAGTCGACGGTTCGCAACTTCGACGTTCCACGCCAGCCCGCGACCACCGGCCTCGTCCGCTTCGCCCAGCAGGCCGGTATCCAGATTCTCGCCCCCAGCGACGTAACGCGTGGGCAGACGGTCTCGGCGGTCCGGGGGCAGTTGAGCATCGAGGAAGGCCTGAAGCGGCTGATCGCGCCCAGCCGCCTGCGTCTGGTATCGTTCGACGGACGCACGGCGGTGATCGGTGCGGGGGCTCCGGCGAAGCCCCGGACGGTCGCTTACGTCGCGCCGCAGGATGGCGGTATGGCGCCAGGCAGTGCGCAGGCAGCGGCTGCCGGTGCCGCGTCCCCGGACGAGACGGCGCAAGCCGATGCGGGCGCGCAGAGCGAGATCATCGTCACCGGCAACACCTCCGATCGCCGGACTCTGTTCAACTCCTCGTCCAATGTCACCCTGGCGAGTGCAGCGGACCTGCTGCGCAAGGCACCGCGCTCGACCGCCGAGACGCTGGAACTGGTGCCCGGCGTCTTTGTCGAAGGCACGGCGGGTCCGATCTCGAACAACTATTCGGTGCGCGGCCTGCGCGGGGGCGGGCAGACGTTCATCACGCTGGAAGAGGATGGCATGCCGATCCTCTATGGCGGCGGCGGTGCGGATTTCTATTTTCAGAACGACATCACCATCAACCGGCTGGAAGCGGTCGAGGGTGGTACGTCGGGCGTGCTGGCCCCCAATGGCGCGGGCGCGACGATGAACTTCATCTCGTTGAAGCCCGACCATGACAAGGCGACGGCGATGGTGCGTTACACCGGCACCACTTATGGCGACCTGCGTGCTGATGGCTATTTCTCCGCGCCGATCGCGGATGGCTGGGCGTTCAACGTTGGCGGCTATGTCACTTCGCAAAAAGGCGTTCGTCGTACGCCGTTCACCTTCAACGCCTATGACGTGAAGGCGATGCTGGAGAAGAAATTTGCGGGTGGCGGCTTCGTCCGCTTCACCGTGAAGCATGGCGACAAGCATTTCCCCTATTATGCGGACATGCCGTTCCGGGTGGCGGCCGACGGCACGATCAGCAGCGTGCCCGGCCTGGACCTGAAGCGTGACGATGCGGGTGGGCGCGGCTTCACCCAGTTCCTGGTGCCCAACGCGCCCGCCACCGGTGAGAGCCTGCGCCGGTTCAGCTCGGCCGAGGGCGTTCATGTGAAGGCCAATACCTATCGCATCGATGTCGAGGTGCCGGTCAGCCCCAGCCTGCGTCTGTTCGGTCGCGCGCGCTATCTGGACGGGTCCTATGATTTCAACGGCATCTTCCCGGGCAGCGGCTCGGGAACCGCGGGCCTGACCTCAGCGCTCAACTATCTGACGCCGGCGTCCTCGCCCTTGGCCGGGCTGACCCCGCTTCAGGGTTCACCACTGACCTATTTCCAGGTTGCGGCGCTCCGCTTCCCCGGCGTCGCGCAATATGGCCTGCGCAACATCCGCACTGGGCAAGTGATTGCCGCGTCGAACACCGCCGCTCTCAACGGCCTGAACGGCAATGGCCTGCTTCAGCAGACGGTGCTCAACCATCAGACGTTGACGACCAAGGACTTCGGCAGCGATTTCGGCGCGAAATGGGATTTCGGCGGCGGCAATATCGACAACTCGCTGACCGTCGGCGGCATGGTCTATAATGTCCGTCGTTCCAACAACCAGTCGGCGGTCGCGACCGTGCTGAACGACGTGCGCAACGATTCCAACGTCTATGACATGGTCGCGCTGAACGCAGCGGGCGGCGTGCTGGGGTCGCTGACCAACAACGGCATGGTCAATTACGGCAATTGGGGGCAGGGCCTGTTCAATGATGAGGTGACGTCGCTGTCGGCCTATTTCAATGACGAACTGACCATCGGCGACCGGCTGCACATCGACTTCGGCGCGCGTTACGAGCATCAGCATGTTCGGGTCGACATCGGCAACAGCGCCGCCGTCAACGCCGCCGTGCCCGCAGGCACGCCGGGCCTCTACGACAATGTCGGTAGCACGTTCAAAGGCACCTATACCCGCCAGACCGCCAATTATTCGGACTGGGCCTATACGGCGGGCATCAATTACGAGCTGACCGATCATGTCGCGCTCTATGTGCGCGGTGCGCACGGTTTCCAGACCAATGGCGGCGATACCGGCGGCACCCATGCGCCGTCCGGGCTGACGCTGTACGAAGGCGGCGTGCGGTTCAAGGCCAACGGCTTCAACGCCTCGGTCATCGGCTTCCGCACCGAGTTCCGCGACCAGTCCTATCAGTTCATCAACCCGGCCAATCCGGCGCAGGCGAGCAACGCGCTGGCGGACAACTTCACCAATGGCGTGCAGTTGGATGCGACGCTCCGCCCGGTCGAGTTCTTCAGCCTGAACGTGCAGGGCGTCTATCAGGACCCCAAGCTCAGCAACCTGCGCTTCAACGGCGTCGCCCAGCCGCAATATGACGGCAACACGCCGGAGCGTACGCCCAAGAAGCTGCTGACTGTCACCCCGTCCTTCGTCCTGCCCGGCGGGCTGGGTGAGATTTACGGGCGGTACAAATATGTCGGCAAGATCTTCGCCGACAGCGGCAACGGCATTGCGCTGCCTGCATACGGGGTCTTCTCGATCGGGGCGAGCATCGACGCCACGCCACGCCTGAACCTGTCGGTCAGCGTCGACAACCTGACCGATGTGAAGGGCTTTACCGAGGGCAATCCGCGTCAGGGTCAGACACAGACGATCGTGGATGGTTACTTCTACGGCCGCGCGATCATCGGTCGCAATGCGCTGTTCAGCGCGACGCTGAAGCTGTGAGGAGGAAGGCGGGGTTGCGGCTGTCGCTGGGGCTGGCCGTCTTGCTGGGTCTGACCGGCGCGGCACCGGTCGAGCATTATGCGTTGCGCGAGGGGCTGAACATCAACAGCTTCACGCGCTCCGGCCCGGTCGCGGCGCATGTCGTGCTGCGATCGGGCAAGCAACCCCGCCTGCTCGTCGCCTTTCCGGCGGGTAATAGCGGCACCGCCCTGTGGTTCGAGCCGCTGGCCCGGGACGCGGAGTGGCGGCTGGATGGAGAACCGCAGCCGGTTACGCTCAGCGATGCCAAGGGGCGACCGCTCCACGGCGTGCGTTTTACCGTGACGATCGATGCGGCGCGCCTGATTCCGCGTCAGGCCGTGCTGTCCAGCATCCGCGTGATCCGCGATTATCAGGCGCTGGGCACCGCCCCCGCCGAGGTGCTGACCCCGCCCCGAACGACCGCCGACACGATCCGCTGGTCGCGCGACCGGCTGGATGGGGCGGCAGGCTATGACCTGTCGATGACCGTCACGGACGGGCGGATCGAAGGCGGTGCGATCCTGGCGGGGCAAAACGGGCGGATACGCTTTACCGTGACGGCCTTGACTGGCGAGACGCCGCTGATCCCGCGCGCGGGGGCGGAACTTCTCAACGGCAAGGCACAGCCCGATCAGGGCGCGCGCAACGCGCTGACCTTCCTCAGCTATGCCGAGAAGTTCCTGGCGGGTTCGTGGCGGTTCGATACCTATTTCGGGCGCGACACGCTGATGTCCGTCCGTCTGCTGATGCCCGCGCTGCAGCCGGCGGCGGTGGAAACGGGTCTGTTCTCGGTCTTGGCGCGCCTGTCGCCGCAGGGCGAGGTGGCGCATGAGGAGGATATCGGCGAGTTCGCGATCCTCGACCACCGCAAGGCCGATGGCAGCTCGTCGGACGCGCCGGTCTATAACTACAACATGGTCGACAGCGACTATATGCTGGCGCCGGTCGCGCGGGCGTGGCTGCTCGACGATTCCCGGGGGCGGGCGCGGGCGGCGGCATTTCTCGCCCGGCGGGTGGATGGCGAGACGCTGGGCGCGCGGATGGTGCGCAATCTCCGCTTCGTCCTTCGCCAGGCGCAGCCCTTTGCCCGCGATCCGGTTGCCGCACGCCTGATCGCGCTGAAGCCCGGCATGGATGCGGGCGAATGGCGCGACAGCAATGACGGGCTGGCGGGGGGGCGTATTCCCTATGACGTCAACGCCGTGCTCGTGCCCGCCGCACTGGATTCGGCGGCGGCCCTGGAGGCCAGCGGGCTGCTCCGGCCCTATCTCGCCGCCAGCGATGCCAAGGCGTTTGGCGAAGCGCGGGCGGTGGCCGATATCTGGCGGACCAAGGCGCCGCCGCTATTCGACGTCACGCTGTCCCCTGCTGAGGCGCGTCAGGCCGTCAGCCGCTATGCCCGGATGATCGGTGTGCCGGACGCGCCCGCGCTGGCGGCGATCGGCACGGCACCGGTCCGCTTCCCGGCGATCGCGCTCGACGCGCAGGGGCGGTCGATCCCGGTGCAGAACAGCGATCCCGGCTTTGCGCTGCTCTTCGCCCGGCCCCCGGCCGACGCGCTGAGGGTGATGGCAAGCGGCTTTACCGATGCCTTCCCGGCGGGCCTGCGAACGGGCGTCGGGATGCTGGTCGCCAACCCGGCCTTTGCCGACGCGGCGATCCAGCGCCGATTCTCGCCCAACGCCTATCACGGGACGGTGGTGTGGAGCTGGCAACAGGCGCTGGTCGCGGCGGGACTGGCCCGGCAGCTGGAGCGGCGCGATCTGCCCGCCGATGTCCGCGCATCGCTTGCTCGCGCGCAATCCTGCCTGTGGGACGGGATCGAGGCGACGCGCAGCGTGCAAAGCTCCGAGCTATGGTCGTGGCGCTATGCCGATGGCCGCTACCAAGTCGTGCCCTTCGGTGCGGCGGGTGCCGATGTCGACGAGTCCAACGCGGCGCAATTGTGGAGCACCGTCTATCTCGCGCTGCGTCGCCCGGCGGGGCAGGCGGTCGCCTGTTCGGCCCGTTGATGCTCGCAGGCACGGGGTTGATCGGCTAGGCTGGCGACCATGACGGACAAGCGCATTCGCCGGATCGTGATCCTGGGCGGGGGAACGGCGGGCTGGATGACGGCCGCCGCCCTGTCGCGCGCGCTGGCGGGGCAGGGTGTCGCCATCACGCTGGTCGAGTCCGATGCCATCGGCACGATCGGCGTCGGCGAGGCGACGATTCCCACCATCCACTGGTTCAACCAGATCATCGGCTTGGACGAGCGCCAGTTCATGGCCGAGACCCAGGCGACGGTGAAGCTCGGTATCGAGTTCGTCGGCTGGAACGGGGAGGGGAGCCGCTATTTCCACCCCTTCGGCACCTTCGGTCCCCCGGGTGACGGGGCGATGTTCCTCCACCGCCTGATCCGCGCGCGCGCCGATGGCGACCTTGCGCCGACCGAGGCCTATTCACTGACCGCGCAGGCGGCACGCGCGGGGCGGTTCGCGCGTCCCGTCGCCGATCGTCGCTCGCTGCTGTCGACGCTGGGCTATGCCTATCATTTCGACGCCGGGCTCTATGCGCGCTATCTGCGCGGATTGGCCGAGCGGGCCGGGGTGACCCGTATCGAGGGCGTCGTCGCGTCGGTGGAGCAGGACGGGGAGAGCGGTTTTGTCCGGTCGCTGACGCTGGACGGCGGGCAGGCCGTGGCGGGTGACCTGTTCATCGACTGTTCGGGGCTGCGCGCGCTGTTGATCGGCCAGACGCTGGGTGTCGGTTTCGACGACTGGTCGCACTGGTTGCCCTGCGACCGGGCCTGGGCGGCGCCCAGCGCGGCGGAGAGCGATCTCACGCCCTATACCCGTGCAACCGCGGCCGAGGCGGGGTGGCGCTGGCGCATTCCGCTCCAGCACCGGGTCGGCAATGGCTATGTCTTTTCCAGTCGCTTCCAGGACGAAGAGGCCGCACGTGCCTCGCTCATCGCCGCTATGGACGGCCCGCCGCTCGCCGACCCCCGCCTGATCCGCTTTACACCCGGCATGCGACGCGAGGCGTGGCGCGCCAATGTCGTCGCGATCGGCCTGTCCAGCGGTTTCCTCGAGCCGCTGGAATCGACCAGCATTCACCTCATCCAGAGCGGTATCGCCAAGCTCCTGTCGCTGTTTCCGGCGGCCGATGGCTCGCCCCTGCTCGCTCGGCAGTTCAATCGGGTGTTCGGGCAGGAAATGCTCGACATACGCGATTTCCTGATCCTGCATTACCACGCCACCACCGGCCGCGACGAACCCCTGTGGCGCGAGCGACAGGCGATGGCGATCCCCGGCACGCTGGCGGAGAAGCTGGGGCATTTCCGAAGCTCGGGTCGAATCGTCCTGTCCAGCGACGAACTGTTCCGCGACGCCAGCTGGTTCGCGGTGCTGGACGGCCAAGGCGAACGCCCCGGCGACCATAATCCGCTGATCGAGGTCTTAGGGGCGGAAGATAATCTGCGCCAATTGGCCGCGCTGAGAGCGGAGATCGCGAAGACGGCGGCGGCCATGCCGCCTCTCCCAGGCCGTCGGTCTGCGAGTGCATAGCGGCGACCCATTTTCGGGAGGCCGAAAGGCGCTGTTGGTCCTGACATTGTCTTCCAACAGCGTGGAAGATGTTCCCGCAGCACATGACCCCGACCCTGAGTCTTTAGGACGCGGCCGCGAGAGGCCGACAACCTATACTCGGCGAAGCTGTGGCTGGTCAGCAGCGGAACGGCGGGCCGTATGCCCGTCGCATGTGCCGGCGCAAAATCAATGAATTTGGTGCGGCAAATCCCACCGACCGATCCAGCAAAAAGCGCAGTTATCTGCGGCTGGTGACCCCTACGAGAATCGAACTCGTGTTTTCGCCGTGAGAGGGCGACGTCCTAACCGCTAGACGAAGGGGCCGTGTGCAGTGGAGCGGCGCTGTTAGCCGCAGGGGGCGGGGGCGTCAAGCGCTGGACCCGAAGAAATCGCATTTCTCGAAAAAGGGCGGGGTGACCGTGCTGCCGTCCCGCCCTTGGCCTGGGTCAGGCGGCGGCCTTGCGGCGTTCCGCCATTTCCTCGTTGAGCATTTCGGCGAGCAGGAAGGCCAGTTCCAGGCTCTGGCCCGCGTTGAGGCGCGGGTCGCAATGCGTGTGGTAGCGGTCGGCCAGCGACTGCTCGGTCACGTCGATCGCGCCGCCGGTGCATTCGGTGACGTTCTGGCCGGTCATCTCGGCATGGATGCCGCCCGCATGTGTGCCCTCGGCACGGTGGACGGCGAAGAAGCCGCGCACTTCGGCCAGGATGCGGTCGAAGGGGCGGGTCTTGTAGCCGGTCGCCGCCTTGATCGTGTTGCCGTGCATCGGGTCGCACGACCAGACCACCGGATGCCCCTCGCGCGTCACCGCGCGGACGAGCTTGGGCAGGTGCGCCTCGATCTTGTCATGGCCGTAGCGGGTGATGAGCGTCATGCGGCCCGGCACGCGGCCAGGGTTCAGCGTATCGAGCATCCGCAGCAGCGCTTCGGGCTCCAGGCTGGGGCCGCACTTCACGCCGATCGGGTTGCCGATGCCGCGCAGGAACTCGACATGCGACGAACCCTCGAAGCGGGTGCGGTCGCCGATCCACAGGAAATGGGCCGAGGTGTCGTACCAGTCGCCGGTCAGCGAGTCCTGCCGGGTCAGCGCCTGCTCATAGGGGAGCAGCAGCGCTTCATGGCTGGTGTAGAAGCTGGTCTGCGCCAACTGGGGCACCGAGGACGGGTCGATGCCGCACGCGGCCATGAAGTCCAGCGCTTCGCCGATCCGGTCGGCCATCTCGCTATACTTTTGCGCCCAGGGGCTGCGGCCCATAAAGTCATGGGTCCAGCGGTGCACCTGGTGCAGGTTCGCATAGCCACCCTGCGCAAAGGCGCGCAGCAGGTTCAGCGTCGCCGCCGACTGGGCATAGGAGCGCAGCATCCGCTGGGGATCGGGCACGCGCGCTTCGGGGGTGAAGGCGATGTCGTTGACATTGTCGCCGCGATAGCTGGGCAGTTCCACGCCGCCGACGACCTCGGTATCGGCCGAACGCGGCTTGGCGAACTGGCCCGCCATGCGGCCCAGCTTCACCACCGGCAGCTTGGAGGCGAAGGTGAGGACGACCGCCATCTGCAGGATGACGCGGAAGGTGTCGCGGATATTGTTGGCGCTATGCTCGGCAAAGCTCTCGGCACAGTCGCCGCCCTGAAGCAGGAAACCCCGGCCCTCGGCCACTTCCGCCAGCTCGGCGGTCAGGTTGCGCGCCTCGCCCGCAAAGACCAGCGGCGGATAGGTCGCCAGCGTCTTGGTCGCGGCGTCCAGCGCATTCTGGTCGGGATAACGGGGAAGCTGGCGCGCTTCGGCATTGGTCCAGCTTTCGGGGGCCCAGTTCGCGGCCATGATCGTCCTGCTCTTTCGTCTTCTGGTATCGGAGGATCGCCCATGCGCCCAATTGCGCCCATACGCAATGAAGTTGGCGTTTAGGGCGGCCAAGTCGCGTATATTGTTGCGTGTGATACCGGATTGCGCTCGGACGCACAGGATTGCGGCAGGCGGCTTTGCGGTTCCTACGGGGAGCGGCTAGCAGGGGCCGTGATGTTGCGCGCACCTTTCCTCTCCTCGGCGATCGTCGCCCTGTCCGCCTTTTTGCTGGCCGTGCCGGACGTTTCGCCCGCCGCCGCGCCGATGGTCGCCGAAAAGAGCGACGATACGGCGCTGTTCGGGGCGATGCGGGATGCCGACCTGCGCCTGGGCAGCATCGCCTGGCGATTGGCGACGGCCAATGCGGCCATCTGTCGCGAGCGCGCCCCGACGCCCGGCATCCTGATCCACGCGATCGACCAATATGACCCGGCGGTGCGCAAGGAGCTGCCCGCGATCTTCGGCTTCGAGGGGCCGATCGCGGTCGAAGCGGTGGTGCCGGGCAGCGCGGCGGCGCGGGCGGGAATCGTCGCGAACGACACGATCGAGGCGATCGACGGCAAGCCGCTGGTGTCCAATCCGGCGGGGGCGGCGCAGGCGAACACGGCGACTCGCGACGCCGCGCAGCGCCAGTTGATGGCCGAGCCCGCCGATCGACCGCTGCATCTGACCATCCTGCGCCAGGGCCAGAAGCGGGAGGTGACGGTCGCGGCGCAACCGGGATGCCGTTCCCGCTTCGAGATGCTGATCGGGCCGGGCCTGACCGCGTCGGCGGACGGCGATATCGTCCAGATCGGGTCGCGCTTCTTCGAGCGGTTCGACGACCGGATGATCGCGGTCGTGGTCGCACATGAATTTTCGCACAATATCCTGCATCATCGCGACCGGCTGGATGCAGCGGGGGTGAAGCGCGGGATGCTGTCCGAATTCGGGCGCAACGGTCGCCTGTTCCGCCAGACCGAGACCGAGGCCGACCTGCTGGGCGTCCATCTGATGCGCAATGCCGGTTACGACCCGCAGGACGCGGTGCGCTTCTGGCGTGAGCATGGCGGAGAGGTGGATGGCGGCATCTTCCGCAGCCGCACCCATCCTTCCTCTTCCGCGCGGGCCGATGCCGTGGCGGCGGAGATCGCCGCGATCCCGGCGGGGTCACCCATTCCCTATCATCCGCCGCTGATCGACCAGGCTGGCATTGCTCTACGTTAAGATGTTGCCAGACATCGGAAAAAGGACTTTTTGTTTAACGAACTCTTTTGAAATAGGCCGGTAAAACTCGATCTAGTCGTGGCCGTCCGGGCCTGCGCGATGTCGGGGGTCACCATGTTCTCAAGCTTGCCCATCCCAAAGAAACTCGGGTTATCCTTTGCGGCGGTCATCCTGTCGGTTTCCGTCATGAGCGGCGTTTTGTGGTGGGCTCTCTCGCGGATCGAGTCGACCACCGTCAAAAGCGCGGTGGCGCAGGAAATCTATACCCATACGCTGGAAATGGAGGATGGGATTCAGCGCGAGAACAGCCAGATGCGCGGGTTCCTCATCACCTTGGACGAGGCGTATCTGAAGCAATATTATTCGTCGCGCGAGGCGGAAGTAGAAGCGGCTGGCAAACTCGACGCGCTGCTGGTCGATGATCCCTCGGCACGTGCCCGCGTCGCGCGTTCGCATGAGAACATGCAGCGCTGGCGTCGTACGATCGGCGATCCGCTGATCCGACGAGCCCGCACCGACCGGGACGGCGCGCAGACCTTTGTCCGCAACAATAGCGAGCAGGTGCGGGTGACGGCGGTGCTTCAAGGGCTTCGCGACGTGCGGGCCGAAGTCGTCGAGCAAATTGCCGGGATTCGCGCGGCGCGCAACAATGCGCTGCGGACGGGCCAGTGGAGCTTGCTGGTCGGTGGCGTGGTGCTCATCGGTGTTGCGACCGCGATGGCGATGCTGCTGGCGCGTTCGCTCGGGCGGCCGATCGTTCGGCTGACCGGCGTCATGGAAGAGCTGGCGCGTGGCCGTAACGATGTGGCGGTTCCCGATGCCGATCGCGGCGACGAACTGGGCAGCATGTCGCGCGCGGTGGTCGTGTTTCGCGAAGCGGCCATGGCCAAGGCCAAATCGGATGCCGAGCAGGACCAGGTGGTCGCTCGCATCGGCGATGCGCTGGGCCAGCTTGCCCATTCCGATCTGACGGTCAAGCTGACCGGCTTTCCGGCGTCCTATGGCGCGATCGAGCGCGACTTCAACACCGCCGTGTCGCGCCTGTCGGCGGCGCTGGCGACCGTGCGTGTCAATGCCGCAGGAATCGCGAGCGGCACGGTCGAAATGAACGAGGCCGCCGACGATCTGGCCCGCCGCGCCGAGCAGCAGGCCGCCAGCATCGAGGAAACGTCGGCCGCGATGAACGAGATCGCGCAATCGGTCACTGCCGCCGCCGCCAAGGCGCAATCGGCGGAGAGCATTGTCCGCAAGGCGAGCGACGATGTGGCGAATAGCGAGGATATCGTGCGTCGCACCGTGTCAGCGATCGGCGATATCGAACGCTCCTCCAGCGAAATTGCCGAGATCATCGCGGTGATCGACGGCCTTTCGTTCCAGACCAATCTGCTCGCCCTCAACGCCGGTGTCGAAGCGGCGCGTGCGGGCGATGCGGGCAAGGGCTTTGCGGTCGTCGCCTCCGAAGTCCGGGCGCTGGCCGAGCGCTCGGCCGAGGCGGCGCGCGACATCAGTTCGCGCATCACCACCACCGTCGAGCGGGTGCGTAGTGGCGTCGAACTGGCCAGCAAGACCGACGAGTCGCTGCGCCTGATCGCGACCGGCATGGGCGAGATCGCCGGACTGGTCGGGGCCATAGCGGGCAGCGCGACCGAACAGGCGACCAGTATCCAGCAGGTCAATCTGGCCATCAACGACATGGATGGCGTGACCCAGGCCAACGCCGCGATGGTCGAGGAAGTCACGGCCGCCGTCCGTGCCCTGTCGGGCGAGACGCGTTCGCTGGAGGAGCAGATCAACCGTTTCCGGGTCGACGGCGCGGCTCCGGCTCCGGTTGCGCCGGTCGTGGACATGCGTCGCCCGGCCACGTCTCCGTCCGCCACGCCTGCCTCCGCCGCACCGCGCCGGATCAGCCGTCCGGTTCAGGGCAATCTGGCGGTCAAGGCGGACGAGGACGATTGGAGCAGCTTCTGATCCGCGTCCGACCCGGGGGCATTCTCGCCTTTCAGCCCCTTTTTGGGGCGACAGGGACGGACGGGTCGCCAGCGCACTTGTAACGCGCCCTTGGCCGGGGCAAGCGGCGCGGCATGGATATCCCTGCACGCTATGCCGATTTCATCCAGTGGATCGGCGACGGAACCGGCATGGCCGACAGCCTGCTTCATGTTCATGCGGGCATGGCCGTGTTGTTCCTGGCGCGCATCGTGACCCGCCGGTCTTTGGCGACGCCGATCCCGCTCGCCTTCGTCGCGCTGGCCGAGGCGGCGAACGAGGTCCTCGACCGGATGCATTATGGGTCGTGGCGCTGGGCCGATACGCTGGGCGACATCGCCAACACCATGTTCTGGCCGACCGTGCTGTTCATCGGTCTGCGGATGCGCGGCCCACGCGGGCGGCGCTGACGGGCCGGAGGGCTTTTAGCCCTCCGGCAATACCGGTTTCCAGTCCCAGCCCAGCGGATCGCCGTCCATCACTTCGACCCCGGCAGCGAGCAGCGTGTCGCGAATCGCGTCGCTCTTGGCGAAGTCCTTGTCCGCCCGGGCTGCGCGACGCTCGACCAGTTGCGCCTCGATCTCCAAATCGTCCAGCGTCGCTGTCTTGGGCCGGGTACG
This sequence comes from Sphingomonas sanguinis, assembly GCF_001476905.1. Lineage (GTDB taxonomy): Bacteria > Pseudomonadota > Alphaproteobacteria > Sphingomonadales > Sphingomonadaceae > Sphingomonas > Sphingomonas sanguinis_B. Next base: position 16,661 of record NZ_LDTE01000015.1, on the reverse strand, counting down.
CAGATCGGCACGGGTCAGCGTTGCCAGTTGCAGCCCCAGCGTCGAATCGAAATCGGCCAGCGCCGCCAGCCGGACGCCCGGCGATAGCTTCTTGTCGCCCAGCATCTCGTCCAGCACCGGCAGCGCGCGGGGCGTCGCCAGATCGTCCGACAGCGCGGCGTCCAGCCGCTCACGATAGGCGGCGGCGTCGCCCTTTTCGGGCGAATCGGCGCGGGTGCGCAGCCCTTCGACCGTCTGGACCAGCCGCTTGAGTCGCACCTGCGCAGCGGCCAGGCCATCCCAGCCAAACTCCATTTCCGAGCGATAATGCGCCTGAAGGCACATCAGGCGGTAGGCAAGCGGGTGGAAGCCGCGATCCATCAGCGCCTGCAGCGTCAGGAACTCGCCTGACGACTTGGACATCTTGCCGGTGCGGTCGACCAAGAAGTTGTTGTGCATCCAGATATTGGCGCCACTGTGCGCCGTGCAGCTATGCGCCTGGTTCTGCGCGATTTCGTTCGGGTGGTGAATCTCGCGGTGGTCGATGCCGCCGGTATGGATGTCGAACTGCGCGCCGAGATATTGTTTGCTCATCACCGAGCATTCCAGATGCCAGCCGGGCGCGCCGGGCCCCCAGGGGCTGTCCCATTCCATCTGGCGATTCTCACCCGGCGCCGAACTGCGCCAGATGGCGAAGTCGGCCGGATGCCGCTTGCCCGCGACGGGATCGATTCGGCTTTCGCCCTCATCATCCTGATGTCGTGCCAGGCGGCCATAATCGGGCACGGTGGTGACATCGAAATACAGGCCGTCGGGCAGGCGATAGCAGTGCTTCGCCTCGATCGCCTTGGCGAAGTCGATCATCTGCGGGACATGCTCGGTCGCCAGGGGGAAGCGGGTCGGCTCGGCAATGCCCAGATCGCGCAGATTCTGCTTGAAGGCCGTCGTGTAATGCGCGGCGATCGCCCAGATATCCTGGCCGCTCTTCTTGGCCGCGGCCTCCATCTTGTCGTCGCCCGCGTCGGCGTCGGAGGTCAAGTGACCGACATCGGTGATGTTGATGATGTGGGTCAGCGGCCAGCCCTTCCACCGCAGCACGCGCGACAGCGTGTCGGTGAAGACATAGGCGCGCAGGTTGCCGATATGCGCGTAGTTGTAGACGGTCGGGCCGCAGGAATAGATGCGGACATTGGCCGGATCGATCGGCCGGAACGGCTCTGCGGCGCGGGTCAGGCTGTTGTACAGGATCAGCGGGATGCTGGACGAGGGAGCGGTCGCGGTCATGCCGCCTGCCTTAGCCATGTCGGATGCGACCCGAAAGAGGGCCCCGGTCCGGTTGAAGGCGGACCGGGGCTGGCACGATGACAGGGGAGGCACCGCGCCCTTTCGTTCCTGCCTCCTGAAAGGGGCGAAGAACATGTCAGGGTGTCCGGCATACGGGAGTTAGCCGGACACCGATGCTTCTACGGTGGTCTGCCTCTCCACAGCATGACCAGCGGATGACAACGCCATTCGGTTCGGTGCGTTCGGCGGGTAGCGGCGAGGCGGAGCGAATTGCGATGGAGCGGGTTGTCATCGGCCGGTCACGCTGCTAGGAGCGCCCGACGATGCGGCCACAGTTGTTCTGCGGCCGCTTTATCCTGTTTTGCCGGAGCAATTCGTTTTTATGCAGATCATCGTTCGCGACAACAATGTGGATCAGGCCCTTCGCGCGCTCAAGAAGAAGCTGCAGCGGGAAGGCGTGTATCGCGAAATGAAGCTCCGTCGCCACTACGAAAAGCCGTCGGAAAAGCGCGCTCGTGAGCGTGCGGCAGCCGTGCGTCGCGCCCGCAAGCTGGAGCGCAAGCGCGCCGAGCGCGACGGCGCCCGGTAATAAGCCGAACGATCGGGGCCTCCCGCCTGACGGCCGTATCGGCCGGGGCGGGGCCACGATCAGATCGGTGGCCGGTCCGCATTGTCGCGAATCGGTCCTGCGCCTTCAGGATTGCCGTTCGGGGTAATCCGACGAACGCCCACGCACAGAGCGAGAAGCAGGCATGTCCGTAACCGCTGTTCCCCTTCGTCCCGTCCGGCGTTCCTATCTGGTCTGGATATGGGTGGCGGTGGCCGCCGCGCTCGTTCTGGCGGCGCTTCTGGCGCGCCAGGGTGACCCCGCTCTGTTGCGCGAAGCGCGCGGCAGCGGAATCGTGACGACCGCGTCGGGGCTGCAGTATAAGGTGATCGAGCCCGGTCAGGGCGGTCCGCATCCGACCGCGACCGACGTGGCGCTGGTCAATTATACCGGCCGCCTGATCGATGGCACGGTCTTCGAAGCCTCCAAGCAGCCCGCGCCGATGCCGCTGTCGAGCGTGCTGCCCGGCTTTGCCGAAGCGCTGAAGCTGATGCCGAAGGGAGCGAAGTACCGCTTCTGGCTGCCCGCCAAGATCGGCTATGGCGATCGTGCGAACGGCCCGATCCCGGCCAATTCGACGCTGGTGTTTGATGTCGAGTTGCTCGACTTCATCCCCGAATCAGTTCTGCGGCAGATGCAGGCGCAGCAGTCGATGATGGGCGGCATGCCCGGTGGGGCTCCTGGCGGCGCACCCGGCGCGCCGTCGCCCCGCTGATCGCGGCCAGCCGCCAAGACTTCTCGATCTAATAGGATCGCCGGAGCCCCACAGGGTTCCGGCGATTTTGCTATGTCCGGTATCTTGCGATGGGGTTGCCGGACGCTGGTGTCTCATTCGTGAGATGGGCGATGCGCGGCGGCGCTCTTGGCGCTTCCACACTGCACTGCATGGCGTCTTGAGTCGTCTGCGAAGTCCTCAGGCGCATCTGTAAATCGGGTGGCAAGGCGTCTGGGTATGGGGGCGGCTGGCAAGGACTAGTGAGGCGCATGTCAGTGTCTGATGAGCGGCCCATTCAAGCTCTAATCGACAATAGGGGTGTGGCGATCCAGACAGGCTATTCCGCGCGGGTGATCGGAGGCTGGCACGTCTGGTATGGCGAGAGATATCGCGGCGGGGGGCGTTCCCCAGTTGGGGTTCTCCTCAAGTAAATGGGCAGAGTAGGTTTGCCTCGCTTTGAAGGTGAGGGCGGCCGCCACAACGCCGGGGACTGGTCGCGGAATAGGAAGTCTCAACCGCGACGGGTGCATACTAACCGATCTTCGCAGGGCAAAAAAATAGCGGCCCGAAGGCCGCTATTCCTTTCGGCCGTGAGGCTGAAGCAACTTAGTTGCTGTCGGGCGAGTCGTTCGAATCGGCAACAACCACGATGCCGGCCACGACGGCAGCAGCCGCCAGAACCGCAACGAGGATGCCGCCGCCGGCCAGGCCGTTCTTCTTGGCGGCAGGAGCCGAAGCGCGAACCGACTTCGAAACCGAAAGGCTGGCAGCCGGATTCGCAGCCATCGCCGGAGCGACGGTCATCGAAACGGCGGCAGCGGCGACGAGAAACTTCCCAAGACGCATGTCGAACTCCCTTAAAAATGTCAGTGGGCCCATGGCACGTCAGCCGCGACATGGCAACCCCACCAACGAGCATGGGGCAGTTATGCTCCCACACTGATGCGGCAATGCAACATTACTTTACCGCTTTGCGGCTATACTGAGCTTTGCCGCAAAACGGAATGCCCCGCGACACGTTTCGCCTTGGTAAAGACCCATCAGGTGGAAAAAACGTGACGGTCGGTATTCTCCAGCATCAGCGCGGTCAGGCGGTCGCTGTGATAGGCGCCGGTGTCGATGCCGATGCGATGGGGCAGCATTTCTGCCTCTTCGGCGACCGTATGACCATGGACGACCATCTTCTCGAGCGGCGCCCGGTGGTCGAGAAAAGGATCGCGGATCCAGCGTGTTTCGGCCAGCTTCTGCTCGGCGATCGGAATGCCGGGGCGAATGCCTGCATGGACGAAGACATAATCGCCCATGATCAGGATTTCCCGGAGGCTGGTCAGGAAGTCGCGATGTACCGAGGGCACCCGATCGAGCAGTTGCTCGACGACCTCGGCATAGTCCAGCCGCTCATAGTCCTCGGGCGTGACGCCGTAACTGATCAGCGTTTCGCGCCCGCCGATTCGACAGAAGAGGCGCAGTGCCTTGTCATCGCCCTCGATGGACCGGAGGAATATCTCCTCGTGGTTGCCCATCAGGCAGTGAACATGCGGATCGCCTTCGGCCAGCGTGCGAATCCGTTCGACTACGCCTGCGGAATCGGGGCCGCGATCGACCAGATCGCCCAGGAACACCAGATGACGCTCCGCAGGCGGCCGGGCGGCGTGATCAGCGTCGATCTGCATCAGAATCCGGTTGAGCAGGTCCAGCCGACCATGAATGTCACCAACCGCGTAGACCCGCAGGCCGGGTGTCATGGCCGGTACGAATTCGGGAACGCGCTTTCGTAAATTCAGTAACTTGGCGAGCATGAAGGGTATGGCTTCCGGTACAGGCGGTTGTCCTTAGTCCTCCCCGGTCCCCCATGCAATGAAAGGGCGTGCTCAGCCTTGGTCGCGCCACAGCCCGCGCGTGTCGAGCACCGCCTTGCCGCGCCGTTCGTCGAGGGGGACGGATCGGAAGATATCGTGATCGACCAGAACGACCATCGCGTCACAAGTTTCCAGCGCGGTGTCGATGTCGATCAACCGCGCGCCGGTGCCGTCGAAGGCGCGGGGCAGGCTCGTCGCATAAGGCTCGACGATATGGATTCGCTCGCCGAAGCGGGCGGCCAGCGCGGCGGCGACCTTCAGCGCGGGGCTTTCCCGGAAATCGTCGATATTGGCCTTGAAGGCGAGGCCGAGGCAGGCGACGGGCGCGCCGTCGGGCTGCGCCTCGATCAGAGCGGCGGCGCTGGCGATGACATGATCGGTCTTGCCGTCATTCACCTCGCGCGCGGTACGGATCAGCGGTGTGTTGGTGGGATCGGCGGCGACCAGGAACCAGGGATCGACGGCGATGCAATGGCCTCCGACGCCCGGGCCGGGTGACAGGATGTTGACGCGCGGATGGCGGTTGGCCAGCCGGATTACCTCCCACACATCGACGCCCAGCGTGTCGGCTACCAAGCTGAGCTCGTTGGCAAAGGCGATGTTGACGTCGCGAAAGGCGTTTTCGGTCAGCTTCGTCATCTCCGCCGCACGGGCGGTCGTGGTGACGCAGGCTCCGCGCACGAAGCGCCGGTAAAAGGCCAGCGCCTTGCGGGCACAGCGCGGCGTGATGCCGCCGATGACGCGGTCATTGTCGATGAGTTCGACCAGGATGCGGCCGGGCAGCACGCGTTCGGGGCAATAGGCGATGGCGATATCGGCCTGCTCGCCCGGCCGGGTAGCGCCGGGCATTTTCAGGTCCGGCCGTTCGGTCCCGATCAGGTCGCGCACCCGCTCGGTCGTGCCGACGGGGGAGGTGGATTCGAGGATCACCGTATCGCCCGGCTTCAGCACCTGCGCGATGCTGCGTGCCGCGTCGAGGACATAGGTGATGTCGGGCTGGCGATCCTGGGTGAAGGGGGTGGGCACCGCGATGACGAACACCTCGGCGGGCGTGACGGTCAGCGAGGCCTTCAGGCTGCCGCGCGCGACCACGCCCGAAACCAGGCCGTCGAGATCGACCTCCTCGATATGGACGCGGCCCGAATTGATCGTCTCCACGACCGAGGGCGTGACGTCGACGCCGGTCACCATCGCCCCCGTCCGCGCGATCACGGCGGCGGTGGGCAGGCCGATATAGCCCAGCCCCATGACCGTGACGGAAAGCTCAGAGTCCAAGGGCATCGGTCATGATCCTGCTGATCTGCCGCGCGGTGTCGCCACGGCCGTAGGGGTTGTGGGCTTGCGCCATGGCGGCATGACGAACGGGGTCGTCGAGCAGCGCCAGTACCTCGCCGACGATGCGGTCCTCATCGGTGCCGACCAGCCGTGCGGTGCCCGCCGCGACGCCTTCCGGCCGTTCGGTGGTCTCTCGCATCACCAGCACCGGCTTGCCCAGCGCGGGTGCTTCTTCCTGCACACCGCCGGAGTCGGTCAGGACGATATGCGCGGCGTCGAGCGCGCGCACGAAATGGGGGTAATCGAGGGGCGCGATGCGGGCGATGGCGGGATGGTCGCCCAGCACCTCGTCCATGACGGCCACGACATTGGGATTGGGGTGGACGGGGAAGACGATGCCGACATCCGGCCGCTCGGCGATCCGGCGTAGCGCCCGGGCAATCGCGGTCATGCCGTCGCCGAAATTTTCGCGGCGATGGGTGGTCACCAGTACGATCCGCTTGCCCGCCATCTGCGCCAATATGGGATCGAGATCACCGGCCAGCGCGGGTTCGGCGGCGATCCGCGCCCTGGTCCAGTGGAGCGCGTCGATCACGCTGTTGCCGGTGACATGCACCTTCGCCGGGTCGATCCCCTCGGCCCGCAGGGCGGCGGCGGCGGTTTCCGTGGGAGCGAAGTGCAGTGCGGCGATCGGCGCGATCATGCGCCGATTCACCTCTTCGGGCCAGGGCTGGTAGATATCACCCGAGCGTAGCCCGGCCTCGACATGCGCGACCGGAATCTTGCGGTAATAGGCGGCCAGCGCGCCCGCCATGGCGGTGGCGGTGTCGCCCTGTACGACGACCATCGACGGGGCCTCGGCATCCATCACCTCGCCCAGCCCGGTCAGCAGGCGCGCGGTCAGCCGATCGAGCGACTGGCCAGGCTCCATCAGGTCGAGGTCATGGTCGGGCGTCAGCCCGGCGATATCCAGCACCTGGTCGAGCATGCCGCGATGCTGCGCCGTTACGCACACCCGCACCGGCGCCGCCCCGATCTGGGTTAAGGCGTTGACGACCGGGAACAGTTTAATCGCCTCGGGCCGGGTGCCGAAGACGATGAGGATCGGGGCGTGCGTCATCGGGCGATTCGTAACCTGTCGCATTTAAGGACACCCTAATCGCATATTCGTCGGGTAACGCTATGTTGCGGTGCATGATGCGGTTAAAGCTCCGTTCATCCCAGGGAGGTTTCATGACGATCAAGAAGGTTCGCAAGGCTGTTTTCCCGGTGGCGGGGCTGGGAACGCGCTTTCTTCCGGCGACCAAGTCGATGCCGAAGGAAATGCTGACCGTCGTCGACAAGCCACTGATCCAGTACGCCGTCGAAGAAGCGCTGGAAGCCGGGATCGAGCAGATCATCTTCGTCACCGGCCGCGGCAAGGGCGCGCTGGAGGATCATTTCGACATCTCCTACGAGCTGGAAGCCACGATGAAGGCGCGCGGCAAGTCGCTCGCCGTGGTCGAGGGCATCCGCCAGAAGCCCGGTTCGCCCGTCTATGTCCGCCAGCAGGAGCCGCTGGGCCTGGGCCATGCGGTGTGGTGCGCCCGCGAGATCGTCGGCGATGAGCCCTTCGCGGTGCTGCTGCCCGACGAGCTTATGGTCGGCGGTTTCATGAAGCAGATGGTCGAGGCCTATGACCAGGTCGGCGGCAACGTCATCGGTGCGCTGGAAGTGCCCGACAGCGAGACCGACAAATACGGCATCATCTCGCCGGGCAAGCAGGACGGCCGCCTGACCGAGGTCACCGCCCTGGTCGAGAAGCCCAAGGGTAAGGCGCCATCGAACCTGATGATCCCCGGCCGCTACATCCTCCAGCCTGAGGTGATGCAGATCCTCGATGCGCAGGAGCCGGGTGCGGGTGGCGAAATCCAGCTGACCGATGCGATGGCCAAGCTGATCGGGCGTCAGCCCTTCCACGGCTTCACCTTCGACGGCCAGCGTTACGATTGCGGCGACAAGGCGGGCTGGCTGACCGCGAACTTGGCGCTGGGTCTGGCGCGCGAGGACATCGGTCCGGCGGTGCGCGCGTTCGCGAAGAATCTGCTCGGCTGATTGGATTCTTCCGAATGGATGAAGGGGCGGGGCCGAAAGGCCACCGCCCCTTTTTCTATTCCTCCCCTGCGAGGGGAGGAATTTACCGCCCTCTCTCATCCGCCCGCCGCCCCAGCCAGGCGAAGGTCAGCAGGATGACCGTCGGCCACAGCATCGTGTTCCACATGTCGAACCAGCTGGCGGGCAGATTGCCTTCATCGGTGGGATAGAAGGGCTGGAGCAGGTCATAGGCCTCGTTAATCGTCTCGATCACCAGCACGGTCAGCCAGCAGCGCCAGTCCCAAGGTTTGCGTCGCAAGACCAGCGCGGCGAGGACCAGGATCGCCATACCCGCATGGGCGTGCAGCGTACTGTCGGGCAGGCCGGTGACCTGGCCGATCCAGCTCTTGTCGCCGGTCCAGTTCCACCAGCCGGACGGCGGGGCGGGGGGCGTGCTCATGCCGCCACCGCCGTCGCACAGCGGCAACCGGGGTCCTTGGGCAGCGCCAGCGTACGGAACCGCATGGACAGCATGTCGGCGATCAGGATGCTGCCGGCACTGTCGCGCCCGAACGGCGCTACGGCGCGCAACGTCTCCAGCGCGGCCAGACTGCCCATCACGCCGGTCACCGGCCCCAGCACCCCGTCATCGGCGCAGGTCAACCCGGCCTGGTCCGCCGCATCGCCCACGAAGCAGCGGTAACAGGGCTTGTCCGCCTCCCACCCGCGATAGACCGCCAACTGCCCCTCGAACTGTCCCACCGCCGCCGAGACAAGTGGGATTCGCAAGCCCAGCGAGGCATCGGCGACCGCCAGCCGGGTGGCGAAATTGTCGCAACCGTCCAGCACCACGTCCGCGCCTTCGATCAGCGCGGCGATATTGCCCGCGTCCACGCGCGTCCGGTGCACGGTCACCGCGACATGCGGGTTGAGCCGTGCGACATGGGCGGCGGCGGCCTCGACCTTCGCGATGCCGCGATCCTCGGTGGTGAAGATCGTCTGGCGTTGCAGGTTGGACGGCTCGACCACATCGTCGTCGATCAGGGTCAGCGCACCGATCCCGGCGGCGGCGAGATACTGGATGGCGGGCGAGCCGATACCGCCTGCGCCGATCACCGCGACCCGTGCCTGTTTCAGCCGGATCTGGCCGCCACCGCCGAATTCGCGGAGTACGATATGGCGGGCATAGCGGGCGAGTTCGTCGTCGGTCAGGATCATCCCGGCGCAGTGCCTGGCCATGTGTAGGTGATGACGGTGCGATACCAGCGATCGCCCTCCATCATGGTGCGATGCGCGAGATGACGGAGCATCCGCTGCGCCACGCCCGCGCTATATTGTTCGACCGTGGGGCATCCGATCGCGAGCGGGACGATGGTTTCGGCCCCAGCGTCGGCGCTGATCCGCACCGCCATCGGCACGACCAGCACCATCTGTTCGTCCGTCGCGCGCGCGCGAGTGCAGCGGCCCGCCGCGACCTCGTCGCGGACGAAGCGCACCATGTCGGGTCCGGCGGGCGGCAGGGTGATCGACGCCAGGGTCGACCAGTCGTGTGGCGGTTCGTCCGGGCTTACCGGTGGCCTCACCGGCGGGGGCGCGACCTGGAGCGCGGCGGCGATCAGCAGCGGGGCGATCATCGCCCGGTCGATCCGAAGCCGCCGTCCCCCCGCTGCGTCGCGTCGAGTTCCTCGACCAACGTAAAGGTCGCGCGTTGGACGGGGGCGGGGACCAGTTGGGCAATGCGCTCGCCGCGCACGACCTCGAACGGTTGGTCGCCCAGATTGGCAAGAATCACCTTCACCTCGCCGCGATAATCCTCGTCGATCGTGCCGGGCGTGTTGAGGCAGGTGATGCCGTTCTTCAGCGCCAGGCCGGAGCGCGGACGCACCTGCACCTCGTATCCCGGCGGGATAGCGATGGCGAAGCCGGTCGCGACGGCGGCGCGTTTGCCGGGCTCCAGCGTCAGCGTCTCGGCCGCGACCACGTCCATGCCCGCCGCGCCGGGGGTCGCATAAGCGGGCAGGGGCAGCCCCTCGGAATGGGGCAAGCGTTTGAGAGCAATGGAAATCGGTGCAAGCGTCATGACGTCGCTTGTAGCGCATCCGCGATACGTTGCGCGAGCCCCCTGGCAACATCGTCCTTGCCCATCCGCTCCCAGCTCTCGACTCCATCGGCGGTGATCAGGTGGACGCGGTTCGCCTCGCCGCCGAAGACATCGCCCGACACGTCGTTGGCGACGATCCAGTCGGCCCGCTTGCGGGCGCGTTTGGCGACGGCGTGGTCGATGACGTTCTCGGTCTCGGCCGCGAAGCCGACCACCAGCCGGGGGCGATCGGGTGAAGCGGCAACGGTGGCGAGGATGTCGGGATTCTCGACCAGGGTCAGTGCCGGGGCCGCGCCGCCGTCCTTCTTCACTTTCTGTCCGGCGGCTTCGACTCGCCAGTCGGCGACGGCGGCGACCATGACGGCGGCGTCGGCGGGGAGTGCGGCGGCGACCGCCCGTGCCATGTCGCGCGCGGTCTCGACATCCACCCGGTCGACGCCCGGCGGAGTGGGCAGCGTCACCGGCCCGGCGACCAGCGTCACCCGCGCGCCTAGCGCCGCCAGCGAGCCTGCGACCGCAAAACCCTGTCGCCCCGAGGAGCGGTTGGCGATGTAGCGGACCGGATCGATGGGCTCGTGAGTCGGACCCGCCGTCACCAATATATGCCGCCCCGCCAGCGGACGATGGGCGGGCGTCAGCTTCGCCTCGATCGCGGCGAGGATCGCGGGTGGCTCGGGCAGGCGGCCAGGGCCGAACTCGCCGCACGCCATCGCGCCTTCGTCGGGTGCCATTACCTCGACCCCATCGGCACGCAGCTGCGCCACGTTCCGCTGGGTGGCGGGGTGAAGCCACATGCGCACGTTCATCGCGGGGGCCACCAGCACCGGCGTGTCGGTGGCGAGCAGCAAAGTCGTCGCCAGATCGTCGGCATGGCCATTTGCCATCCGCGTCATCAGGTCGGCGGTACCCGGCGCGACGACGACCAGATCGGCCTCGCGGCTGAGCTGGATATGCCCCATCTCCGCCTCATCCTTCAGGTCCCAGAGCGTGGTGAAGACCTGGTTCTCCGACAGCGCCGCCAAGGTCATCGGCGTGACGAAATGGCTGCCTCCCTCGGTCAGGACACAGCGGACGCTATGGCCATTCTTGCGGAGCAGGCGGATCAACTCGCAGCTCTTGTACGCGGCGATGCCGCCGCCGACGATCAACAGGATATGGCTCATCGCACGACTCGCGTCACGGTGATGCGTCGCCGGTCGCGCGCGGCCAGGATTAGCTCCCGCACCGCATCGGGCGCGAAGACGACGCCAAGGAAGAAGAGCGGCGACAGGCCCAGCACCAGCACCGGCGATCCCGTCACCAGCGTCAGCAGCGCATAGACCGCCATGGTCACGCCCGCCCGCCGCGCGGCGGGGGCGCGCCAATGCACCCAGCCGAGCGCGGCCAGCACGGCCAGCGGCACCACCACGCTCATTGGCAGGAAGCCGATCGCCTGTGCGTCCGCCACGGCGGCGATCAGCGTGCCCGGCGCGATCACATGGACGGGGCTGCCCATCGCCGGGTCGACCGCACTGACCAGCGTGTTCAGCGCATGGGCATGCGCCGCCAGCACCAGCAGCGCCACCGCCAGCGCGGTCATCCATCCGATCGCCTCCCGCCGCGCGCCTGCCTGCGCCGCGAGCACGAGCATGACGATCGCATAGGGCAGCGCCATCGGCGTCAGGATCATCGCGACCAGCCCCAGCGCCACCGCGCTCAGCCCCGCTTCGGGGCGCCGCTGGACCAGCGACAGGGCGATCAGTACCGCCGCCCAGCTTTCGGGCGCGGTCACCATCGGGCGATCGGGCAGCGGATAGAAACCGGCGATCAGCAGGATCGCCAGCAGTCCGATCGCGGTCCGAGTCTCCAGAACCGGCACCATGCGCCGCAGCCATCCCGCCATCATCGCCATGCCCAGCAGCAGCAACCCGCCATGCCAGACCAGGGTCGGCAGCGCGGCCAGCGTCACGAACAGCGCGGGCAGCGGCACCGCGAACAGCGCAGGCCTCAGCGCTCGGTCATTTTCGCGCAGCGCATCGAGTGCGGCGGGATAGAAGGACTGGCCGTGCCGCACATGGTCGAGGATCGTGGTCGTGACCGGCGGCAGTCGCTCACCGACCGGCTCAAACGCCCCTTGTGTCGCATAGCCGATAGCGATCAGCAGGATCAGCAGTGCCAGAACCCCACGCGCGACCATCGGCGACAGGCCCGTCATCCGTCCCGGCTGGCCAAGCCAGAGCGGCCGCTGGCTGCGGCGAAGGGGGGCAGGGGGCGTGCTGCCCGGCATGGCGACCCCCGGCACCCTACCGAAGCACGGCCAGCGTCGCGGCGACACCCGCCGCCGCCGAGGCCATCGACAGCAAGGCATAGCGCCAGCCGCCGCCGATCCGGACCACCTCGATCTGCTTGAGCGGCGGCGCGGGCGGCTCGCCACCCGGCGCGGGGTAGCGCGCCTCGATCCGGCGGACCAGTTCGGGCAGGCGGGCGAGCGTCTGCACGTCCTCGATCAGGCGGTCGGCGATCTTCGCCTCCGGCCCCAATTCGGTGCGAATCCATTCGCGCACGAACGGCGCGGCCGAGTCCCACAGGTTGATGTCTGGATCGAGGCTTGTCGCCACGCCCTCGACCATCACCATGGTCTTTTGCAGCAGCAAGAGGTGCGGCTGCGTCACCATGTCGAAATCGCGGGTGATCGAGAACAGGCCGTCCAGCATCATGCCGATCGACATGTCCTTGACCGGAAGTCCCCGCATCGGCTCGCCCACCGCCCGCAGCGCGGTTGCGAACTCGGCGACATTGTGGTGCGCGGGGACATAACCCGCTTCGAAATGGATCTCGGCGACGCGCTTATAATTGCCGGTGATCAGGCCATAGAGGATCTCGGCCAGCCATACCCGCGCGCGCCGGTCGATCCGGCCCATGATGCCGAAGTCGATCGCGGCGATCTTGTTGCCGGGCAGGGCGAACAAATTGCCCTGGTGCATGTCGGCGTGGAAGAAACCTTCCGCGATCGCCTGGCGCAGGAAGGCGCGCACCAAGGTCTGCGCCAGATGCGGCAGGTCGTAACCCGCCTCCACCAAAGCCTGCCGGTTCGACAGCTTGATCCCGTCGATCCATTCGATCGTCAGCACCTTGGCCGTCGAGCGGGCCCAGTCGATCTGCGGCACCATGAAGTCGGGCTCGGCGGTCATCGCCTCGGCGAGTTCTGAGGCCGACGCCGCCTCGCGCCGGAAGTTCAGTTCGCGCAGCGTCCAGCGTCGAAAATTCTCGACCGTCAGGCGCGGGCGCAGGCGTGCGGCCTCGCCGCTCATCCCCTCGACCTGCGCGGCGGCCCATTGATAGGTGTCGATGGCGCGGGCGAAGTCTTCCTCGACGCCGGGGCGCAGCACCTTGACCGCGACGGTGCGGCCATCGGTCGTCACCGCGCGGTGCACCTGCGCGATCGAGGCGGCACCGACCGGCTCCTCCTCGATCGAAGCGAAGAAGTGCGAGGGCGGGCGGCCCATGCTCGCCTCCATCGCGGCGGCGATCGTCGCGAAGGGGACGGGGGGCAGCTGGTCCTGAAGGCGGAGCAGATCATGTGCGGCCTCGTCGCCGACCAGGTCGGGACGGGTGGCCAGCGTCTGGCCCAGCTTGATTGCGGCCGGGCCGATCGCCTGGAACGCATCGGCATAGGCCGGCTTGGCGGGCACACGCGCGCCGAACCGCGCGACACGCGCCAGCCGCCGCACGGGCGCGGGCGTATTGGGATCGCGCTCGATCCCGCGCAACGCGCCATGCCGCGCCAGCGTCCGCCCCCATTTGAGCAGACGCCAGAGATGCACCACCGGCTGCGTCACAGGGCGAGTCCGCCCAGGCGTCCTCGCATCAAATCTTCCAGCCCGAATGGATCGCGACCAGTCCACCCATGATCGGCTCGACCTTGGTCTCGATAAAACCGGCTTCGCGGATCATATTCTCGAAAGTCGGCATGTCAGGGAAGCGGCGGATCGACTCGATCAGATAGCGATAGCTGTCCGCATCGCCCGCCAGCATTTGGCCCAGCTTGGGCACCAGCTTGTGTGAATAGGCGTCGTACACGTCCGAAAAGCCGGGCCACACGGTGGTCGAGAATTCCAGGCAGAAGAACCGCCCGCCGCGCCGCAGGACCCGGTGCGCCTCGCGGAGTGCAGCCGGGATGTCGGTAACGTTCCGAATGCCGAACGCGATCGTATAGGCGTCGAAGAATTTGTCGGGGAAGGTAAGGGACTCGGCATTCGCCTCGGTCCAGACCAGCTCGTCGAACCCGCGCTCGGCCGCGCGCTTCATGCCGACCTCCAGCATCGCCGGATTGATGTCGGCGACCGTGATGCTGGCCCCCGACTCGGCCAGGCGGAAGGCGATGTCGCCGGTGCCACCCGCCATGTCGAGGATCTGGTCGCTGGCGCGCGGCTTCACCCGGCGCACGAAGCGGTCCTTCCAAAGGCGATGCATGCCGCCCGACATGGCATCGTTCATCAGGTCATATTTGGCGGCGACGTTGGTAAACACGCTGCCGACACGGGCGACCTTTTCGTCGCGGGGCACATCTTCATAGCCGAAGGAGACGGTATCGCTCATGGAGATGCCCTAGCCCGGCCTTGCTGGCGGGGCAAACGCTACCTAGCTGTTTGGCGACGAAAGCCATTCAGAGAGAAAATGCCCGAACTTCCCGAGGTCGAAACGACGGTCCGCGGCCTCACCCCGGTGCTGGCGGACGCGCAGCTGACATTGGTCGAGCCGCGCCGCCCGGACCTGCGCCATCCCTTTCCGGCCGACCTGCGCCAGCGGATGACCGGGGCGACGGTGACGTCGCTGGGTCGCCGCGCGAAATACGGCCTGATCGACACCGATCGCGGCGACACCATGGTGTTCCACCTCGGCATGTCGGGGCGCTGGCGGATCGATCCGGGCGAGCCGCAGACGCACGACCATCTAATCTTGGAGACGGCGGCGGGGCGGCGACTGGCGCTGAACGATCCCCGGCGATTCGGTTTCGTCGATCTGTGGCCGACCGCCGATCTGGCCAGCTATCCGCCGTTCCTGACCATGGGGCCCGAGCCGCTGGGGCCGGATTTCACCGCCGAGTATCTGGCCAACGCGCTGGAGGGGCGGGCGGCGCCGATCAAGGCGATGCTGCTCGACCAGCGGATCGTGGCTGGGCTGGGCAATATCTATGTCTGCGAAGCGCTGCACATGGCGAAGATCACGCCGGGGCGCGCGGGCGGCCAGATATCGAAGGCGCGACTCGTTCGGCTGGTCGAGTCGATCCGCGCGGTGCTGGAGGCCGCGATCCTGGCGGGGGGATCGTCGCTGCGCGATTATGTGCGTCCCGACGGCGAACTGGGCTACTTTTCCAAGGAGTGGCGGGTCTATGGCCGCGAGGGCGATCCGTGCGAATGCGGCACGATCGTGCGGCGGCGGACCGACTCCGGACGGTCGACTTTCTGGTGCGCGAACTGCCAGCGCAGTTGACGACGGGCGCACCAACCGGTAAGGGGCGCGGCTTCAAAGCTGGTGCGTCGCGCCGCTATCCCTTTTGATCGAGATTTAGAGGTTTTCATGGCGAACACGCCGCAGGCCAAAAAGCGTATCCGTCGCAACGAGCGTCGCGCCGTCATCAACGGCAACCGCGTCAGCCGCATCCGTACCTTCGTGAAGAAGGTCGAGGCCGCGCTGGCCGCCGGTGACAAGGAAACCGCGACGGTCGCTCTGGCCGCGGCGCAGCCGGAAATGGCACGCGGTGTCGCCAAGGGCGTGCTGCACAAGAACACGGTCGCGCGCAAGTTCTCGCGCCTGACCAAGCGCATCGCCGCGCTGGCC
The DNA here is from genome assembly GCF_001476905.1 of Sphingomonas sanguinis. GTDB lineage: Bacteria > Pseudomonadota > Alphaproteobacteria > Sphingomonadales > Sphingomonadaceae > Sphingomonas > Sphingomonas sanguinis_B. Next base: position 948 of record NZ_LDTE01000015.1, on the reverse strand, counting down.
TAAAAGCCTCTCGGTTTCCGCGACGAAAGCAACCCGCCGGGGGCGGTCCCCCGGCGGGTTTTTTCGTGCGCCTGCGGTTTGCGTTAACGCTATTTTGGACTCGATCCGAGGGAACAAAGTCGCGTTTCGCGCAAGCCCAGCATTTCCCGCGATTCGAGTGATTCGGGATTGAGGCTCGAGCCTGGGCCTGTGGTTAATACCTATATATATCAGGTACTTGTGAGATAATTGGACGGGATTCTGCGGCCTTTGGCCTGTCAATCCGATTTATTTCAGATTTATGGCCGCGGACGGACTTGATCGGACCCCGCCATGGCTCATAATCGGTATCCCAGCAGCGGTGCTTCGTGCCCGCGTCATGGACATAGCGAAGTGGCATCACCGGGCCGAATCCGTATCTGATTCGCCCATGGGGATTGTGTCGCCGAGTGGAATTGGGGGTTCGATCGCGTTTCCTGCGATCGGCGAAACTGGAGTGCGTGTGTGACGAATTGGCAGGCAACGCGACCGACGACCGACCAGGCCCGTGCCTGGGCGCGCGTTCGCGCGAACCTGCGCGAATCGGCCGGCGCGCGCCTGTTCGACCAGTGGTTGAAGCCGATGGAGCTGATCGAGGGTGACGAGCCCGATACGGTCCGCCTGGCGCTCCCTTCGGCCTTTGCGACCAATTGGGTGCGCAGCCATTATGCGGACCGCCTGCACCTCGAATTCAAGGCCGTGCTGCCCGAGATTCGCTCGGTCGTCATCGAGACCCGCGCGCCCAGCAAGGTCGCCCGCCTGACCAGCGTCGAGACGATGGAGGCGGCACCCGCTCCCCGCGCGGCGCAGGCTGCGGCCCCGGTCGAGTCGCAACCGGTCGAGGACGAGGAGCAGCCCTCCTTGTTCGGCGATCCTTCGCCCAAGCCGTTGCGCGTCGTACCGGCGGCTGCCGCGCCGACGCCGACGCCG
>NZ_LDTE01000149.1 GCF_001476905.1 Sphingomonas sanguinis | reverse complement strand
GAGGGGATGGGGGAGGGCAAAGCCCCAGGCGACGAACCCAATCATAACACCCCGTGACGTCCACCCCCTTTTGTTCTAACCCATCCGCATGATCGCGCATCTCAAGGGACGTTTGGACTCCACCGGCATCGACCATGCGGTGATCGATGTCGGCGGCGTCGGCTATCTGGTAGGTGCGTCCGCGCGCACGCTGTCCGCAATCGGCCCGGTGGGCGAGGCGGCGATGCTGCATACCGAGATGCTGGTGTCCGAGGATTCGATCCGCCTGGTCGGTTTCGCCAGCGCGGACGAACGAGACTGGTTCCGGCTGTTGACGGGCGTGCAGGGCGTGGGCTCTCGCGTGGCGCTGGCGATCCTGTCGGCGCTGGAGCCCGCCGATCTGATGCGCGCGATCGCCAGCGGCGACAAGGCGATGGTGGCGCGCGCGAACGGCGTGGGACCGAAACTCGCCCAGCGGATTGTCATGGAGTTGAAGGACAAGGTCGGCGGCATCGTGCTCGCGCCGGGGTCCGGCGGCGGAGTCGCCGCGTCGGCGGGGGCTGGCGCGGACGCAGTGTCGGCGCTGCTCAACCTTGGCTTTCGTCCGGCCGAGGCCAATGCGGCGGTGGCGACCGCCGAAGAGGAATTGGGGGCGGGCGCGTCGCTTGATGCGCTGGTGCGGTTGGCGTTGCGGAAAGCCGCCAAGTAACGCGTGTCGGAGGCAGGGGAAAACCTTACCCCAGCAACCCCGGCACCGCGTGCCCGGCGAAATGCGCGTCCAGATTCGCCACCACCATCTCCGCCATGGCGGCGCGTGCTTCGCGCGTGGCGCTGCCCTGGTGCGGGGCGAGCACGACATGGTTCATCCGGCGCAGCGCATAGGGCACGTCCGGCTCGTCGGCGAACACGTCCAGCCCCGCCCCGGCCAGCCTGTGCGACTCCAGTGCGGCGATAAGCGCGTCTTCCTCGACCAGGCTGCCGCGCGCGACATTGATGAGGACGCCATCCGCGCCCAGCCGCTCCAGCACCTCGGCATCGACAACGCCGCGCGTCTCCTCCCCACCCGGTGCGGCAAGAAAGAGCACGTCGCTCTCCGCCGCCAGCGTCGCCAGATCGGCAACGAAGCGCCACGCCACCGGCTTCTCCGACCGCGCAGTATAGGCAATCTCGCCGCCGAACGGCTTGGCGCGGGCGGCGATGGCCTGGCCGATCCGGCCCAGTCCGAAAATTCCGATCCGCCGCCCGCTTGCCCGGCGGCCGAGCGGCACCGCCCAATTGCCCATGCGCACCGCCCGGTCGTTCGCCGCTACCCGCCGATCGACCGCCAGCCACAGCGCGATGGCAAGGTCGGCGACATCCTCGGTCAGCACGTCGGGCGTGATCGCGATGCGGATACCGCGCGCCGCCACCGCGTCATGGTCGATCCCGTCATGACCGACGCCGTGCACCGCGATGATCTCCAACTCGGGCAAACGCTCCAGCAGCGCGGCGTCGACCGTCATCTGGCCGCCCCCGACGATCGCCTTGGTGCCGGGCGGCGGCGTGTCGCGGTGGAGCGTGAAGCGTTCGGCGAGCATCGCCTCCAGGGCGGGCGAAACGGCAGTGGCCAGATAGACATCGTGCGGCATGGCCCCGATCATAGCGCGTTTCGGTTTGCGAGTCCGCTATCCGGGGTTAAGCCGTGGCATGGGCGATTGGCGCGGGCCCGCCTGGGCTGCTATGTTCGTGCAATGTTCGCTTGGCTGCTCGACAGCCATGCCCCCCAGCCGCTAGGGCTAGCCGCGTGACCGACCAAGACCGCCTTTTGTCCGCCAGCCGCCGTCCCGAGGATGTCGACGCCGCGCTCCGCCCGAAAAGCCTGGACGAGTTCGTCGGGCAGCAGGCGGCGCGCGACAATCTGCGCGTCTTCATCCAGGCGGCGCGCGGGCGCGGCGATGCGCTGGACCATGTGCTGTTCTTCGGCCCGCCGGGATTGGGCAAGACGACGCTGGCGCAGATCATCGCGCGCGAGATGGGCGTAGGCTTCCGTGCCACCTCCGGCCCGGTGATCGCCAAGTCGGGCGATCTCGCCGCGTTGCTGACCAACCTCGAAGACGGTGACGTCCTGTTCATCGACGAAATCCACCGCCTGCAACCGGCGGTCGAGGAAGTTCTGTATCCGGCGATGGAGGACCGGGTTCTCGACCTGATGATCGGCGAGGGGCCGTCGGCGCGCAGCGTGCGGATCGACCTGCCGCGCTTCACGCTGGTGGGGGCGACGACGCGGCAGGGACTGCTGACCACGCCCTTGCGCGATCGCTTCGGCATCCCGGTCCGCCTGCAATTCTATACGGTCGAGGAACTGACCCGCGTCGTCACCCGCGCCGCCCGCCTGCTCGACCTGCCCATCGCCGAGGACGGTGCCGTTGAGGTCGCGCGCCGCTCGCGGGGCACGCCGCGTATCGCGGGGCGCTTGCTGCGTCGGGTGCGTGATTTCGCCAGCGTGGCAGGGCATGAGATCGTCCATGCCGCCGCCGCCGACCAGGCGCTCAACCGGCTGGAGGTCGATGCGCTGGGGCTCGACGCGATGGACCGGCGCTATCTGACGATGATCGCCGATGTCTATCGCGGCGGACCGGTGGGGGTGGAGACGCTGGCCGCTGGCCTCTCCGAGCCGCGCGACACGATCGAGGAGGTGATCGAGCCGTTCCTGATCCAGCTCGGCCTGCTGGCGCGCACCGCACGAGGGCGTATCCTCAATCCGGGCGGGTGGAAGCATCTGGGACTGAACCCGCCGATCGGGTCGCAGGACGGTCTGTTCGACGCCTGACCGGCCCAAAAAAGCCCCCTGACGGCGGTGAACCGGCAAGGGGGCAGGCGGGTGTCTCTGTCTGCTGCGATTCGGCCCGGCTTCTTCGGTCGGGGCTCGATCGCCGTTCCGTAACCGCATGATCCGCCACGCAAAAGCATGGAAGCCCAGGGCTTTGGGGGATGATCGGACCGCCCGGAGAGGCAAGGTCGAGGTCGGGTAACGAACCCCCGCCACTTCGGTTGCGCGTCCGCAGCATCAAATCGACGTATAGTATTATCCCCATAATACACTTGAACCGGGTCGCCATCCCCTCCACACTATGTGCCAGGGCATTTGGAGACTTTGAGCATGGCCACGACCGCCGATACCGTGACGCAGGAAAAGGGGCTGACGCTGACGCCGCCCGATCCCGTGCCGACGGTGGCGCCCGCCCAGGCCGCGGGGCTGGTCCCCGTCGATGACAAGACGCGCAGCCAGCTGGAGCAGAAGGTCGACGGCTTCGTCGCCGAACTGATTGCGCAGGACGTGAACAGCCCCGAATTCGGCCGCCGCGTCGATGCGATCACCGCCATGGGGCAAAAGGAAATCCGCGAGGCGGCCAGCCAGTCCAACCGTTTCCTCGACCGCCCGGTCAAGGCGATGGACGGCGAGACGGGCGTGGGTAAGGACCTGACCGAGTTGCGCCGCGTCGTCGAAAGTCTCGATCCGGGTCGCCAGGGCAATCTCTCCGCCCCGCGCAAGCTGCTCGGCATCCTGCCCTTCGGCAACAAGATGCGCGACTATTTCGACGGCTATCGCTCGTCGCAGACGCATATCGCCGCGATCCTGAAAAGCCTGTCCTCGGGCCGTGACGAACTGCTGATGGACAATGCCGCGATCGATACTGAGCGGGCGAATCTTTGGTCGGCGATGGGGCGGCTGGAGCAGATGATCCATCTGTCCAAGACGATGGACGCCAAGCTGGAGGATACGGCGAACGAGCTGGATCACAGTGATCCCGCCAAGGCCAAGGCGATCCGCGAGACCGCGCTCTTCTATACCCGCCAGCGCACCCAGGACCTGCTGACCCAGATGGCGGTCACGGTGCAGGGCTATCTGGCGCTGGATCTGGTCAAGAAGAACAATGTCGAACTGGTAAAGGGCGTCGACCGCGCCTCGACCACCACCGTCTCGGCGCTGCGCACCGCTGTCACCGTGGCGCAGGCGCTGGCGAACCAGAAGCTGGTGCTCGACCAGATCACCGCGCTGAACTCGACCACCGCCAACATCATCGATTCGACCGGCAAGCTGCTGCGCAGCCAGACCGCGCAAATCCATGAACAGGCGGCGGCCTCGACCATTCCGCTGGAGACGCTGCAACGCGCCTTCCAGAATATCTATGACACGATGGATGCGATCGACAGCTTCAAGATGAAGGCGCTCGATTCGATGAAGACCACGGTCACGACGCTGGGCAACGAGGTCGAGAAGTCGAAGGGGTATATCGCCCGAGCCGAGGGCGCGCAGAACCCGCAGCTAACCAGCGGATCGTCTGCGTCGTCGTTCAAGCTGGAGGCGCTGTAAGCCCGTGACCACCCCTCGCTCGAACGAGGTCGATGCCCAGATCGAACGGGCGCGCGAAGTGATGGCGCGCATCTCGCAGGATTATCGGGGGCAGGCGGGGCAGACCGTCAAGCGGGTGCGCCGCCGGGCGCGCTCGGCGCTGCAACGCCTGATCCTGATCGCGGTGGCCAATGCGGTCATCCTGATTGCGGCGATGGTGACGGGCCTGATCCTGCCCGGCGGGATCGGCATTTTCGGGGCGCTGGCCGCGATGATGCTGATGCTGGCGGCGACGCTCGCCATCGCGCTCGCCCCGGCGGCGCGCGCGCCGACGCCCGCCAAGCTGGCCCAGGTCGATATCAAGGCGCTGCCCTCCCAGACCGAACGCTGGTTGGACGCACAGCGCCCGTTGCTGCCTGCCCCCGCCGTGCAGCTGGTCGACCGGATCGGGCGGCGGCTGGACACGCTGTCGCCGCAACTGGCCAGTGTCGACAACGAGACGCCCGAGGCGATGGAGGTCCGCCGCCTGATCGGCGAGCAGCTCCCCGCCTTCCTGCGCGATTATGAACGCGTGCCCGAACCGCTTCGCCGGGTCGAGCGCAACGGCCGAACGCCGGACACGCAGCTGCTCGATGGCCTGAAGCTCATCGAGCAGGAAATCGGCGACATGACCCAGCGGCTTGCCCAGGCCGATCTCGACAGTCTGTCGACGCGCGGGCGGTTCCTGGAGATGAAGTATCGGGACGAGAAGGCAGAGTAAGCGACGGAGTCCCGCCATCACCCCGGCGAAGGCCGGGGTCCAGTGGCCAAAGTCTTTGAGGTGAGGACAGACCTTCTGTCGCCCGCGCTGATTCTACTCTGCCCCGGCTTTCTCCGGGGTGATGAAAGAGCGTTATCTCCGGGGCCAGAATATGGCTTGGTCGCAGAGACGAAAGCCAATGCCTGACGATATGTCCCATAAATGAAAAGAGGCTGCCGGGACGTCATCACGACGGCCCCGGCAACCCCTAAACATGGTCAGCGGCCGGAGAGCTCCAGCCCGGGAGACCATGCGGGCCTCAAGACATCAGGCGCGACCGTTGATTGGGGGAAAATACCCCCCGAACCGCGCCTATCGATGTCAGAGACCGGCCCCCCGAACGAACTGAACCGACCCCCTTGCTGAACCATGAGACATCGGATCACCTCCTTTCGCTAGTTAAAGCCAATGCACCCTTTCAAAGGGCGCATTGGCAATGTGCGGAGTCGCAAGGCGATAAACAAGACTTGTTTTGTGACGATGTTTGACCGAACATCCTGCGCCCGCGAAAGGACGCGGGATTCAGCCCCGGCAATCCTCGATCACCCGCCCGACCTCGGCATAGGCGGGGATGACGAGTGGTGGCTGACCCGCCTGTTCCACGGTGAATCGTCCCCGGCTGAACGCCATCGCGTCGAGCAACGGATCGGCGGCGGGCAGGCTGAGCTCCGCGCCCGCCGCCGATCCGTTGC
>NZ_LDTE01000148.1 GCF_001476905.1 Sphingomonas sanguinis | reverse complement strand
GGCAAGGGGCCTCGCAGAGACCACCCTCCCCACCCAGCCCGGAAACGCATCGTTGCGACCTTGGCCTTTGACGTGCGTTATGCGCACCGACCACAAAGGCCTGGTCCAACAGGGAGTCTACCCATGCGTTTCGTCCTTCCCGCCGCCCTGGCGCTCGCCACCATCGCTGCGCCCGCCATCGCCCAGACCCAGCCGGGCGCGCCCGTGGCGTCGCGCGTCGTCGCGGGCACCTATGCCGTCGACCCCGCCCATACCCAGGTCACCTGGTCGGTGAACCATATGGGCTTCTCGATGCTCGAGGGGCAGTTCGGCGCGTCGGAAGGCTCGCTGACCATCGATCCCGCCAAGCCGCAGAACGCCAAGGTCGACGTGACCTTCAAGATCGACGACCTCTCGGTCACCGCCGCGCCCTTCGCGAACCACTTGAAGTCGAAGGACTTCTTCGACGCCGCGACCTATCCGACCGCGCGCTTCGTCTCCACCAGCGTGAAGGTCATGGGCACCAAGGCCGTCATCACGGGCAACCTGACCATCAAGGACCAGACCAAGCCGGTCACGCTGAACGCGACCTTCTTCGGTGCGGGCACCAACCCGATGTCGAAGAAGCTGAACATCGGCTTCCGCGCCACCGCCAAGATCAAGCGTTCGGACTTCGGCGTCGGCGCCTATGTCCCGGTCGTCGGTGATGACGTCGACCTGACAATCAACGCCGCCTTCACCGCGCAGTAATTTTCCCTCTCATCTCCCATCCGCGAGAGGCGGGGTCGATCTTCGGCCCCGCCTTTTTTCGTTGGTCACGTCAGGCGGACGTCATCATTCTCGATATGGACAAGGCCGCCCCGACACGGCATGAACCGCTGCATCATGATCGCCGCGCTGCTGCTCCGTTCGCTTCGACTTATCCGCCCTTAGGGGAGGATCGGCGTGGCCATGCGCGACTTCCCTAAGGGCGGAATGAAACGATAAGCCTGTCCCCGCCGCGCCCTGGCCTGACGCGGCCGAGAATGCTGGAAGACCCGATCATGTTGCGCGATCCCTCGACCAAATACCGCCCCTTCCCGACCATCGCCCTGCCCGACCGGCAATGGCCGAACCGCACGATCACGAAGGCCCCGCGCTGGCTGTCGACGGATCTTCGCGACGGCAACCAGGCGCTGATCGACCCGATGAACGCCGAGAAGAAGACCCGGATGTTCGACCTGCTGGTCAAGGTCGGATTGAAGGAGATCGAAGTCGGCTTCCCGAGCGCGGGCGCGACCGAGTTCGACTTCATCTCCGGCCTGATCCGCGACAACCGCATCCCGGACGACGTGACGATCCAGGTCCTCACCCAGTCGCGCCGCGACCTGATCGAGCGCAGCTTCGAAAGCCTGGAGGGCGCGCGCACCGCGATCGTCCATCTCTACAACGCTGTCAGCCCGGCCTGGCGCAAGATCGTTTTCGGCATGACCCGCGACGAGGTTCGTCAGATCGCCATCGAAGGCGCCAAGATCCTGCGCGACGAGGCAGCCAAGCGCCCCAACACCGACTGGTTCTTCGAGTACAGCCCGGAAACCTTCTCGACCGCCGAGCTGGATTTCTCGGTCGAGGTGTGCGCCGCCGTCATGGACGTGCTGAAGCCGACGCCCGACCACCCGCTGATCCTGAACCTGCCCGCCACCGTCGAATGCGCGACGCCGAACGTCTATGCCGACCAGATCGAATGGTTCGGCCGCAACATCCCGAACCGCGATTCGGTGGTCATCTCGCTGCACACGCATAACGACCGGGGCACCGGCGTCGCCGCCGCCGAACTGGGCGTGATGGCGGGCGCGGACCGGGTCGAGGGTTGCCTGCTCGGCAATGGCGAGCGGACCGGCAATTGCGACCTCGTGACCGTCGCGCTCAACATGTACACGCAAGGCGTCGACCCCAAGCTCGACCTGTCGGACATCGACGAGGTGGTGAATACGGTCCATTACTGCACCAACCTGCCCGTCCATCCGCGCACGCCCTATGCGGGCGATCTGGTCTTTACCGCCTTTTCGGGCAGTCATCAGGACGCGATCAAGAAGGGCTTTGCGGCCCAAGCCGCGCGCAACGACGATCTGTGGGAAGTCCCCTACCTCCCCATCGATCCCGCCGATCTCGGCCGGTCCTATGAAGCGGTCATCCGCGTCAATTCGCAGTCGGGCAAGGGCGGCGTCGCCTGGGTGATCGAGCAGGACAAGGGGCTGAAGCTGCCCAAGCGGCTTCAGGCCGATTTCAGCCGCCATGTCCAGGCGCTGGCCGACGCGACCAGCCGCGAGTTGAACGCCGCCGATATCTGGGCCGGGTTCGAGGCGACCTATCTGCCGCGCGAGGGCGATCGTTTCGTGCTGCGCGACTATGAGGAAACCGGCTCGGCGGGTCAGCGGACCTTTATTGGTCGGGTGCTGGTCGGCGGCGAGGAGCGTTCGATCGCCGGGCGCGGCAACGGCCTGATCTCCAGCGTGATCGCCGCGCTTGCCGACACGACCGGCCCCGCGCTGGAAGTCGTCGACTATAACGAGCACGCCATCGGCCACGGCGCGGACGCACAGGCGGTCGCCTATGTCGAGGCGCGGACCGCCGATGGCCGGACGGTGTTCGGCGTCGGGCTCGATACCGATATCGCCACCGCCAGCGTGCGCGCGGTGCTGTCCGCCGCCAACCGGGCCTGATGCACGTCCCCCCGGCGCTTCTCGACTAAGACGGCGACGATGGCGGCGAGCGCTCCTTCTTCGTCGTCCCACCGGTGGGCGTTCATCCCCGAACGCTATCGCGAGAAACTGCGCGAGCGGGGGGCGTCGATCACCCTGACGGTGATCGCGCACCTCCTGCTCGCGTGGTTGCTGTTCCATCTGGCGCCCAAGCTGATCGAGCCGCAGACCTCCTCCTCGCTCAACACCTTCTCCGTCTCGCCCTCCGACCGGGACGCGGGCGCGCCGGTGCCGGAGACCCGCACCGCGACGCGCAAGCCCGCGGCGGCCGGGGGTTCCAAGGCGCCGGTGACCCAAAAGCAGCCCGATACCCCCACTCCACCGACTCCGAAGCAAGCCGACACCTCCCCGCCGACGCCATGGCAATGGGGAGACAAGTCGTTGTTCGAGGGCGGCAACATCGCCTCGCTGCCCAAGGGCGAGGGCAAGGGGGTGGGCTCCAGCAACGGCGATGATCGCGGGCAGGACAGCGCCTCGGCCTATGGTCCCGGCGAGGGGCCGGGCGGCCAGCGGCTCTACAATGCCGAATGGTATCCGCGCCGCCCGACCAATGCCGAGCTGAATGGCTATCTCCGCTCCGCGCCGCCGCCCGGCAGCTGGGCACTGATCGCCTGCAAGACCATCCCCGACTATCGCGTCGAGAATTGCCGCATGCTGGCCGAATCCCCGATCGGCTCGGGGCTTGGTCGGGCGATGCGCGAGGCCGCCTGGCAGTTCCGCGTCCGCGCGCCCCGTATCGGCGGCAAGGTCATGGTCGGCGAATGGGTGCGCATCCGCATCGACTTTACCGGTCCCGGCGGCGGAGACGACGGCAACTGACCCTTCCCCTGCCGGGCACGGTGTTCAATAGGTGAATTGCAGCTGGGTGCGGATCAGGTCGCCGGTCGCGCGGCCGGTGCGCCGGGCGTCGGCCTCACGGCGCTCCATCCGGGCATAGGCCAGGGTCAGCTCCAGCGCTTCGACCAGCTGGATTTCGGTGCCCAGCTCCCACTCGTCGGTTTCCAGGCGGGGTGCATCGACATTGGGCTTCCACCCGCCGCGATAGCGTTGCCACCGGGCATAGGGAATGGCGCGGCCGAGCGGGGTATGGCCGATATCGGCCATCAGCTGCACATAGCCCCCACCGAGCCGCTGGCTGCGCACCGCGCCCAGCAGGCCGTCATATTGCGGGCCCCAACCGGTCGTCCATTCGGTCTGGATGCCGAAGGGCTGCGGATAGAGAATGGCATGAACGGCCACCCGGTCGTCGCGATAGTCGATCGGACTGATACCACCGCTGCGAAGTTCGGGTCGGAAACGGTTGAACATCGCCGACCCGCCGAGCTCCAGCACCTGTCCCCGGAATAACGGCCCCAGCCCGTCGAGCGCGAAGGGCCAGGTGGCCATCGCGACCTTCATCAGCGTACCGTTACGCTCGGTACGGTTGGTCCCCTGCCCATTATAGACCGCCAAGCCAAAGGCGCCGTAATTGCCGAACAGCTTCTGCTTGTTCTTGGCCAGCCGATCCCAGATCGCCTGCACCGGCGCGGGCGTGTAATAGAGGTTTACGCCGACATCGCGCTCGCCGGGCACCCCGCTGTTGATCGCGTCCGAGCGATCGAGCGGCAGGCGGTTGGACGAGGATTGCAGGTTTTCCCAGCCGAACGGCACTTTCGACTGGCCGAAGCGCAGGCGAAGGCGGCGTTCGGGATCGAGGAACCAGTCGGCATAGACATCGCGCAACTGTCCGAAATTCTCGCGCCGCTCGGTGCTCGACTGGTTGTTCACCGCGGCGCCGAAGTCATGCTGGAAATAGAGTTGCAGCCGGTCGGTGATATCCCCCTGCAACACCAGCCGCACCCGCCGCAGCAGGAAGCCGCCATCCTCATTGACCGAGGCGTCATGCACCGAGCGCAGCCGCGATCCGTTCGCTCCCGGCGCATCCTGACTATCCAGAACCGCATTGTAGCGAAGCTGGGTATAGCCGCGCAGGCGCAGGCGATCATACCAGGGGGTGCGCGACGAGGGCAGCTTGGGGATGCTCGCCACCCGCTCGGGCTCGGGCTTCACGGTGGGGGCGACAGGCGCGGCGGCCACCATCGGCGTCGGCGGCACGGTGGGTGGGACCACCGCAGGACCAGCGGCCGTCTTCTGTGCCTCGGTCAGCACCTTGATCTGCGCTTTCAGCTCGTCGATCTGGCGCTGAAGCTCCTGGACCGTCTGGGCGGCGGCCGGTGCGGGCAGCAGGCTCAGCGCGATGACGACGGCCGCACCGTGACGGGCCCGATGGAGTCTCGCCTTGATCACGCCCTACGCCCTACCCTGTTGGTGACGGCGGCTTAGGGCAGCGACGCGGCGCTCCGCAACAGTTTGATGACGGTTAAATGACGAATGGGTGACGTCAGCGCGTACGTTCGATCTCACACCCGATCCGGGCATCGGGATAGATGTCGATCTTGGTCGATCGCACCTTCACCGCCTTCACGCGCGGGTCAGCCAGGCACAAGGCGGCAATCGCCTCGCACAGGCTTTCCTGCAAGGCGAAGCCGGGGCCGCGCGCCATCGCCAAGATGCCCTCGCGCAGGAAGTCATAGTCGAGCACTTCCTCGATCCGGTCGGCACCGGGCGCGGACGGATAGGTGACGGTCATCGCCACCGACAGGCGGACCGGCTGCGGCGCGACTTCATGCGGGTGGATGCCCAGGTGCATCGCGACCGTCATGTCGTCGAGCAGGATCGTATAGGTCGCGGTCACGCCCGTCCCTCGAACATCACATCGCCGTCGCGGCGGCAGAAGCGCTGGCCGCAATCGACGTACAGGGTCTGGCCGCGAATGCCGCGCGCGGTCAGCAGGAAGGACACCGCCTCCGCCACCGCCGCCGCCCCGATCGGACGGCCGAGCAGGTTCTTGACCGAGGCCTCGGCAAATTCCGCGTCGCTCTGGTCGCCGCTTTGCAGGGTCAGGCCGGGGGCGACCGCATTCACCGCGATCCGGGGCGCCAGTGCCTGGGCCAGCATCGTGCCCGCCCCCGCCAGCGCGAACTTGGCGCAGCTATAGGCAAAGAAGTCGGGATTGGGATTGGCCAGCTTCTGGTCGAGGATATCGACCACTGCGCCGTCCGTCACATCGTCCTGCCGCGCCAGTGCCGAGGCGAGCAGCGCGGGCGCGGCGGCATTGATCGCATAGAGTTCGGCCATCAGGCGCGCATCGGTTTCGGGCGGCCGGTCGAACAGGAAAGCCGAGGCGCTGTTGACCAGCCCATCGATCGGCCCACCCGCCGCCTGCCGTGCTTGGGCGAACAGGGCGTCGATGCCCTCCAGCACCGACAGATCGCCCTGCACCGTGACCCCGGCCAGTTCCTCCGCCAGCGTGGCGGCGTCCTCGCCAGAGCCATTATAATGGATCACCACCCGGTGCCCGTCCGCCACCAGCCGTCGCACGATTGCCGCGCCCAGCCTTTTGGCACCGCCGGTCACCAGGACGGTGCGGCGGATCATCCGCCCAGGCCCATCAGCGACAGGACTTCCTTGCGGCTGCGCTCGTCGTCGCGGAACACGCCCATCATCCGGCTGGTCACCATCGCGACGCCCGGCGTACGGACGCCTCGCGCGGTCATACAGGCATGGGTCGCCTCGATAACCACGGCGACGCCCAGCGGCTTCAGATTTTCCCAGATGCAGTCGGCTACCTCGGCGGTCAGCCGCTCCTGCACCTGCAAGCGACGCGCAAAACCATGCAGCACGCGGGCCAGCTTGGAAATGCCGACGACATGGTTGCGCGGCAGATAGGCGATATGCGCACGGCCGATGATCGGGGCCATGTGGTGCTCGCAATGCGACTGGAACGGAATGTCCTTCAGCAGCACGATCTCGTCATAGCCGCCGACCTCCTCGAACACCCGCGACAGGTGGACGGCCGGATCGTCGCCATAGCCCGCGCAATATTCGGCCCAGGCCCGTGCCACGCGCTTGGGCGTATCGACCAGCCCTTCGCGGGTGGGATCGTCGCCCGCCCAAGCGATCAGCGTACGGATGGCCTGAGCCACCTCATCGGGCACGGCAATCTTGCCGTCCTCGCCGATCAGGTCGCCATCCTCCGGGTCGCCATGGGCGCAGCTCATATCCTGTCCTTCACTTCAAAGCCGGTGCGTTAGCGTATCGATTGCCAGGGTGCAAAACCCGCCGATGGGACGTCCTATCCCGCCAGCCCGTTCAGACTGGACGGGAGGCAGGGTTCAGGGCCGCAGCCGTTTCGCCGCCCAGGCGACATGATCGGCCATGAAGGTCGAGATGAAGTTATAGCTATGGTCATAGCCCGGCTGCATCCGCAGCGTCAGGGCAATCCCCGCCTTGTCGCACGCCTCGGCCAGCCATTCGGGGCGAAGCTGCTCGGCCAGAAACTGGTCGGCATAGCCCTGGTCCACCAGCAGGTCCGGCACCCGCGCGCCGTCCTCGATCAGCGCGACCGCATCCGCCGCCCGCCATGCCACGCGGTCCGGGCCGAGATAACCGCCCAGCGCCTTTTCTCCCCAGGGCACCTGGCCCGGCGCGACGATGGGCGCAAAGGCCGACACGCTGCGGAAGCGGTCGGGATTGCGAAGCCCGATAGTCAGCGCGCCGTGACCGCCCATCGAATGGCCGGTGATGCCTTGCGCGGCCATATCGGCCATGGGGAAATGCTCGGCGATCAGCGCGGGCAGTTCCTGCTCGATATAGGTCCGCATCTGGAAATGCCTCGCCCAGGGCTCCTCCGTCGCATCGACATAGAAGCCCGCCCCCTGCCCCATGTCATAGGCGTCGTCATTGGCGACGCCCTCTCCGCGCGGCGAGGTATCGGGCGCGATGAAGATCACCCGGTGCTCGGCGCACGGCCCCCGATACTCGCCCTTGTCGGTGACATTGGCATGGGTGCAGGTCAGGCCCGACAGATACCAGAGGACGGGCAGCGTCTCGCCCGCCTCATGCTCCGGCACGAAGACCGAGAAGGTCATGCGGGTTCCCGTCGCACTGCTCTGATGCGCATAAACGCCCTGCACGCCGCCATGCGCCTTGGAGGTCGAAATCGTCTCGATCGTCATCGGAACACCACCGTCCGGTTGTCATTGAGGAAAACGCGCCGCTCGCCGACCCAGGCGACGGCGCGGGCCAGCACCTGCGCCTCGATATCGCGGCCGATGCGGATCAGGTCGTCGACGCTGGCGCGGTGATCGACGCGCTCGACCGCCTGTTCGATGATCGGCCCTTCGTCCAGGTCGGCGGTCACGAAATGCGCGGTCGCGCCGATCAGCTTCACCCCGCGCGCATGAGCCCGGTGATAGGGCTGCGCACCCTTGAAGCCGGGCAGGAAGCTGTGATGGATGTTGATGCACCGCCCCGGCAGTGCGGCGACCAGCCGCTCGCCCAGCACCTGCATGTAACGGGCGAGGACCAGATAATCGGCCTTCGCACTCTCCATCAGACCGAGCATTGCCGCTTCCTGTTCGGCGCGATTGCCGTTGTCGACCGGCAGGTGGTGCCAGGGCAGGCCATGCCATTCGACCAAGGGGCGCAAGGAGTCGTGGTTGGACACGACCCCGACGATCTCGACCGGCAGCGTGTTGGTCCGCCAGCGATGGAGCAGGTCGTTCAGGCAGTGCGAGCCCTTGGACACGGCGATCAGCATCCGGGGCCGCTCGGTCGCGGGCGCGAGGTGCCAGTCGAAGCCGAAACGCGCCGCCGGATCGGCCAGCGCCGCCCTCACCCCGTCGACCGACGCGGGGAACCCCGCACCCTGGCCGGTGAAGACGATGCGCAGGAAGAAGCGCCCCGTCTCCAGATCGGCATATTGCTGGCTGTCGAGGATGAAACCCTCGATCCCCGCCAGCGCGCCCGACACCGCGGCAACGATGCCGACCCGGTCCTGGCACGCCAGCGTCAGGATATAGCCGCTGTCGCTCACGCCGTCGGTGCGGGGGCAGGCATGCGACAACCCAGGCACAGCTTGTTGCCGTCCGGGTCACGCAGATAGCCAAGGTAAGCTGGCCCCATCGGCGTCTGACGCTCGCCTACCGGCGCTTCGATCGCGGTGCCGCCATTCGCCACGCCCGCCGTATGGGCCGCGTCGAGCTGTGCCGGATCGGCCGCACCCAGCCCGATGGTCCCGCCATTGGCGAAGGTTGCCGCCTGCCCGTCGATCGGCCGGGTGACCATGAACGCCGCGCCATTGTGTCGATAGAGAAGGCGTTCGCCCGCCTGCATCCCCGGCTGGCCGCCCAGCGCCCCGAACAGCGCATCATAGAATGCCTTGGACCGCGCGAGATCGTTCGATCCGACCATGACATGGGTATACATCAGGCTGCCTCCACCAGATGCCGCGCGCACAGCTTGTTGCCGGTCGGATCGCGCAAATACGCCAGATAGACCTTGCCGACAGGCACGGTGCGAATGCCGGGTGGGTCCTCGATCGCGGTGCCGCCATGCGCCAGGCCAGCCGCGTACCAGGCATCAGCCTGCTCGGGCGAGGCCATCGCAAAGCCCAGCGTCCCACCATTGGCGTAGGTGGCGGGCTCGCCATTGATCGGCTTCGAGATCAGGAAGCGGCCGCCATTGTGGCTGTAGACCAGTCGTCCAGCCGCATCGACCACACCCTCGGGCGCGCCCAGCACGCCCAAGGTCGCGTCATAGAAGCGCTTGGCCGCGGCGATGTCGTCGGCCCCCAGCATGACATGGCTGAACATCAGAAGATCACCACGCTGCGGATGCTCTCGCCCGCGTGCATCAGGTCGAAGCCCTTGTTGATCTCCTCGAGCGTCAGGCGGTGAGTGATCATGGGATCGATCTCGATCTTGCCGTTCATATACCAGTCGACGATCTTGGGCGTGTCGGTCCGCCCGCGCGCGCCGCCGAACGCGGTGCCGCGCCAGTTGCGGCCCGTGACCAGCTGGAACGGCCGAGTGCTGATCTCCTTGCCCGCCTCGGCCACGCCGATGATGATCGAGGTGCCCCAGCCGCGATGGCAGGATTCCAACGCGGTGCGCATCACCTCGGTATTGCCGGTCGCGTCGAAGCTATAGTCCGCGCCGCCGTCCGTCAGTTCGAGGATCTTCGCAATCGTCTCCTCGCGGCTCAGCCCCTTGGAGTTGAGGAAGTGGGTCATGCCAAAGCGACGGCCCCATTCTTCGCGGTCGGGATTGATGTCGACACCGATGATCCGGCCCGCGCCCGCCAGCTTCGCGCCCTGAATGACGTTCAGGCCGATGCCGCCCAGGCCGAAAACGACGATATTCTCGCCCGGCTGCACCTTGGCGGTGTTGACCACCGCGCCGACGCCCGTCGTCACGCCGCAGCCGATATAGCAGCTGGTGTCGAAGGGCGCGTCCTCACGAATCTTGGCGACCGCGATCTCCGGCAGGACGGTGAAGTTCGAGAAGGTCGAGCAGCCCATGTAATGGAAGATCGGCTGCCCCTTATAGCTGAAGCGGGTCGTGCCGTCGGGCATCAGCCCCTTGCCTTGGGTCGCACGGATCGCGGTGCACAGGTTGGTCTTGCCCGACAGGCAGGACTTACACTGGCGGCATTCCGGCGTGTAGAGCGGGATGACATGGTCGCCCGGCACCACGCTGGTCACGCCCGCGCCGACCTCGCGCACGATGCCGCAGCCTTCATGGCCCAGCACGCTGGGGAAGATGCCCTCGCTGTCCAGGCCATCGAGCGTATAGGCATCGGTATGGCAGATGCCGGTCGCCATGATCTCGACCAGGACCTCACCGGCCTTGGGGCCTTCCAGATCGAGTTCGACGATTTCGAGCGGCTTCTTGGCTTCAAAGGCGACGGCGGCGCGGGTCTTCATGGGTTCCTGTCTCCTTGGGCTTCGGGCGCCCTGATGCCCCGAGGCGCGCGTTGGTGCAACCAATGAACGCGACGGGGGATTGATGCCGATCACAACCCCAGGAGAGCGACGATGACCGAGTTCAAAAAAGGCGATCATGTCGAATGGAACAGCCATGGCGGCACGGCCGAGGGCAAGGTCGTCAAGAAGCAGACCAGCGACACGACCATCAAGGGCCATACCGTCCGCGCATCGAAGGATGAGCCGCAATACATAGTAGAGAGTGACAATGGCGGAAAGGCGGCGCACAAGGCGGACGCGCTTAAGAAGGCGTGATTCACGCGCGACCCACCGAACGGTCGGGGCGCAGAAGGATTAAGGGAAGGAATAACATGGCCACCGCAACCACGGGCACCGGCATCCACGCACCGGTTCAGCCGTCCGAGGAACTGGGCGCGATCGTCGGCAACGAGAAGCTGCCGCGTAGCCAGGTCATCAGCAAGGTGTGGGATTACATCAAGGCCAACAACCTGCAGAACCCCGAGAACAAGCGGGAAATCCTGGCAGACGACAAGCTGAAGAAGGTGTTCGGCAAGGACAAGTGCACCATGTTCGAGATGAACAAGTTCATCTCGGCGCACCTGAAGAAGTAATCTTCACTGGCGCTCCGGTCATCGTGCCGGGGCGCTCCCTTCGCCGTCCGCGCGCCGTTACCGCAGGTCCAGGACTAGCGGCTTGCGCGTGGACGGTGTCGGGGCCGGGCTCGGCGATCGACCCTTGCCCTGCGCCGCGGCCGGTGTCGGCGTCGCTGCGGGTTTGATCGGCGTGTCCCCGCCTGTCTCGATCCTGGCCGCCTCGATCTGAGCCAGACGCTGCTCGACCAGATGGGCATCCAGCAATTTGCGATCGGCCTGCATCGCGGCCACCTGCGCCTCCAGCGCCGACAGACGCTGTTCCAGCATCTTAACCCGGACCTGATCTTCGGTCTGGGCAACCATCTCCTTCGCCGCCTTTTCCTGCCGTGCCCGCTCCTGCGCATCGGCATCGGCGATACGCGCGTCGGCGCTGCCGCGTTGGTCGCAGGCGGAGAGTGCGCAGGTGAGGAGCAACAGGCAGGCGGCACGGCGCATGGGTAGGTCTCGTGTCAAACAGGGCGGATGGCATATCAAATCCTCCCCGGAACGGGGAGGTGGCGGGCCGAAGGCCTGACGGAGGGGGGCTTCCACAAAGGGCGCTCTTTGCCGCACGCCCCCTCCACCAGCTTCGCTGGTCCCCCTCCCCGTTCCGGGGAGGAATTACTGGTCCCGCAGCTTCACCCAGGTCGGCGCATGATCGCTGGCCTTTTCGCGGCCGCGATAGCTCTTGTCGACGCCCGCATCGACCAGCCGGTCAGCGGCCTGCGGGCTCAGCAGCAGATGATCGATGCGGAAGCCGTCATTCCGCTCCCATCCACCCGCACGGTAATCCCAATAGGTCCACACCCCACCCTTGGGCGCGCGGGTGCGTAGCGAATCCGTCCACCCCTGCGCCAGCAACCGGCGATACGCCGCGCGGCTCTCCGGCTGCATCAGCGCGTCGCTTGCCATCGCAGGCACCGAGAAGGTGTCGTCGTCATTCGGAATGACATTATAGTCCCCAGCCAGCACGGCAGGCACTTCCTCCGCGAGCAATGCCCGCGCGCGCGTCGCCAGCCGCTCCATCCAGCGCAGCTTGTAATCGAATTTCGGCCCCGGCTGGGGATTGCCATTGGGGAGATAGAGCGAAGCGACGACCAAGCCGTTGACCTCGCATTCGAGGTAGCGGCTGTGCTCGTCCTCATCCTCACCCGCCAGCCCACGCTGCCGTTCGACCGGCTGGGTACCGCGCGCAAGGACGGCGACACCATTCCAGCTCTTCTGGCCGTGCCACACCGCGCCATACCCGGCGGCCTCTATGTCTTTGACCGGAAAGGTCTCATCGCTGGCCTTCAGCTCCTGAAGACAGACGATATCAGCATCCGCCTCGGCCAGATATTCGAGCAGGCGCGGGAGGCGGGCCTTGATCCCGTTGACGTTGTACGTGGTGATCTTCACGTCAGACCGAGAAGCTGGTGCCGCAACCGCAGCCCGAAGCCGCGTTGGGGTTCTTCACCTGAAACGCCGCGCCGCCAAGGGACTCGACATAATCGACCTGCGCGCCGCGCACGAGGTCCAGGCTGATGCTGTCCACGACAAGGCGGACGCCATCCGTCTGGGCGATGGCATCATCCTCGGCGGGCGCGTCAGCCAGACCGAACTTGTACTGGAAGCCCGAACAACCGCCGCCTTCGACCGACAGACGCAGGATGGCGGGCTTGTTCTGCCGCTCGGCGATCGTCGCGACACGCGCCGCGGCGGCCGGGGTCAGCGCGATTTCGGAAATGCTGGTGGCCATGGGGGTGAGATAGGCGCGAGGGGCGAGCGGGGCAATCCCACTAAATCCTCCCCGGTACGGGGAGGTGGCAGGCCGAAGGCCTGACGGAGGGGGGCTTCCTCAAAAAGATGCGCCTAGCTGCTATCCCCCTCCACCGCTCTGCGAGCGGTCCCCCTCCCCGTGCCGGGGAGGATCGAAATTCAGTCCTGCGCGGCGGGGCCGTCGGAGGAGACGGGGATCTGATGGATAGCATGATCCTGCGATGCGGTCAGATAGTCGCCGGTGGTCAGGAACGGCACCGGATTGACCGCGTGACCGTCCATGCGGACTTCATAATGCAGATGCGGGCCGGTCGAACGGCCGGTCGAACCCATCAGCGCGATCAGCTGGCCGCGCGTCACGCGGGCACCATCGGCGACCAGGATCTTCGACAAATGGCCATAGCGGGTCGCGATACCCTTGCCATGGTTGATCTCGACCATGTTGCCATAGCCGCCCTGCCAGCTGGCATGATCGACGATGCCGTCGGCGGTGGCATAGATGGGCGTGCCGACCGGGCCAGGAATATCGACCCCGGCATGCATCGCGGCGGTGCCGCGGAACGGGTCGGTGCGGATACCGAAATTGCTGGTGAACTGAAGCTTCTCAACCGGATGGACCGAGGGGATCGCGATCACGCCATTGGGCCGCGCATCCATCTTCTTCCAGGTCTGGAACAGCGTGCGGAATTGCTGGTCGGTGCGCAGGTCGGCCGAGGCTTCGGCGCTGTTGGCGGGAATGAACTCGCCCCCGACCGAGCTCGGCTTATGGGACGGTGCCTTGGGAGCGGAGGGTGCCGGAGCGGCAATCGCGGCCGTTGTGGTCAGGCCGATGACGGCGGCGGTGCAAAGGACGGATCGGACGCGAGATGCAATCGATTTACCCGAGAGTAGCAGTTGATTCATCGAACCCCGAACCCTTGTCGCCGAACGATCCCGCAGTCGGAAAAGCCCGGCTTCGTTCATCCTATGCTGTGTCGCAGCCCCACCGCGTTACAGACGGTCAGCTTGTGCCTTTATGGGTTCCATGTCCGCAAGGGGCTCATAGAAATCGCGCGTCAAACCGGCTGTCTCGCGCGCCGAAACGTTGAACGGTGGCTTAACGAGCCCCCGGAAATGGCGCCGGACCAGCATCTGCCAGTGCTTGGCGGGTTCGATGTCATGCCCGGCGGCGAGATAACCGAACCATTTCGCGCCGAATCCGACATGCCGAACCTCGTCCGTATAGATGCGGTTGAGGATGCGCGCCGAGGTCTCGTCACCCCCAGCCCGGACACGCGCGACCGTCTCCGGCGTGACATCGAGACCCCTCGCCTCCAGCACCATCGGCACGACGGCCAGCCGCGCCATCGCGTCATGCGCGGTTTCCTCCGCCGATTCCCACAGGCCCGCATGGGCGGGCAGTTCGCCATAGCCGGACCCCAGCGACTTCAACCGGCGGTTCAGCACGGCAAAGTGCATCGCCTCATCCGCGCCGACCGAAATCCAGTCATCGACATAGCTGCGCGGGAACTGCCCGCCGAACCGGCCCGCCGCATCAAAGGCCAGATCGATCGCCGCGAACTCTATATGCGCCAGCGCGTGGAGCAGCGCGATGCGGCCCTTTTCCGAACCGCCGCGTCCACGCTTGGGCATCCGATTGGGCGGCAGCAATTCAGGCCGTTCGGGCCGCCCCGGCGCGTCGGGCATGGCGACGTCGAAGTCATGCGCCAGAGCGCCGCGACGCCAGGCGCGCGCCACCGCCCTCGCCCGCCGGACCTTCGCCAGCGGCTCGCTTTCGCGCAGCACCGCCGCACAGCCTTGCGCGATCGTCGTCAAAGCGCGCGCGCCGCCTCCAGCACCGCTTGCGCATGGCCGGGCACCTTCACCTTGCGCCAGCTCTTGGCGAGCGTGCCGTCGCGGCCAAACAGGAAGGTCGCCCGCTCGATTCCCATATAGGTCTTACCGTAGAGCTGCTTCTCACCCCAGACGCCGAACGCCTCGCACGCCGCACCCTCTTCGTCGCTGACCAGTTCGACGCTCAGCGCATGCTTCTCGCTGAACTTGCGATGCTTGGCCGGGCTGTCCTTAGAGATGCCGATCACCCTCACGCCCGCATCGGCGAACTCGGCGGCCAGCGCGGTGAAGTCCTGCGCCTCGCGCGTGCAGCCGCTGGTGTCGTCCTTGGGATAGAAATAGACGACCAGCGGCCCGGACAGATCGCCCAGCGCCAGCGGCTCGTCCTGCGCGGTCTTCACCGTCACCGCCGGAATCGCATCACCCTGTTCCATCGCCTATTCTCCTTTCCAGACCTGGGCGACTTCCTGCCGCGTCGCCTCCAGCGTGGCAACCACCGCCGTCCAGTCGGGCAGCCCCATCGCGCGCGCGATCAATGGTCGGGTCGGCTCGGGCGGTTCCTGCCCATCCGGCACCAGCAGGCGAAAGGCGACCAGCGCGCGGGTCAGCACGTCATGCGCGTCGGCCATCGTCGGCGGCAGCAGCCCGGTCGCGACCAGTTGCCCGATCGCCCGGCCCAGATCGGGATCGAAGCCCGCACGATGGACCAGCTGCGCCCGGTGCACCGCAAACTCCAGATCGACCAGCCCGCCGGGCAGCAGCTTTACGTCGAGCGGGCCCTGCGGCGGCTTGTGGCGCGCCATCTCGGCGCGCATCTCGCCCGCTTCGGTCGCCACGTCGCGATCGGGTCGGTTCCCGTTCAGCACATCGGCAACGATCGCCGCCACCGCCTCCCGCGCCGCCGCCGAGCCGTAAATGGGCCGCGCACGGGTCAAGGCCATGTGCTCCCAGGTCCAGGCGTCTTCGCGTTGATATCGCGCGAAACTCTCGACCGAGACGACCAGCGGCCCCTGCGTGCCCGACGGGCGCAACCGGGTATCGACCGGATACAGCGGCCCGGCCTGGGTCGGCACTGACAACGCCGCCGTCACCCGCTGCGCCAGCCGGTTGTAATAGAGTGTCGCACCCAAGGGCTTTGGGCCATCGGACTCGGCGGAAAAATCGCCGGTGAACAGATAGACGAGATCGAGGTCGGAGGCATGGGTCAGCGCCGCACCGCCCATCCGCCCCAGAGCCAGGATAACCAACTCGCTGTCCGGCACACGGCCATGCGCGGCAGTGAATTCATCGACCGTCGCCTGCGCCAGCACGCCGACCGCCGCCTCGGCAACACGGGCATAGCCGCCTGCGACCTCCAGCGGATCGGCGCGCCCCGCGACGATCTGCGCGCCCAGGGCGAAGCGCAACTCACCGACGACGCGACGGACATGATCGAGCCGATCCTGATAATCCTGCCCCGTCTCGCCGCCCCGCATCGCGCGTTCGAGGAACTTGACCGCAGGCAACGGCTCGAACGCGGAGGCATCGATCAGCCCGTCGAGCAGCGCAGGCCGCCGGGCCAGTTCGGTGGCGAGCGGCGCGGCATGGCTGAGGATCGCGACGGTCAGGCTGGCCAGGCCCGGCCGCGCCTCCAGCAGGCGGAAGATGTTGATCGCACTCGTCATCCGCTCGAACAGCGAATCGAGCTTCAGGATCGCGGCATCGGGATCGGGGGCCTCAGCCAGCGCCTCGACCAGGGTCGGCAGCACCGCATCCAGCGCCTCACGCGCCGCCGGGCTGCGCAGCGCGGCATAGTCGCCGCCACGCCACGCCGCGATTCGCCGCGCCGCCGCCTCGACATCGCGCAGCCCCGCCGCCGCCAGCCGCGCGTTCAGCAGCACCGGATCATGCGGCAGGCGCGGCCGCTCATCGGCATCGAGCGCATCGTACAGCGCCCCGACCCGCGCGGTCACCGGCGCCAGCAGCCCGACCAGCGCATCGCCATCGGCCAGGCCGTGAAGCTGCGCGACCCGCGTCGTCCCCTCCCCCAGCGGCAGTTGATGGGTCTGGCGGTCGTCGATCATCTGTACCCGGTGTTCGATCGTGCGCAGCAGGACATAGGCGTCGGACAGCGCCGCCGCATCGGCTGCATTGATCCGCCCCGCCTCGGCCAGCGCCGCCAGCGCATCGCGCGTGGCGGGCACGCGAAGAGCGGGATCGCGACCGCCATGGATCAGCTGATGGATTTGCGCGAAGAACTCGATCTCGCGAATACCGCCGCGCCCGCGCTTCAGGTCATAGCCGGGGCCCATTGCCTGCCCCTGTGCATGATGATCGCGGATGCGCCGGGTCAGGTCGCGAATCTCACCTACCGCGCCGAAGTCGAGCGCGCGCCGCCACACGAACGGCCGGATCGCGTCGAGGAAACGCTGGCCCAGCGCCAGATCGCCCGCCGCCGCCCTCGCCCGGATGAAGGCCGCCCGCTCCCAGGTCAGCGCCTGGCTTTCATAATAGGCGATCGCCCCCTCGACCGGGATCGTGATCGGCGTGGCTTCAGGCGACGGGCGCAGGCGCAGGTCGACGCGCAGCACATAGCCCTCTCCGTCGCGCGCCTGGAGCAACTCGACTACCCGCTTGCCGATCCGCACCGCCGCATCCTCGGGCTCCTCGCGCGGGCGGCGGGGCAGGATGTCGGGGTCGAAGATCAGGATCGGGTCGATATCCGACGAATAGTTGAGTTCCCGACTGCCTTGCTTGCCCAGCGCGATGGCGGCGAAACCGACCGGTTCGGCGCCCGGCGTCCGCTCCTCGATCGCGGCGTGGATCGCCCGGGTCAGCGCGCGGTCGGCAAAGTCGGTCAGCCGATGGGTGACCTGGGTCAGATCATAGATTCCTGCCAGATCGCCCAGCGCCACGGTCAAGGCCAGTGCGCGGCGTTCACGGCGCAGCGCAACGCCGACCGCCAAGTCCGTGTCCAGCGGCTGCGGCTCGATAAGATGACCCGCCAGTGCCTGCGCCTCGATGTCCGGTTCCCGGTCCAGGACCATGGCGAGAAAGGACGAATGCCGACGCGCACGCGCCACGGCATCGGACAGCGGGGAGGACGGAGCGTTCATGGCCGCGCTTGTATCGCGCGTGGAGCCCCGGCACAAAAGACTTTCCACAGGATTAACGCCGCCGCTTCAGAATTTTTGCAACTTGTCAAGACCTGCATGGTTATGTTGGCATGATGAGCACCGAACCGACGATCAGCGATATCCGCATCGTTCGTGCGCCCACCCGCACAGACGATATCGGCGGCGCGTTGCGCTCGGCCTTTTCGGAGCCGATACGGCTACCCGATCAATGGGTACGCTTGCTCGCTCGGTTGGATGAGCCGGTTCACCGGCACTGAAGCATCGACCATGCTGAAATGCATGGCCCCGTAGAGTTGGGGCGGCTATCCTCTGCCCCGATTTCGGGAGGGGGAACATATGCTCCATGGGTCCAGCGGCGTCCTGCTATGGGTGCTAATTGCGGGATCGGCGCAATCGCTGCCGCAGGCCTCCCCCGAGAGTCGGCTTGTCGAGCGGCACATGTCGAATGCGGGCCTTTCGTCGTTGCAAGAGATGCGATTCGGTGGGCGAGAGGTTCATCAGGTTCTGCCGATCGACGCCTATGGCATATTGCCCATTCCGGGTGTCGAACTCGAACGCCACCGTGACGGTCGCCTGACCCTGCGATTGCGATATCGGGGCTGGGCCGACACGCCGTACGATGTCTCCCAAGAGGATTGGGACCGGCTGGCCGCACTGGAGAAGACCGCCTTCGCTCCTGTTCCGCCTGCTCGCGAAAAGGGCAATCCCATGATCGTCGTGCATTGCGCCTCGGGCATGATCGCCTCGACACGCAGTCAGGCGCGCGGCTGGTGGGCCTGCAATCCTGGTGATCGTCCGGCCATGACCTATAATGACGCCGTCCTGGACCTGGCCATGAAGGCCATGGGGTGCGAAGCGACCGAAAAGGAAGCAATCTGGCGCTTCTCGACCTGCACCGCCGCCAAGGCCAAGCTGGACAATCCGATCGAGCAGCGGAAGTTGGAAGAATTTCGCCGTCGTTGGGACACGCAGCGCGAGCCCGGCTCGAACATATTGGCTCGTGCGCGCATGGCGCTGCGCGCGGCACAGCAGACGCCAACCGAAGCCCTGCGGGCCGACGCCTATCGCAAGATCATGGACTTTGGCCGTCAACAACAGGCGTTGCGCGGGATCATCCAAGAGAGTGGCAGCGGGCTACCCGACCCTCAGGACAGCGATGCGAAGACACAGGCGATCGTCTCGACCCAGTTGCGCCAATGGTCCGCAGATGTGGAAGGCCAGAACCGCAACTATATCGACTTGCTGGAAAGCTTTGCGGCGCTACCGATTGGCCAGCCTGTGCCGCAATCCTGATTGCCGATAAAAACGGCCGCCACGTTCGGAAGAACGCAGCGGCCGCTGGACCACGGGGACTTTGGGTTACCGCCCGCCGCTCAACTGATCGACATCACCCATGATGGTATCGAGCGCGGTCTTGCTGCTATCGGTCTCGTGCAGGCGACGCGAGGGCAGCGACCCTTCATTCAGGATCGTCTCGAGCGCGACACGGCCACGGGCGACACGGCTCTTGATCGTGCCGACGGCCACGTTGCAGATTTCGGCGGCCTCCTCATACGCAAAGCCGCCCGCACCGACCAGGATCAGCGCCTCGCGCTGTGGCTGTGGAAGGTGCATCAGCGCGCGCTGCATATCGCCCAGTTCGACATGGCGATCCTGGCTGGCCGGAGCTGCCAGGATGCGGTCGGCGACCAGATCGTCCCACTCGCCCTTGAAGCGTGCACGGCGCATCTGCGACAGATAGAGGTTGCGCAGGATGATGAAAGTCCAGGCGCGCATGTTGGTGCCCGCCTGGAACCGCTTGCGCGCGGCCCATGCCTTGAGCAGCGTTTCCTGCACCAGGTCATCGGCCAGATCGCGGCTGCCCGAAAGAGAACGGCCAAAGGCGCGCAGATGGGGAATCACGCGTGCCAGTTCCGTCTTGAACTCGGAATCGTCCAGCGCGACGTGTTCGACGGGCGCTTCGGCCGCATCGTCCTCAATATCGTCCCGCGTTAGTGGCTGCGTCATGAAAATCCGATCATCGGAAACGGCCGAACCGGCGACCGCCTCAAAACATAAGGTGGCTGACACTAAATTGCCAGCCATGCCAAGGCCCAATCAAACCCTCACCGTATCAGCGCAACACCAGATAGGCGAAGATCACGATCACGAGAACCAAGGATATGGGCAGGACATACCGCGTGACATGCGGCGTAGAACCTGCCCTTACATCCTCTTTGGAGACATGGATCGGTTTATCGGGGTCAGCCATGTCATCCTCAACGTCTATCAACCGTTTTGGGTCCGTAACCGATACGCTTTATCGGCCCGCGTCATGGGCCGGCCGTTATTCCGCCGGGACCGTGCTCTGATCGAAGAACAAGGCCTGGCTGATCGCCGCCTTCACGGTCGAACGCTGGAACGGCTTGGTGATCAGGAAGGTCGGCTCGGGCCGCTCGCCGGTCAGCAGGCGCTCGGGGAAGGCGGTGATGAAGATCACCGGCACCTCGAACTCGGCCAGGATATCCTTGACCGCATCGATGCCCGAGCTGTCGTCGGCCAGCTGGATGTCGGCCAGCACCAGGCCGGGACGATCCTCCATGGCCAGCGCCACGGCTTCGTCACGAGTCACGGCGACGCCGGTCACTTCATGGCCCAGGTCGCGCACGATCGTCTCGATATCCATCGCGATGATCGGCTCGTCCTCAATGATCAGCACGCGGGCGCGGGTCTGCTTCTCGATCTCGGCCAGCGCCTCGGAGACGAGGTTTTCGACCTCGCTGGGCTCGACATCGATCAGATAGGCCGCGTCTTCGGGCGTGAAGCCTTCCATCGCGGTGAGCAGCAGCGCCTGACGCGACAGCGGCGTCATCCGCGCCAGGCGGGCACGCGCCACGCCTTCGTTACCGTCGGCATCCGTGCCGTCATTGTCCAGTTCATCATAATTGGCCGACGACCAGATGCCCTGGAACATGCGGTACAGGCCCAGGCGGGGATCGACGTCGCGCGGAAACTGGTCCGGGGCCGCGACGATCGCCTCCAGCGTGGCGCGGACATATTTGTCGCCGTGCATCTGGCTGCCGGTCAGGGCCCGGCCATAGCGCCGCAGGAAGGGAAGATGGGGCGCAAGCTGCTGTCCAAGCGACATGGGTAATGATCACTCCCTGAGGTATTGGCGGACAGCTGATGTGCTGGCCCCCGCGTCTGTTTTCAATGCCGTTTCACGAAAACCCCGTCCGCCACGCCACGAATGCGGGACTCACGGATTTTTCGTATCGCATCGGGAACCAACCAGATCGAATTTGGTTTCATCGCCACATCAACTATAGGCTCTGGGCGTCAGGCCGACCGGCGACGCCAAGGGTCGCCATTGCGTCGGTTGCCCCGCTAGTGGGTCCTGCAGGGGGATATTTTGAGTTTGGGCAACAAGACGAAGAAGACGCCGTCCACCTCACCGCACAAGGGTGGTGAGAAGGATGCGGGCTCGGCGCTTCGCCAGGCGTATCAAAAGACCGTCGACGAAAAGATCCCCGACGAGATGCTTGATCTTCTCAGCAAGCTGGGCTGACGTCCGGCCGCATGGCCACTCTTCTCCCCGATGACGTCGAGGCGCTCGAACGCCTCCGTCCCGCCCCGCCGCGCCTCGCGACGGGCGCGAAGCTCGTTCTGGTGCTGGGAAGCACCTTGTTCATCCTGGCCGCCATCGCGGTCTTTGCCACATTGCAGACGACCCGCCTCGCCGATAGCGAGGCCAGCGGTCGCCTGCGCATCGCCGCCAACGAGGATGCCCGTGCCATCGCCACCGAGCTGATGGGTGATATGACCGCGCTTCGCGTCGCGGTGCGGGCGATGGGTCAGGACCCGCTCGACATGCCAAGCTGCGCGCGGGCCCAGGGCGTGTTCGCGCAGCAATCGCTGACCGGCGCGCGCTTCCTGATCACCGATCGCGCGGGCAAGACGCTGTGCGGCGATCCCCTGCCCGCCGCGCTGCCGGTGGCCAGCGACGGATCGCCGATCGGTGCCGATATCCTGCCCGGCCGAGGTCTGGTCCTGTCGGTGTCGAGCCAGGACGGCCGTGCGCAGGCCCGTGCCTTCTTCCCGCTGCCTTTCCTGCAATCACTGGTCGATCAGCATCCGCCCGCCAGCACGATCGAATCGGTGCTGGAACTCGATGGCGAGTTGCTGCCCCTCCATTCGCTGGTCCGCCAGGGCCGGCTGGAGCGGAAGAAGTCGATGCGGACGGAACTCGGCATTGCCGGGCTGGTCCTGCGCACGTCGACGCCCAGCGCACCGATCACCTCGTCGCTGATCGTCGCGCTGGCGCTGCCGCTCCTGAT
>NZ_LDTE01000147.1 GCF_001476905.1 Sphingomonas sanguinis | reverse complement strand
CGGTCGAGCCGGGGCAGATCGACGAACAGGAAGCGCTCGGGACAGGCGAAATACTCGCTGAGCAACCGGTAACCGCGAAACGAGCGCAGTTCGGCAGGCAGCAGCGCCTGATCATCCTCGAACCCGACCTGTTCGGGCAGGGGCAGCTTCTTCCACCCCTCCGCCCCCGCCGCCGCATCGGCCGAGCGCGCGATCACCGCCAGCGTCTCCCCGACCATCTGGCGATAGAGTTCGGCGGGCAAGGCCTCCGCCCCCGACAGATAGAGCGGCAGCGAGCGAGGCAGCACCTGGGGCAAAGACGCCCCGCCCGTCGCCTCGAACCGGATGCGCAGCGCGGCTTCGGCGCGGACATTGGCCGCGCTGGCAAAGGGCGCGACCGCCGCGCGGCTGGCCAGATATTCGACCTGGGTGATCTTCAGCGGCCAGAGCGTGACCTCATGCCCGGTGCGGAACTCGACCGGTACGCCGTCCTGCTCGGTCGCCGTCGCGGTCAGCGGCGTGCCCCGTGCGACCTGATGCCCCTTGATGAGGATCGGGTCGCCTTCCTTCGGCTCGAAACCGACCACGCACATGGAGGGCATGGGCGCGAGATAATGTGGCTGGACCGCATGGAGCAGGTGCTGGGTGAACTCGGGATATTGATCCGCGATCTTCAACTGCACCCGTGCGCCCAGATAGGCGACGCCCTCGAGCAACCGCTCGACATAGGGGTCGGGATCGGTCGGTGTCTTCAGGCCCAGGCGACCGGCGACCGCCTCATGCTCCTCGCCGAACGCCCGCGCCTCCTCGCGCAGATAGGCCAGTTCGTCATTATAGAAGCGCAGCAGGCGCGGATCGATTCCCGACGACATCGCCTATTCGCGCACGTTGACCGACAGGGTTTCCGCCTCGACCTCGGTGCGGAACTTGACCGGCATCACCTGTGCCGCCGAGGTGATGTCACCCTGGATCAGAAAGGTCAGCGCGTGGGGATCGTCCTCGCTCTCCACCGGATCGACGGTCAGGCCTTCCCGCGACAGGCGAGGCTCGAACAGGCGGACCGCCCGCCGTATCTCGCGGGCCCGTGCTAGCACCGCCCGCCGGTTGAGCGTCCGCCCCGCCAGATCGGTCAGCCCGTAATTGAGGACGGAGTCGCGGACATGCGGATAGGGTTCCAGATCGACCAGCGACTCCAGATTGGTCGTGTTGAGCAGCCAGGCGAGGTCGCGCCTTATGGTCGCGCGCAACGCGGTCTCGTTGAAGCGCTCCAGCTTGGGCACCGAATAATAACGGAATTTCTCGCGGCTAACCTCCGGCGCCTCATCGCTCATGTCGCGCAGGCCGGAGATTTCCAGGTCGGCGACCAGCTTGTCGTAAAGCGTCGGGGTCAGGCGTTGGGAAACGGCCATCGCTGCGTCACCCGAACCGCAGGCTGCGCAGGCTCAACAGGCCATGATCCTCATCGCCCGATGTGATCAGCACACGCTGCCCCGAACCATGGCCGTCCTCGCCCCAGCTCGTCGCACGGGCCAGCGTCTCCGCCGGGTCGCGCGCCTGGCCCGGATAGCGGGCGGGAAGCAGGGCGGCGATGCGGGGGCCGCTCGCCAGGGTGATCTCGACCGGATACCAGACGATGTCGCGCAGGTCGCGCGGCCCCTCGCTGACGATCTCGGTCACGCTGGCAAAGGGGAGCCAGCCATATCGGCCTCCGATAATCGCCTCCAGCATGGGGCCGAAGCGCGGATCGGCATCGGCGATCCAGTCGAAGGGACTCTCGTTCAGCTGTCCCGGCGTATCGGGCGCGGCATCGAAACCGGCCTCGCGCAGCCGTTCGGCCTCGTCGGTCCGGCCCTGCGCTTCCGCCTCCAGTGCGGCGGCCAGCGGCGCGGCCCATTCGGCCCCGCCATGAATGTCGGCCCGGATGGTGCCAGCAAACACCGCTTCGCGCTGACGCTCCGCGTCGATCG
This sequence comes from Sphingomonas sanguinis, assembly GCF_001476905.1. GTDB lineage: Bacteria > Pseudomonadota > Alphaproteobacteria > Sphingomonadales > Sphingomonadaceae > Sphingomonas > Sphingomonas sanguinis_B. Next base: position 11,239 of record NZ_LDTE01000147.1, on the reverse strand, counting down.
CCTGGCCATAGACGACGGAAAGCATCTGCGCTTCCGGCGACAATTGGGCGAGCGAACCAAGCTGCGCCTTCGCCTTGTCCCATTCTCCGGCAATCGCCAGCAGCTGGAACAGGAACATGCGGTTGGGCACGTTTCCGGGGTCGCGCCGGACGACCTCGACCAAGGCACGTCGCGCCCCGTCGAGATCGCCCGCACGCAGACGATCGTCCGCTTCGTTCATATCGCTCTCCAGCGGACGATCGGCCGGGCTTAGCCTGCCTCGTTCTGACGAATGTCGTAGTAAGCGGTGACGACGCCGCCGTCCTTGCCACCCTGCGCGTTCTGCGCCTGATAGTCGAAGGTCACCTTGGCGCAGTTGAACGTCACCGATTCCATGATCGCATCGCCGCCGGACGCACCATTATTGTGGATGTCGGAGACGATGATGTCTTCCAGCTTGATCTTGTAATAGGTCAGCGGCGACGAGCCATCACCCGCCTTTTGCGAGTAGATGATCGCTTCCTTGATGTGCTTGCCCGAGGCGCAGGCCTTGAACAGCAGCGGCGACGACTTGTCGACTTCCTTCTGGATGCGGATGTCGGAGATTTCGGCCTTGCCCGAACCGCCACCGGCACCGCCCGAGTGGAACGAACCATGCTGAACCGCACCGAAATCGAACGAAATGATATCGATTTCGCCCTGGTGGTTCTTCTTGCTCGATTCGCCGTGGATACCGTCAATTTTGAGGAAAAGATCGACTGCCATGAGTTTCTCCTATCTCTACTTCAGGATTGGGATGCGCCGGTTCAACCCGACGTCTTGGGTAGGCGTGAAACCATACTCAACGTAACGTCCATGCCCTCCAGCTGGTAATGCGGAACGAACATGAACTTACCCTTATAATAACCGGGATTCTCTTCGTCCGGGACAACTTCGATCTTCGCCTGCTTCAACGGCAGGCGAGCCTTGGTCTCTTCGTTCGACGTCGTGGGCGAACCATCGACATATTGAAGGACCCAGTTGTTCAGATCGCGCTGCAACTGTTCCGCCTCGCGCGAGCCGCCGACCCAGTCGCGGACCATGCACTTGAGGTAATGGGCGAAGCGACAGCTGGCGAAGATATAGGGCAGCCGCGCCGACAGGTTCGCGTTGGCGGTCGCCTCCTTCTTGTCATAGGCGGCGGGACGATGGACCGTCTGCGCGCCGATGAAGGTCGCCTGGTCGGTATTCTTGCGATGGACCAGCGCCATCAGGCCCGCCGACGACAGTTCCGCCTCGCGCCGGTCGCTGATCGCGATCTCGGTCGGGCATTTCTGGTCGATCCCGCCCTCGTCGGTCGGGAAGGTCGCGGTCGGCAGTTCCTCGACCGTGCCGCCCGATTCCACGCCGCGGATGCGCGTCGTCCAGCCATAGGTGTTGAACGCTTCGGTGATACGCGTGCCCATCGCATAGGCGGCGTTCAGCCACAGATGCTGGTCGTGCTCGCCGCCGGTATCTTCCTCGAAATCGAACTCATCGACCGGGTCGGTCTTGGCACCGTAGAGCGGACGCCCCAGGAAGCGCGGCAGCGCCAGCGCCAGGTAACGGCTGTCCTCCGACTGGCGGAACGAGCGCCAGGCGGCGTAATCGGTCGCGTCGAACAACTTACCCAGGTCGCGCGGGTTCGACAGCTCGGTCCAGCTGTCCATGCCGAGCAGGCTGGGGGCGGCGGCGGCAATGAAGGGTGCATGGCTGGCCGCGCCGATCCGCGACAGGCCGCGCATCACCTCCAGATCGGGGGCGCTGTGGTCGAAATAGAAGTCGCAGACGAACGCGCCATAAGGCTGGCCGCCCAGCTGGCCGAATTCCGACTCATAGACCTCCTTGAACAGCGGGCTCTGGTCCCAGGCGGCGTCGCGATATTGGCGGAACATCCGCCGACACTCTTCCTTGGACATGTTCATCACGCGGATCTTCATGTCCTTGCCGGTCGAAGTGTTCATGACGAGGTAGTTGAGCCCCCGCCATGCCGCCTCGAGCTGCTGGAATTCCGGATGATGGATGATCTGGTTGATCTGCTCGGTCAGCTTGCGATCGATCGCCGCGCGCATCGCATCGACTGTGGCGAACACGTCGCCGCCGATGATCTTGGCATCGCCCAGCGCCTGCTGCGCGAGCGTCTGCACCGCCTGTTCGATGCGGTTCTTGCGCTCATCATTAGCGGGGCGGAACTCCTTCTGGAGCAACGCTTGGAAATCGTCGAGTTCCCCTGCGGTCGCGGGGGCTGCTTGATTGGTCTGACTGAGCGCCTCTTGCGCCATGATACCGCTCCGATCCGTTTAATGGACTGGCCCCCTGCCGGGCCACCGCTATTCGCCAAACTGTCTGGTGTCAGTCCGCCTTCGCCTCGGCGGTCGGTGCCTCGCCATCCGTCTGGCGCGCGGCCGAAATCGCCTGCAACAACGCCGGATCGCGCAGCACCCGGTCGAGCAGATCCTGCGCGCCGTGCTTGCCGTCCATATAGGACAACAGATCCTCCAGCTGGGTCCGCGCCTCGAGCAGCTTGGCCAGCGGTTCGATCTTGCGCGCGATCTCGCCCGGCGAGAAGTCGTTCATCGAGTTGAAGGTCATGTCGACCGCGATCTTGCCGTCGCCGTTCAGCGTATTGTCGACGGCAAAGGCGACGCGGGGGGCAATCGCCTCCATCCGCTGGTCGAAATTGTCCATGTCGACATCGATAAATTCGCGAGATTCCGCCGCCTTCTTGTCCTTCAGGCTCTTGCCCGACAGGTCGGAGATCACGCCCATGACGAAGGGAAGTTCGATCTTCTGGCGCGCGCCATAGGTCTCGACCTCATATTCGATATGGACCCGAGGCTTCCGATTTTCGCGAATGAACCGCTGACCGCTTTTGATCGCCATGTGCTCCGTCCCGTTCTTCAGCCTCTGCGGGGCTTCCCCCGCTTAATGTTTCAGAGCCGTAATGGCTCCCTGACCACGATCTGCTTTACCTTGATCTACATCATATCTGAGGAGGCATCGGCCTCCGCCCTGGCCCGCAGCACCGCCGTCGCGTCGTTGACGCTGTTCGGCGCGATGTCCGCCAGGATCGCCATGAAATCCATGGTGATCCAACCCTTTACCCGACCCAGGGCGACCGGGATCGGGCTCGACGGCTCGACCCGGCCATAATAGTCGATGACCGCATCGAGCGCGCGGGCCACATCCTCGCGCGACTGGATACGCCCGGTGCCGCCAGACCCCATGCCGCCCGGCGCGGCCGACAGGGCGATCGGCCGATCGTCACCGGCGTCAGCCCCCATCTCGCCGGTCTGCCGGACAAAGGGGGTCAGCGCGTGGACGATACCCTCGATTGCTTCATAGGTCGGACGGAAATTGGTGCCGGTCTGCCCCGCCTCCCCCGCTTTTTCGGAGAGAACTGCGTCGGCGCGTTGCAGGGCCGCCTCGATCCGGCGGAACTGATCGACGATCGCCTCGACCCGCTCGACCGGCGTATCGGCCAGCGCGGCACGGAACGGACCATAGCCATCGGCCATTCCATCCTCGCTGAACCGCTGGATATCCGCCCCGTCATACTCGCCCAGCCGCGGATGCTGGATCAGCGGCACGCGCCGCAGCGGTGCCAGGAACTCTCCGATCCGGACCAGCGACTCGCATGCGCCCTTGCGCCCCTCGATCCCATATTCCTCGATCGTCGGATGCGCACTGTCCCAGAACTGCTCGAACAGCCCGGCGAGCAATTGCACACCCGCCTCGACCGCCGAGAGATCGCCCGCCCGAGCACCCGCCCGGGCGAGATAGACGGCCAGCCAGACGTCACGGGTCGCCTGCGCCTGCACCTCGATCATCGCGATGGTGCTGCGCCAGTCCACCTCATCCGCCGGATCGCTGAACGCCTGTTCGATCGTCTGGCGCGCGGGCTCATAGGACAGGTCCGGCCCTGCCGGCGCATCGGGCGCGATCGGCGTCAGCAGCGCGGCGATATCGGTGCTGGGGGCCATGTCCGACACCAGCAGCGCCTCAGGAAATCAGCTCGGCTTCGACGCGACGATTAGCGGGATCACTCTTGCCATGGCCGGGCAGCGGCACCGCCGAGCCGAAGCCCCGCGTCTCCAGCCGACGGCGATCGACGCCCAGCACGACCAGATAATCGGCCACCGCCTTGGCGCGCGCCGCCGACAATGGGCCGTTGATCCGCGCACCGCCACGCAGGTCGGTATGCCCCTCGATTAGGAAGCGCTTGTCCTTCAGCTCGGGCATCAGCAGCGAACGGGCAAAGACCTGCGCCGCGCGTGTTCCCTCAGCAGACAGCTGCGCCGAATTGAGCTCGAACCCGATCATCAGATCGGCCCGTGGGCGCTGGGTCGCGCCATAGTTCACCGCCGGAGCGGATGGCGCGGCATAATGCGCGCGGCGCGGCGTCGGCCGGCGAGTCGCCCGCTCGATGCCGCGGGACGGCGCGGCGACAGCGGCCGTACCGCTCGCCTCGGCGGTGGGCTTCGCCAGTCGGAAACCCTTGGTCTGCGGCGCATCGCGCGTCGCCACGGGCTGGCCGCCCGCCACGCCGTCGCACTTGCCCGCGAAGGTGCAGAGATAGCTTTCGACGCTCGGCCGCGCCTTGGAGGACGCCGCCTCCTGCGCATGAGCCGATGGGACGACCAACACGGTCGCCAAACAAGCTGTGAGCATCCGCAACGACATGGTTACTCCCGTGCATGTACCCGATGCTGCTTCACATTAGGTCGAGCGCTCTTACGAAGCAACCCATATGGCAGCATTACCGCCCCAAGCTCGTCCGATCCCGACCTGACATGGGCAAAACTTAGCCTATACGCATCACGTCACATTTTTGTTTCATACCCGTCACAAATTATCTTATCTGCGCTGATATCGATTGTTTCGCGTCTTGCAACCGGTCGGCGCGCCAGCCGTTGTATCGCCGGAACGAAGCCGGTAGGATCGGGGCCTGCGCGCGGTTTGGCGCGATCGGCGGGAGTGGTTGGTGACAGACACGACGCAACGCCTGACGCAGATGGCGATCGACGTGGGCGACGAGCAGGTCGTCCTGGAAAGAATACGGAGTTCGGAAAGGCTGAGCACACCGTTCGAGGTGCTGGCCGACATCATCTCGCCGTTGGAAATCGATCTTCAGCCGCATCTCGGCAAGCCGGCCGGGCTGGCCGTGCTGGAGGATAGCGAGCTGCTGCGCCGTTTCCACGGTCTGGTGACGGCGGGCGAATATGTGAAGGAAACCCAGTCGGGGCATCATTATCGCCTGTCGATCCGGCCCTGGACCTTTTATCTCGACCAGAACCGGCAGATGGCGATCTATCAGGACAAGACCGTCGTCCAGATCGTCAAGCAAGTGTTCGAGAATGCCGGGGTGCAGGACGTCGACTATACGCGGCTGGTCCAGCCCCGCATCCCGCGCGGCTACACGGTGCAGTATCGGGAGAGCGACTTCGCCTTCGTCTCGCGCCTGATGGAGGAGGAGGGAATCTATTATTTCTTCCGCCATGACGCCGACCGCCATGTCATGATCCTTTGCGAGGGCCCCGCCTCGCACCAGCCGGGCAAGCCATCGCGGCTGAAATACAACGCCAACAGCGTGTCGGTGTTCACCGCCGACTCCAAGTCGCGGTTCGGCGCCCAGGGCGATTATCTGCAGACCTGGATCGAGCGGGTCGCCTCCACCGCCGAGGCCAAGGTGACGGTGCGCGATTTCGACTTCGAGTCGCCCGACCAGCCGCTGTCGGCGGAGGCGAGCGGCGAAGGCGCACACCCGCGCGACGATCGCGAGATTTTCGTCTATCCCGGCCGCTACACGCGTGAAAAGACCGGGCGCGGCGACCAGGAGCAGACGGGCCGCGACCGGGGCCAGGCGCTGCTGGATGCGCAGCGCGCCGGGCGGCGGACCTTTACAGGCACGTCGCAGGCCACCGGCCTGACCACCGGCTACCGCGTCGATGTCGAGGAGCATCCGGCGGCGCGGATGAACGGGTCCTACCTGATCACTTCGGCCGAACATTCCATCGCGGCGGAAAGCTATCGCTCCGGCCAGCAGGACGACGAAGACTCGTATAATGTGAAATTCGAGGCGATTCCCGCCGACACCGTCTTCCGCCCCCGCCTCGAAACGCCGCGCCCGCGCGTCCAGGGGCTGGAGTCGGCGATCGTCACCGGGCCGCCGGGCGAGACGATCTACACCGACGAATATGGCCGGGTGAAGGTCCGCTTCCACTGGGACCGCGCGGACACGCCGGGCGAGCGGTCCACCTGCTGGATTCGCGTGTCGCAGACCGGCGGGCTGGGCAATGTCATCCTGCCCCGTGTCGGGCATGAGGTGCTGGTCGACTTCCTCGACGGCGATCCCGACCGGCCGCTGGTCGTCGGGCGCGTCTTCAACAAGGCGCATATGCCGGTCTATGACCTGCCCGCCAACAAGACGCGGGCGGTCTGGCGGACGCTGACCTACGGCCCCTCCGGCGACTATCCCGAGACGCAGGCGCTGGACAGCGGCACCAACCGCACTTCCAACGAAATCCGTTTCGAGGACAAGGGCGGCCAGGAAGAGCTGTTCATCCATGCCGAGCGCGACATGAACAGTCGCGTCCGTTTCGATGAAAGCCGCCATGTCGGCCACAACCAGGACCGTCAGGTCGGATTGGACCGCACCACCAAGGTCGGCCGCGACGACACCAAGACGATCGGGCGCGATCGGACGACGCATGTGGTGGGCAAGGACGGCCTGCTGGTCGACGGCACGCTGTCGATCGAGTCCAAGACGTCGATCACCTTGCGCGTCGGCAATTCGGTGATCGTCATGGAGCCCGGCGGCATTCGCATCCAGTCGCCGCATGTCGAGGTGCAGGCGACGACCGAGGCCATCGTCAACGGCGGCGCGGAGACGCGGATCAACGGCACGGCCAAGCTGGTGCTGAACGGCGCCATCACGGAGATCAATCCCGAGGGACTCGGCGACGGCGCATTCGGCGCGCCCCAGACGCTGGGTCCGGCCGCGGGCGAAGGCTGACCGGATGGCGGCGGATGGTAGCGTGAAGTCCTGGGACTCGGTACGATTGACGGAGGCGCGCCAGGTGCTGGCGCTGATGGGTGTCGATCGCGACGAATGGCCCCCGGCCACCCTTACGGTCATGGCGCATTATGATGCCCTGCGCGCGGCCCGCCATCGGTCGGCCGCGCTGGATTATCTGGCCCATGCGCTGCCTCGACTGGAAGCGATCGGCTGGGCCGCGCGGATCGTGGAGGATGCCGCCCGTCACGATCCCCCGCCCCCGCGTCGTCGCCAGGCGCTCGACATGGCGTTGCGCTGGTTGGAGGCACCCAGCGAACATCATCGCCGGGCGGCGGGTGATGCCGCCGCCGCGATCCCGCGTCCGGTGCCAGAGCGGCTGCTCGCCTCCGCCGTCTTCTTCTCCGGCGGTTCGATCGCCGCCCCCGGCCAGGCGGCGGTGCCCGCGCCGGACCATGTCGCCGCGCGCTATGTCGCCGGGGCGATCGGTGCCACCTGCCGCGAGGCCCCCGACCCCGCCGCCGCGTTCGACGCCGCGCTGACGCTGGGCGAGGCCGTCGCCGCGCGCGGACTGGCCGCCCTCGACCGATGACCCTGACCCTCTCCATCGAAGGCGCACGCCGCCTCGACAATGGTTCGCCCTCCGAACTCGTCCTGCACCGCCGGGGCGCGATCGTCGGCCGGGCCGCCACCTGCGACTGGGCGCTGCCCGATCCGACACGTCACGTCTCCTCGCGCCATTTCGAGATACGCTATGACGGCGGCGACTATCTGCTGATCGATTGCAGCACCAACGGCACGACCCTGGCGCAAACCGGCGAACGACTGACCGCGCCGCACCGTGTCGCCGATGGCGATCGTTTCCATGTCGGCACTTTCGTCATCGCGGCGCGACTGACGGGACGGGCCGATACGGCGCAGCCTGTCGCGCCGGACCAGGCCGAACCGGTGTGGCGTGGGTGGGACGATGCGGCCCCCACACCCGCTCCCCCCGCTGCGCCAGCCGGCGACGGATGGGGCCCCGCCCCGACGCCTGCGGCCGGGAGCGGTGGATGGGACCCGGTGCCGACACCCCCTTCGGCCCCCGGCGGCTCCGCCTGGCAACCGCAGGTCGGCCCGAGCCTCGCGCGCCCCGACGACCATCGGGCCGCCGCCGGATGGGACTCGCGGCCCGCCCCGGCTGCGCCGCCCGCTTCGGGAGGCTGGCGGCCAGACGCCGCCGCCGCACTACCTCCCGTCGTATCGACCTGGGAAGCCGCGACCCCGCCCCCGCCGCCCGCCTCGCCCTGGTCGAGCGCCGCACCCGCACAACCCGCTTCTTTGTCACCCGACGATCTGTGGGGACGGATTGCGGAGGGCAATGTGGTGGACTGGGCGCGGGGCGGCTTCGGACAGCCCAGCGAACCGGTTCGCGATCCGCTCGGTCTGTCGCCCGCGTCCGGTGCCGCCGCCCTGCCGCCCGAGCGTCCCCAACCGCCACAGGCGGTGCCGACACCGGCCCCGACCTCCGATGCGCTGGCCGCCTTTGCCCAGGCGGCCGGAATCGATCCCTCGCGACTGGGGCCCGACGACGCGACCCGTGCTGGCGCGCTGTTCCGGCGGCTGGTCGCGGGTCTGGTCGTGATGGTTGAGGCGCGTGCGCGCGCCAAGGCGCAGTTGGGGGCGGAGGCCACCGCCTTCAGCCCCGGCGGGCACAATCCGCTGAAATATGCCCGCACGCCCGACGAAGCGGTGGCGATGCTGCTCGGCCCGGCACAACCCGGCTTCCTGCCCGCCGATCAGGCCATCGAAGATGCGTTTCAGGACCTGCAATCGCACCAGGTCGCGACCTTGCGCGCGATGCAGGGCGCGCTGCGCACCACGCTGGAACGCTTTTCCCCTTCGGCCATCCGGGCGCGCGCCGAGGCAGGCGGCGTCATCGAACGCATCCTTCCCGCCGCCCGCGACGCGGCGCTGTGGCAGGCCTATGAACGCGAATTCGGCGGCGTCGCGCAAGGGTCGGACGAAGCCTTTCTCGACATGTTCGCCAAGGAATTCCGTCAGGCCTATAACGAGCAGTCGCGCCGAAAGCCGGGTTAGAGCCCCTTTTCCGTCACGCGGTCCGCAACCGGCTTAGCCGATCAGGGCGCGGCTCTCGTCCAGGCGCAGGCACAGGTCGGCGCGTGACGGCATTTCGGCCCAGATATGGCGGGTCAGCCGCTCATAATGGCTGACGAAGCGGGCGAGTTGGGTATCGTCCATCACACCCGCACCCTTGCCGCGCGCACGGCGCAAAGCCTCTTCCTGCTGAGTGCGCCAGCGCAGGACCGTCGGCCAGTCGGGTGGCATCATCAGCACCAGCATGTCGAGCTGGTCGAACAGCGCCGGATAGTCGGCGGCGAGCACGGCGTTCACATGGCGGCGCCAGATACCATCGGCGTCTTCCTCCGCCTCCAGCCGGTTGATCGGCGCGGCCAGCGCCTCCTCTCCTTGCGGACGCGCGCCAACGCACCAGCCCTCGAAGATGATGAGCGAACAAGGGACAGGCGCGGCGGGCCATGTCGCTTGCGGCGCCCGGTCGTCGATCGCCTTGTCGAAACGCGGCAGGGGAACGGCCTCGCCGCGCGTGATCGCCGCCAAGGTCGCGACGCCCAGCGCCACGTCGTGCGTGCCCGGCACGCCCCGCGTCGCGAACAGGGGGTGCACCTCGCGCGCCAGTTGCTGACGTTCGGCGTGGGTGCGGTAGAGATCGTCCAGCGACAGGATCGCGCTGCCCTCGAAGCGCTCGGCCAACCGGGCCGCGACGGTCGACTTGCCGCTGCCCTGCGCGCCGCACAGCCCCAGCACCAGCGGCGGCTGGCCCGCGCGGCGCTCGGCCAAGCGATCCGCGACCAGCCCGGCGACCGCCGCTTCAGGCAACACGATCGCCGGGCTCCTCGCCGCGCAGGAACACCGCCAGATTGTCGGCCGCGCGCATCCCCATGGCGGTGCGCGCCTCGATCGTCGCGCTGCCCAGATGCGGCAAGAGGACCGCACGCGGATGCGCCAGCAGGGCGGGATGGACGACCGGCTCGTGCTCATAGACGTCCAGCCCGACGCCGCCGATCCGCCCTTGCGCCAAGGCCTCGGCCAGCGCGGCTTCGTCGATGACCGGGCCGCGCGCGGTGTTCACGACGATGGCATGGGGCTTCATCCGCGCCAGCAGGGCGGCATCGACCAGATGGCGGGTCGCCTCGCCCCCCGGCACATGCAGCGACAGGATATCGCATTGCGCCGCCAGCGCCTTGGGCGTGTCCACACGGGTCGCCTCCAGCGCCCGCTCCACCTCGGGCGACGCGGCCGAGCGGCTGGCATAACGGATGCGCATCCCCAGCCCCCTGGCTTTGGCCGCGGTCGCCTGCGCGATCCGGCCGAAGCCGATCAGGCCCAGTGTCTTGCCCGACAGGTCCTGCCCGATCAAGTGCGACGGGCGCCAGCCGGTCCACTGCCCGGCGCGCAGCTCCCGCTCGCCCTCGCCCGCCCGACGCGCGGCCATCAGCATCAGCAGGATCGCGATCTCCGCCGTCGCCTCGGTCAGCACATCGGGCGTGTTGGTCACCACCACGCCCGCTTCGCGCGCGGCCGCCAGGTCGATATGGTCGACCCCCGCGCCATAATTGGCGAGGATGCGCACCCGCCGTCCCGGCGTGGCCAGCAGGTCCGCGTCGATCCGGTCGGTGATGGTCGGCATCCAGGCGTCATAGCGGGTCATCGCCGCGACAAGTGCGGCACGATCGAGCGGCTGGTCGTCGGCGCTCAGCGTCGTGTCCCAGGTCTCCGTGAGATGACGCTCAACGGCATCGGGCAGGCGGCGCGTAACGAGGAGCTTGGGCAGGTCTGTCATGGCGTGCGGGCGCTCCTGTGGGCTGGGCGGCATCGGCGATACCGCGATCGGGATCGACCTCCAACCCCGTCACCCCAGCCGTTCGGCGCACGGTGGCGGCGTTTCAGGACGCCCGATCGCCGCTGCCCCACAACAGGGCCAGCGCCACCAGGCTGCCCAGGATCGGTACGGTCGTGGCGCTCAGCGTGAGCAGGGTCACGCCGTCTCCGCCCCACCCGCCCAAGGACACCGGCCCCAGGGCGACGATCGCGGCGAACAGCAGGTTTCCCGCCGCCGCCGCCGCTTTCAGCACCGCCAGGAACAGGCCGACCGGCGTCGCTTCGTCCTGCGAGCCGCTCGCCATCGCATGGTGCACCGTCGCGGTC
>NZ_LDTE01000146.1 GCF_001476905.1 Sphingomonas sanguinis | reverse complement strand
CCGCCGCGACGCGCGCGGCCGTCTCTGCCGTGTTCGCCTCGGTTGTCTGACCGGAGATGATGTTCCAGACCTCATCACCGAAGAACCGACCATCGGTGACGTTCGACGGGGCAGGGCGGCCGGGCAATGGAGCTGCCGCATAATGACCCTCGGAGGTGTTGAACCCGCGACGGGTTCGGACATAGCTGTCTGGTCCCGTCACAAAATCACCATCCCACGTTCGTTGTAGACGAAGCCGCCAGCGGCCTCTGGGTTGAGGGTCATCAGCATCGCGGCGGAGAACATCGCCGCAGCAGGATCGATCTTCGCGCTGGGCGACTGCTTCGTGATCGCGACGCCGTTGGCACCGCGCGGCTCTTGCTTCACGTTGCCGATGCACCACGTCATCAGCTGCGTTCCCGCATGGCGAACCGTCCGGGCGGCGCATTTACGCGCCAGCCCCTTGATCGCGCTGTTCAGTCGCCAGCCCTGCGGAATGGCCTTCAGCATCTCCGGCGGGAAGCCCGCGTCCGACAGCTCGTCAACGATCGCCGCGACGCCGGCCGGGTCAA
>NZ_LDTE01000145.1 GCF_001476905.1 Sphingomonas sanguinis | reverse complement strand
CCCGGCAAGCCACCGCACACGTTCGGAGATTTCATTCAGGATCATCGCAAAGAATTTGCGCGTTAGGCTCGAATCCTGAGCCAACTTTCTAGCAACCTTATCCCTATCCGCCCGATCCGGAGACATTTCCCGTGCCGTCTTCATCTGAACCGCTCACCGGCCACGCCGCAGTCGTCACGGGTGCCAGCTCAGGTATCGGCCTTGCGGTCGCCGAGGCGCTTGCGTTCGCTGGCGCTTCTGTCGCCATAACATACCATTCTCATGCCGAGCCGGCTGATGAACTTGCCGCTCGGATCAACGCCCAAGGCGGTCAGGCTATAGCCGTCAAGGCCGATGTCTCGCAGGAAGCGGATGTCCTTCGCCTTTTCGATGAGGCGGTGTCCGCTTTCGGTCGTGTCGACGTGCTCGTCTCAAACTCCGGAGTGCAGAAGGATGCCACCGTTGCCGATATGTCGCTCCAGGATTGGAACATGGTCATCGACATCAACCTAACCGGGCAATTCCTGTGCATGCGCGAAGCCGTAAGACGGTTTCGCACACAACCAAAGGGCGGGCGGCCGGCGCGTAGCGCTGGCGCGATCATTGCGATGAGCTCAGTGCATGAGATCATTCCGTGGGCTGGACATCTCAATTATGCTTCGGCCAAGGGCGGTGTACGGATGCTGACGCGGTCGCTGGCACAGGAAGTCGCAGCCGATGGTATCCGGGTCAATGCCGGTGCGCCCGGTGCTATTCGCACGCCAATCAACAAAGAAGCGTGGGACAGCGAAGAGGCGCTGACTAAGCTTCTGCGTCTTATCCCCTATGGCCGTATCGGCGAGCCCGAAGATGTTGCTCGAGCGGTCCTCTGGCTGGCTTCCGATGCAGCGGACTACGTCACCGGAACAACACTCTTCGTCGATGGTGGCATGTCGCTCTACCCGGAATTTCGCGACAACGGCTGACCCGCTTCGATCATGACTGGTCCGGCTGGTGATACCCCGAATTGCTGGCGCGTCCGGGTCGGGTACATCGGTGGTAATCTCGGTTCGCTGACGTGTTGTTAGATCAGGGTGTCGACAGCCTGGCCATCACCACAGCCCGCGCGCGCATTTCGAGGCGAGCACGGTCGTCATCGCCGCGCGTCGCTGCCGGGTTGACGACAGTGGCGATCAGCGATGCGATATCCTGCGCTAGCTCGCAGTTCGCTGCGAAGCCGGCCGACTGCAGAATGGCGCATATCATGACCACCACTCGCTCATAGACCGGAGTGATATCAGCGTCCGCCCCAAGACGTTCCTGCTCCGCCTCAAGAATATGGGCAAGCCGGGGGCGTTCCAGCTGCTGACCGACAGCGACGGTGATCAGCCGCGCTAGCGGCGACGGGTTCGTCGAGCCGATGTTGATTGCGGCGATCTGTGCCTCGAGTATGGCGAGCTCCCGGCGGATAAGCGCCCGCGTGATCGCATCCTTATTCGGGAAATACTGGTACAGCGATCCGACGCTGACGCCGGCCCGTTGGGCAATAGCGTTCGTCGTGTAACCTGATGGTCCAGCCGCCTCCAGAATGCGAGCTGCGGCTTCCACTATCGCGTCCACCGTGGCTGCGGAGCGGCCCTGTCGCGCGGTTTTCCGCGGGTTCATCGCTTTGGGTGGCACGGATGTCGTCATCAGGAAGGCGAGTAGTGGAGGCTGTGGGTCAAGGCTAGTTTCCCCCCATAGATCAACACGAGGCCAGCAACCATGATACGCAACGAAGACGACGCGCTGCTCGCTGAAACTATCCGCGCGGTCGAGACGGCCGGAAAAACGCTTCTTGCCCGTTTTCGCACAACACCTCCGCCGACGACGTTGGCGGATCTGCTCGCCGGTATTGAGGCCAATGATGCCGCCGTCGAAGACGAGCTCCGCCAGGCGTTGCTGAACTCGCTTCCGGGATCGAGCTGGGCTTCCGACGAGGAAGAACAAGGGGAGCTGCCGTCAGGCGATTGGTGGGTGGTCGACCCGGCCGAGGGCAACGTCAACCATTTGCACGGACGATCGGGCTGGGCCGTCACTGCGACCCTTGTGCGTAAGGGGGAGCCGATCTTGACTGCGATCTCGGTCCCGTTGACCGGCGAGACCTATAGCGCGATCGCCGGACGTGGCGCGTTCATGAATGGCGAGCGCCTGTCGGTTTCTGCGAAGCACGAAATAGCGGCCGCTATCATCTCAAGCGGGCAGGCGAGCCCGGGCGAAGCTCGCCCGATCCGTACTGCCATGGTCCATTCGGCCGAAAGGCTTCTCGATACTGCTCTTCTGGTCCGGTTATCCGTCCCGAGCATGCTCGAACTGGTCGACGTTGCCGCAGGCCGGCTCGACGCCTTCTGGCAGCACGGCAGCGTCCGCGCCGGGCTTATCGGCGGGGCGTTACTCGTCCGCGAAGCGGGCGGAACTGTCGTCGACCTTCGCGGCCGCCGCTGGACGGCCGGTTCGCCTGATTTTCTTGCCGCACCACTGGCGCTTCAACAGGCCCTCCTGGCCTCGTTATCCCCAAGTTCGGAGACCACTGCATGACCACCATCGCCATCCTCGGCTCCGGCCGCGTTGCCTCAAGCCTCGCGTCCGGTTTGGCGCGAGCAGGACATACGATCACCATCGGCGTCCGCGACATCGCTATCCCGCGAAACTGGACGGGACCTGACGTGCGATTCGCCTCCCACGCCGAAGCCATTGGCTCGTCACAGATCGTGATTAATGCAACGCCGGGAGCCGGCAGCGTCGAGCGCCTCACCGCCTTGGCCGACGCGCTCGCGGGCAAATTGCTGATCGATGTGGCGAACGCGACCAGCCGTGATGAAGATGGCGCCCCATCGGGTCTTCTCTATCCAACAGACAGCCTCACCGAGCGCTTGCAGGCCGCCCTGCCACGGACAAACGTCGTCAAGACGCTCAATACGATGCTGTCGTCGGTGATGAACAACCCGGCTTCGCTTACGGGAAATCCAACAGCCTATCTGTCGGGCGACAACACCGGTGCCAAGTCGTTGGTCAGGTCACTGCTTCACGATCTTGGCTGGCAAGATTCCGAGATTCTAGACCTTGGCGGTATCGCAACGGCCCGTGGTGTCGAGGCGGTCATGCTGCTGGTCACCGACGTTATGAAAGCGACTGGTTTCGCGCCGTTCGCCATCTCGCCAGTACGCTGATGCCGCGCTGGAGCATCAGGTTGCCACGTCAGCCTGATGCTCACAGGAGACGGCTAACCAACGACGACTATCTCCTCTGAAACGATCCGGCTGACCGACGCTAGATCGATGAAGTTGGCATGATCGGGGTCGACCACCTCTTGAAAGGCTTCGCAAGTGTAGAGTGCATTCAGGTCGTCAAGCGAGTCGAACGATTGCTCGCCGAATGCATCAAAGATGG
>NZ_LDTE01000144.1 GCF_001476905.1 Sphingomonas sanguinis | reverse complement strand
GGTTTGGGGTGGGGGCCAGGCCACGGGCGACATGGCTTGGGCGGAAGTCCTCCCCCACCAAATCCCCACCCCGCCGCAGCAGATACACATCCATCACCCACCCATGGACCCGCCGTAGCTCCGCCCGGCGTGCGACGATCCGCTCGGCGACATCCGCCAGTCGTCCGGCCTCGATCGCCTCCTGCGCCATGCCCAGATACGCCCCCCACCATATCGCCGCATCCGGCTGGTCCAGCGTGGTGAACGCGCATCCCCCGTCGAGCATCACCGCGACGCTGTCCGCCCCCGCAGGCCAGCCGCCCTCGCGCAGGCGCCGCCCGGTCGTCACCATCACCGGTGCTCCGACCGCGTTGAACGGAATGGCGTGCGCGGCGCAGAGCAGTTGCAGGCTGGTGATCCCCGGCACCACCGTCACCCGCTCCACCGCGACCAGCCGCCGCGCGATGCGGATCGTACTGTCGTAAAGCGACGGATCGCCCCATACGAGCAGCGCCACCCGCCCGCCGTCCGGCAAGTGCGCCGCGATCTCTGCCGCCCAGCATTCCGCGATCGCGTCGTGCCAACGCTCGACCGTATCAAGGTACGCCCCCTCGCCCGCCCGCATCGGCAGGTCGAACTCGACCACCCGTACGCTCGTGCCCGCCAGCACCTGTGCACAGATGTCGCGGCGCAGGTCGATCAGCGCCGCCTTGTCTTCCTTGCGTGGCAGCAGGATCAGGTCGGCGCTCCGCATCGCCATCTCCGCGGCGCGGGTCAGGTGATCGGGATTGCCGGTGCCGATGCCGATCAGGTCGAGATGAATCACAGATCCTCCATCAATGGGCCGTAGAGGATCAGCGCCGCCTTGTCCGACACCCCTTCCGCCAATTGCGCGGCCAGCGCACCCACGGTCGCGCGGGTCAGCCGCTGGTCGGGGCAGCCGACATGCTCGGCCATCAGGGCGGGGGTTTGGCGTGACAGGCCAGCCGCGACCAGGGCATCGGCCAGCGCGGGAAAGGTCCGCTTGGGCATGAACACCACGGTCGTCGCGCCCGCATCCGCCAGCGCCGCCATGTTGCGGTCGGCGGGCAGCGCGCCGGTCACGTCATGGCCGGTCACGAACTGCACCCGCCGCGCCTCGTTACGCCGGGTCAGCGGAATGCCCGCCGCCGCGGCCGCCGCGCTCGCCGTGCTGACGCCGGGAACGATTTCGAAAGCGATACCCGCAACCTTCAACGCGGAAATTTCTTCCTCCAGCCGCCCGAAGATACCCGGATCGCCGGACTTCAATCGCACGACGCGCTTGCCGCTCAGCGCATGATCGACCAGCAGCCGGTCGATCTCACCCTGTTTGGGCGAGGCACGGCCCGCCCGCTTGCCGACCGCGATCAGTTCGGCGTCGGCGCGGCAATGGCTCAGCATCGGCCCGGCGGCGAGATCGTCAAACAACACGACATCGGCCGCACCCAGACAACGCACCGCCTTCAGCGTCAGCAGTTCGGGATCGCCCGGCCCCGCGCCGACAAGAGAGACAAAGCCCCTCACCACCAGCGCGCCACCAGATGGAAGAAAGTGCCGGTCACGGCCCCACGCCGCGACCCGGTCTCCGGCACCGCATCTCCCTGCGCATCGACGACATGGGCGAGCGGCGCATCGGGTTGTTCGAGGACGGTCGAGTAATGAAACTCATGCCCCCCCAGCACCGCACCCTCGGGCATCCCCGCCACCTCGCCGAGCAGGGTCGCGCGGCGATAGCCGAGATGCATCCTGCGCTTGGCATAGCTGGTCACGAGGCCGAGCAGGCCCGCCATGCGGTGACTGGCGCCCTCGGCATCGATCAATGCCTCACCCAGCGCCATATAGCCGCCGCACTCGCCATGGATCGGTTTGGTCGTGGCATGGGCGGCGAGCCCGGCGCGGAACGTCTCCGCCGCCGCCAGTCGCCCGGCGTGCAACTCGGGATAGCCGCCCGGAAGCCAGACCAGATCGGCCGACGCATCGGGGCCTTGGTCGGCGAGCGGCGAGAAAGGCAAAATCTCCGCGCCGCCCGCACGCCAGCCCTCCAGCATATGCGGATAGACGAAGGAAAAGGCCGCATCCTGCGCCAGCGCGATCCGCTGCGCGGGCGGCGGGGGGAGCGTACCGGACCCGGGCGTGACGGGCTTGGCATAGGCCGCCGCGCGCACTGCTTCCAGATCGACATGCGCCGCCAGAAACGCCGCATAGTCGCCGATCAGTCGGTCGAGTTCGGGATGTTCGACCGCCTGCACCAGCCCCAGATGCCGCTCGGGCAGGACCAGATCGCCGCGCCGGGGCAGCGCGCCGAAGACCGGCAGGCCGATCTCCTCGAAACCCAGCTTCGCCAACCGCTCGTGACGCGGACTCGCCACGCGGTTGAGGATCACGCCCGCCACCCGCAATTCGGGGTCGTAGCGCGCAAAGCCCAGCGCGGTCGCCGCCGCCGATTGCGCCTGTCCCGATACATCGATGACCAGTATGACGGGCCAGCCCATGCGCCTGGCCGTCTCGGCACTGCTGCCCATGCCGGTCGCGCCGGGTTTGGCGACGCCGTCGAACAGCCCCATCGAACCCTCCGCCAGCACCAACTCGGCATCCGCCCCGCGTTGGCCCAGTATGTCGAGCAGCGTGGCGGGCATCGCCCAGCCGTCGAGGTTGAACGACGCACGCCCACAGGCCGCGCGGTGGAAGGCGGGGTCGATATAATCGGGGCCGCTCTTGAACGGCTGCACGGCCAGCCCCGCATCGCGGAACGCGCGGAGCAGGCCCAGCATCACCGTCGTCTTGCCCGTGCCCGAGGCGGGCGCGGCGATCATCAGGCCCGGTGTCATTCTACGCTGTTCCCCGGACGATAGCGGCGGTCATAGCCCTCCGCATACAACCGGCTCTCGGCGAAATCGCTTGGGGCAAGCACGCGACCGACCAGGATCAGCGCGGTCCGCTCCGGCCCATCGGCGGCGGCCTCCGCAATGGTCGATAGCGTCGCGCGGACGATCCGCTGCTCGGGCCAACTGGCGCGCCAGACGATCGCAACCGGGCAATCGGCACCGTAATGCGGGGTCAGATCGGCCACCACCTTCGCCAGATTGTGGATCGACAGATGCACGGCCAGCGTCGCGCCGGTCGCGGCGAAGGCGGTCAGCGACTCCCCCTCCGGCATGGCGCTGGCGCGGCCGGGAGTGCGCGTCAGGATCACCGACTGGGCGATGCCGGGGAGCGTCAGCTCGCTTTCCAGCACCGCTGCGGCCGCCGCGAAGGACGGCACGCCCGGCGTCACCGACACGGGGATGCCCAGTTCGCGCAAGCGCCTGACCTGCTCGCCCATCGCAGACCAGACCGACAAGTCGCCGGAGTGGAGCCGCGCGACGTCCTGGCCCTTGGCATGGGCGTCCGCAATTTCGGCCATGATCTCGTCGAGCGTCATCGGCGCGGTGTTCACGATCCTTGCACCGGGCGGGCAGTGCGCCAGCACCGCCTCCGGCACCAGCGATCCGGCATAGAGGCACACCGGACAGGCGGCGATCAGGTCGCGGCCCCGCAGGGTCAGCAGGTCGGGGGCACCGGGTCCGGCGCCGATGAAGTGGACGGTCATGATTCGGGTCCTTGGGCAATGGCGCAGGTGGCCATGCGGTCGGAGGAAATTACACGGGTAGCGACGATCCGCGCGCCCGGCCCGGCGGCGGCGAGTGCTGCGGCTTCGGCGACGCTGCCGACACCGCGTGCGGCCAAGCTGACGGTCGAGCGGGTCGGGGTATCGATGCCTGACAGCAGATCGGCGGCGACGGGGTGGACGGCCAGCCCCCCGGCCTCGGCGAATGGGGCGATCACCCCCGCCCGGTCGGCGGGCACGGCCAGCGCATTGGGGCGCATACCCGTTGCGGCCAGCGCGCTGCGGAAGGACTCGATGGTCGCCTCCGCCCGGCATCCGAAACCGGCGATCACCATGCGACCCGCCATTGCACTATGGGATAGCTCGCCTTCCATCCCCGCTTGGTGCCGAGCGGTCGTGCGCGGGCCAGTTCGATGCGCAGCAGCTCCCCGCCATAACGGGCATGGCATTCAGCGAGCAAAGCCTCGGTCTCCAGCGTGACGGCATGCGCGACGAGGCGACAGCGGGGCAACGTCCGCAGCGCCTCGACCAGCGGTCGCGATAAGCCGCCGCCGACGAACACCGCATCGGGGTGCGGACGCTCGGCCAGCTCCGAAACCGCATCGCCCTCGACCAGTTCCAGCCGCTCGACACCCAGCCGCGCGGAGTTCACGGCAGCACGGGCGAGCCGATCGGGATCGCGCTCGAATCCAATCGCGCGGGTCGTGGGGTCGCTCAATAGCCATTCGATGGCGACCGATCCCGATCCGGTGCCGATGTCCCACAACAACTCGCCTGGTCGCGGTGCCAGCGCGGACAGGGCGAGCGCACGGACGGGACGCTTGGTGATCTGTCCGTCATGCGCAAACCAGTCGTCGTCCAGGCCGCTGGCCCGGGGCAGCACGCGGCCCGCCCCGGCAGGTTCGATCGCCACCGCGACCGGGTGGGCAATGTCGGTCCAGTCGAGCGCGTTCGCCTTGCAGACGCGCACCCGCTCGCGTGGGCCACCCAGCGCCTCCAGCACGGTCAGCGCGCTGTCGCCGAAACCCTCTTCGGCCAGCCATGCCGCCAGCCCGGTCACCGAGGCTCCATCGCGCATCAGCGCCAGGATGCGCTGCCCTGGTGCCAGATGCGGGCGGAGCGTCTCGACGGGCCGGGCGTGCAGCCCGACGCTCTGGATCGTCTCGACCGGCCAGCCCAGCCGCGCCGCCGCCAGCGACAAGGTAGAGGGTGCCGGATAGGCCACCCACTCGTCAGGCTCCAGATGGCGGGTCACGACAGACCCCGCCCCGAACCAGAAGGGATCGCCCGAGGCGAGCATCACCACCCGCTCAGCCTTCCGTTCGAGCAGCATGGGAACGCCATCGGCAAAGGGAACGGGCCAGACGATCCGCTCCGCCCGGCCCTGCTCGGCCAGCAACGACAGGTGACGCGGCGCGCCCATCACGCTATCGGCCGCCAGGATCGCGGCGCGCGCGGGGGCGGTCAGGCCGTCCCAGCCATCTTCGCCGATCCCGACGATCGTCAGCCACGCCTGGGAGTCAGCCATGCGCCATATCCTTCTGCTCGGCGGCACGACCGAGGCCAGCGCCCTGGCCACCGCGCTGGCGGCACGCGGCGAACGCGCGGTGCTGAGCTATGCGGGCCGCACCGAAGCGCCGCGCGCACAGGCGATCCCGACGCGCGTGGGCGGGTTCGGCGGCGTCGAGGGGCTGGCCGCCCACATGCGCCGTGAAGGCGTGACCCATCTGGTCGACGCCACCCATCCCTTTGCCGCGCGGATCAGCGCCAATGCGATCGCGGCGGCGGGCTCGGCGGGTGTCCCGCTTCTCGCGCTGACCCGGCCCGAATGGGTGGAGGGTCCCGGCGACCGCTGGACGCGCGTGGGCGATACCGGCGAAGCGGTGTCCAGGCTCGGCACCGAACCGATGCGCGTCTTCCTGGCGCTCGGTCGCCAGACCATCGGCGACTTCACGCATGCTGCACAGCATTTCTACCTGTTGCGCTTCGTCGATGCGGCGGAGCCCGCCGCTTTTCCGAACCACCGACTGGTGGTCGATCGCGGTCCCTTCACGCTGGAGGGGGAATTGACGCTGCTGCGTGAACACCGGATTCAGGTAGTGGTCGCCAAGAATGCCGGGGGCTCCGGCGCACGGGCGAAGCTCGACGCGGCGCGCGAACTCGGTCTGCCGGTGGTGATGATCGACCGGCCCTTCATCCCGCCCCGCCCGCAGGTCGGCAGCGTCGCGGCCGTGCTGGACTGGCTGGATCACAGCGTCGTCCGGGGTGTGTAGAGGATCGCCTGCCCCGCATGGGGGACGATCCGCGTGCGGCTGGAGCCGATGATGACGACGGTGCGCATATCGGCCATGTCGCCGCGCGCTTCCGGCAAGGGCACGATGCGCAGGGCCTCTTCGGGTGTCGACACGGCGCGGGCGAACAGCACCGGGCGGTGATCTCCGCATGTCTCGCGCAGCAGCGCAAAGGCCGCGTCCAGCGCATCGGGCCGCGCCTTGGACCGGGGATTGTAGAGCGCGATGGCGAAATCCGCCTCCGCCGCCAGCGCCAGCCGCCGCTCGATCAGTACCTGCGGCTTGAGATTATCCGACAGGTTGATCGCGCAGAAATCATGCCCAAGCGGCGCCCCCGCCCGCGCGCTCGCCGCCAGCATCGCGGTGATACCGGGCAGGACGCGGATGTCGAGATCGTGCCAGCGGGCGGGGTCTTCCTCGACCCGCTCGAAGATCGCCGCCGCCATGGCGAACACGCCCGGATCGCCCGAGGATACGACGACGACGCGCCGCCCTGCCTCCGCCATCTCCAGCGCGTGGAGCGCGCGGTCGCGCTCGACCCGGTTGTCGCTGGCATGGCGGGTCAGACCGGGCCGCTCGGGTACGCGCGCGACATAGGGGATATAGCCGACGACATCGGTCGCCTCGGCCAGGACCGCCGATACCTCGGGCGTCACCATCGCCTCCGCGCCCGGCCCCAGTCCCACGACGATCAACCAGCCACTCACGGCCGCCGCCCCTGTCCATGGATCAGCGCGATCGAGAAATAGGGGGCGGGCGCATCCTCCACCTCCACCAAGCGGCGGACGCGCTCCCCGGCCTGCGCGGCATGTTCGACCAGCCAGGCCTGCTCCGTCCGCCCCGCCGCGGCGATGGCGCGGCGCAGCTTGGCCAGGTGGCGGCCGATCTTCATGACGACCAGCGCGTCGGTCTCGGCAATGCGGCGGGTCAGCTCCGTCTCGGGCAGGGTCGCCATCGCGACGGTCAGCACATCGTCGCCCCAAGTGATCGGCGCGCCGCTGGCGGTCCAGGCGCCCGACATGCCGGTGATGCCGGGCACGACCGCGACGGGGGCGTAGTCCTTCAACCGGCTGTGCAGGTGCATGAACGAGCCGTAGAAGAAGGGATCGCCCTCGCACAGCACCACCACATCCTCGCCGCCCTGTACCAGCGACAGGATATGTGCGGTGCACTCCGCATAGAAGGCCGCCAGGCACTCGTTATAGCGCGGGTCGGTGAACAGGATCTCGGTCGTGACCGGATAGTCCATCGGATATTCGATCACATCGGCCCGCAGCATTCCGTCGACGATGGTGCGCGCATGGCCGCGCCGTCCGGCCTTGCGGAAATAGGCGACATGCCGCGCCCCGCGCACCAGCCGGTCGGCGCGGACGCTCATCAGGTCCGCCGCGCCCGGCCCCAAGCCGACGCCGTGGATCGTACCCATCGTCATTCGGCGCGGCTCGCCAGCGCGTTGATCGCCGCGACGGTGATCGCGCTGCCGCCGGGGCGGCCCTTCACGATGGCGCAGGGCACCGGCTGCGCCTCCCAGAGTGCGTCCTTCGACTCCATCGCGCCGACAAAGCCGACCGGACAGCCGATGATCGCCGCCGGGCGCGGGCAGTCGGGGTCTTCGAGCATGGTCAGCAGGTGGAAGAGCGCGGTCGGCGCATTGCCGATCGCCACCAGCGCCCCCGCCAGATACGGCCGCCACAGCTCCAGCGCCGCGGCGGAACGGGTCGTGCCCATTTCCTT
Source organism: Sphingomonas sanguinis (assembly GCF_001476905.1). Classification (GTDB taxonomy): domain Bacteria; phylum Pseudomonadota; class Alphaproteobacteria; order Sphingomonadales; family Sphingomonadaceae; genus Sphingomonas; species Sphingomonas sanguinis_B. Next base: position 4,207 of record NZ_LDTE01000144.1, on the reverse strand, counting down.
CGCCAGCGCGGGCACCGACGGGTCCCGAAGGGTGCAGATCACCGGATTGTCGGCCGGCAGTCGCGCGCGCGTGACGCCTTCGCTGACCATATGCGCATCGCACAGGATCGCCGCGCCTTTCGCCAGCGCCTGTCGCCCCGCCACCGCGAAACCGGCCGAAAAGTGGATCGAGGGCGCGAGTTCGACCAGCCCGGCGGCGTGGATCATGCGGACGGCAACCGGCTCTTCTTCCGCATGGAAGCGCGCCAGCTCCGCCTCGGCGCGGATGATGGCGAAGGACTGGCGATAGATCGCCGCGCCATCGGTTTCGTAAGTGTACGGCATCAACAGGCTCCGAGAAGCGCGACCGCCCGCTCGGGCGTCAATCCGGTGTGAAGGGGCGCGGCCCCGGCGCGGGCGTTGCGGGCCAGATCGAACGCCCCCGCCCGCCCGGTCAGCACCCAGTCCGCCGCCCGTGCCCGTGCGCAGCCCTTTGCGCAACCCGAGACGTGCAAATGGCCGTCGACCAGCGGCGCGAGGCGGGTGGCCAGATCGCGGGTTTCGACGCTCGCCTGCGGACAGGCGGGCGCGCCGACACAGGCGTCGACATGGAGGATGGGACTATCGGCGAGCAGCATTCCGGCGACGGGCACGGTGGCGACGCCCTCCGCGATCAGCAACCGCCACGGGGTGAGACGAACGGCGCAACCATGCATATGAACAAGGGCGGCCAGCGACGCGGCCGCGATCCGGCCGAAGGGCAGGCCATAGACCGCCCCCATCGGGTGGGAGCCCGGCTGAGTCGGCACCCCGGGCGCAGCGGGCACGGCATCATCTGCCGCCCAGTCGGGCAAAACGGCCATGTGGCGCGCCATCCGCCCGGCAGAGCGGCCGTCGCTTTCGACGAACCAGTGCGCCAGCCGAATCAAGGCATTGACGGCTGTCGCGGGCGTGACGGTCACGCCGCGCGGGCGCTCGTCAGCGCGCAGCAGCAAGCCGCCATCGGCCGCCCGCTCGACCCGAAAATCGCCGGACGCTCCCATCAGCACCGGCGAACGCCCCGCATCGACCACGAAGCCGACCTTGCCCGGCAGCTCGGGCAATTCGGCCAGCCGCGCCCGCAATTCGCTGGCGATGGCATGGGTGTCGTCGCCCTCATGCCAGTCCGGGTTGACGAGGATCCCACCCCGCTTTTCCCGCTGCGGATCGGCATCGACCAGCCCCAACGCCTGCAATTCCGCGATCAGTATGGGCCATCCCGCCTCGGTCACGCCGCGCAATTGTAGGTTCGCGCGGGCGGTCAGGTCGATCTGGCCATTGCCATGGACGTTCGCCGCCTCGCACAGCCCTTCCACCTGCGCCGCCGTCAACCGCCCCAGCGGCGGGCGGACGCGCACCAGCAGGCCGTCGCCCGCCATCATCGGCCGCCACGCATCGGGGCACCAGCCCTTGACGACGAAGTCGCTCATGCCGCGCCGTCCAGCATCGCCAGCACCGAATTGCGCCGCGTCCGCCACAGTCCCGCCGCGTGGAGCGCGGCAAAGCGCGCCTCCATCGCCGCCAGCGCCGCCGGGTTCGCCTGCGCCATGAAATCGCGCACCGCGTCGCGGGCCAGCGTCGCATCCCAATAGAGGTCGATCAGCGCGGCGGGCACCGCGTCCGCCAAATGCGCGAAGCTGCCCAGATGGTCGAGCGTTGCGGCGATCTCCGCCGCGCCCCGGAAGCCATGCGCCATCATCCCCTCCACCCAGCGCGGGTGGGCGGCGCGGGCATGGACGGTGCGGGCGATCTCCTCGGCCAACGTCCGTGCCTTGGGACGCTGGGGGTCGCGCGTGTCGAGATGATAGAGCGACGCTGCGCCCTCCCCCAACGCCACGCGCGCTGCCGCAAAACCCGCCTGATGCGCGGCATAATCGGCGGCCAGCAGCAGATCGCTTTCGGGCAGGTCATGGAGGTGGACAAAGGCCTGCGCCCCCGCCACCCGCGCCGCGATCCCTGCCGCATCGCGCCGGTCGCCATCGTCGAGCGCGGTCGCCGAGGCGGCAAGCCAGCTCTGCCCCGCCTCGATCCGCGCGGCGTCGTCATAGCCCGCATTCGGGTCCAGCCCGATGCCATAACGCCCCGGCGCGGGGCCATAGACGCGCGGGGCCGCCTGTCCGACAAACGGGTTCCAGTCCGGCGCTTCGTCGCGCGCGGCCAGCGCCCGCACCGCCTGCCCGAACAGTGCGACCAGATGCGGAAAGGCGTCGCGGAACAGTCCCGACACGCGCAACGTCACATCGACGCGCGGACGGTCGAAGCGCATCAGCGGCATCACCTCGAACCCCGTCACCCGTTCGGAGCGATGGTCCCACACCGGCTCGACCCCGATCAAGTGCAGCGCCATGGCGAACTCCTCGCCTGCGGTCCGCATCGTCGCGGAACCCCAAAGATCGACGATCAGGCTGCGGAGGTGATCGCCCTCCTCCTGCATGTGGCGGCGGATCAGTTCCTCGGCGAGTTTCACGCCCTGCGCTTGTGCGGCACGGCTCGGCACCGCACGCGGATCGATCGCGTAGAGATTGCGGCCCGTCGGCAGCACATCGGCGCGGCCCCGATAGGGCGAACCCGACGGTCCCGCCGCGACCCGCTTGCCGTCCAACCCCGCCAGCAGCCCGGTGCGTTCCGCCGCACCCTGCTCACCCCGGCCAAAGACGTGCAGCCCTTCGCCGAACTGGCTGTCCTTCACGTCACAGACAAAGGCGTCGATCCGGGCGAGCGGATCGTCTGCCCCCGCCAGCCCGAGCGTCTCGCCCAGACCGACGCTGTCCGCCTCCTCGGCGATGCTCGTGCGCAGCCGGTCGCGGCGGGCGGGGTCGAGGCCATCGGCATTGGCATATTCGTCGAGCAGCGCCTCCAGCCGCCCCAGCCCCGCGCCGGTCTCCGCCTGAACCAAGGCCGGGGGGACATGACCAATCGTCACCGCGCCCAGCCGCCGCTTGGCCTGCGCTGCCTCGCCCGGATCATTGACGATGAAGGGATAGAGGACCGGCCAGTCGCGGGTGAGCGCTTCGGGCCAGCAGGCGTCCGATAGCGCGACCGCCTTGCCGGGCAGCCATTCCAGCGTGCCGTGGGCGCCGACATGGACCAGCGCGTGCGTGGCTTGCGCACGGAGCCAGAGGTAGAAGGCGACGTAGGAGTGACGCGGGCAGCGCGAAAGATCGTGATATTCGTCCGCGCGTACGTCGCGCCGCCCCCGTTCGGGCTGGAGCGCGACGATGGCCTTGCCGAGCGTCAGGGCAGGGAAATGAAAGGCATCGCCCTCCACCAGCGGATCGTCCTCGACCGCGCCCCAGCTCTCCTGCAAATCGGCGCGCAAGGATTCGGGCAGCGTGGACAGCGCCGCGCGGTAGGCCGCCACCGGCCAAGCGATGCGACTCTCTAGCAACGCTTCGGGCAGATCGGCCGGACACGCCATGTCATAACCCGCCTCGCCCAGATCGGCGAGGATCGCCGCCGTCGAGGCGAAGCCGTCCAGCCCGACCGCATGGGCGGCCTGCCAGTCCTTGCCCGGATAGGTCGACAGCAGGATCGCCAGCCGCCGCTCCACCGCCGGGGTCGTCGCCAGCCTGGCCCAGCCCGCCACCTTGTCCGCCACCGCCGCGATCCGCTCGGGCTCGGCACGGTGGAGACGCAGCGCGATGTCGAAGTCGGGGTCGCGCTCCCCGGGCTGCTTGAAGCTGACGACGCCCGCAAACAGGCGTCCGTCGATCTCGGGGAGGACGACATGCATGGCGAGGTCGGCGGGCGACAGCCCCCGCGCCGAGCCTTCCCAGCCCGCCCGATCGCTGGTGGCGAGCGCGACCTGGAACACCGGAACGCCCGCGCCGTCGAGGGGGGTGGTGTCGTCGTCGCCGCGTGCGGAGAAGGCGGTGGCGTTGACGACTGCGGCGGGGGCAAGGGCTTTGATCCAGCGCGCGATCCAGGGGCCTGCGCCCTCGGCCTTGAGCGAGGGGACGAACAGCGCGATGGGGTCGAAACCGCGTTCGGACAGGGCGGCGTAGAGCGCGGCGATGGGCTCCAGATCGGCGGCGGCGAGATAGGCGCGGTAGAAGACGATCAGGACGCTCGGGCGGGTTGTGATCAAGAGGGTGGCGGCGGGACAGGCGGACCCGTTCGGGCACCAACCTCCGACGGGGGCTACTTGTGGAGACGGCCCTCCCCCATCCCCTCCCGCTTGCGGGAGGGG
>NZ_LDTE01000143.1 GCF_001476905.1 Sphingomonas sanguinis | reverse complement strand
CGTCCAACCCATCACGTCACCCGCGCCCCTCGAGCCTAAACCACGAGGGGCAAACACAAAAATCCGCCTCGGTTTATTCCGGGGCGGTTGCGGTGGGGCGTGGGAATGGTTGCGGGGGCAGGATGATTTCGCACCCACGGCACACCTTAACAAATTAGAATTGCGCGCTATTTCTAAAGACGCGCCGTAAGCACCCCCGCGAGTACCCCCACCTGAATGCTAACGCGTCAACGTGACAGAAATGTGCGATGAGCCGCGCCAGCCCATCGCATATCGTGCGATAGTCGGCGGCAAGTTACGACGCGTATTTGACCCAACTACGGCCATTTCATACCGCTATTCTAAATTCCTGCCTCCTGCCGTCAGTTCATGGGAGCTGTCGGCCGCTCCCTCAAATTTCTATTGCGCGAATACCGAAGAATGGGGGGCATAGGTAGGTTGGCCGCCGGGGCTGGACCCGCAAATCGGACGCGCGACCGTCATATGCCACCTTCTTCTACGGCGCGTCATATTTATCCGCCAGGATCGGCCGGTCAGATCGAGAAAGCGTTGCTGTATCCCGGCTGCATGCTGCGCGAAGTCGTAATAGTCGACCTGGTGATGCGCGAGCACCAGTCGTCCGCCGAGGCGTAGCGCTTGGGCGACGCACTTGGCGACGTGCCTCATCGCTTGCGGGGGTAGATAATAAAGCAGTTCGGCGATCACGATCGCATCATAGTCTCTCTGCGGGAGTCGCGCAGGCAAAGCCAAGCGGATGGCACGCGCGCGAGGCCAGTCCGCGACGGCTTGGGCAGTCAGCGCCGTACCTTCGGGCGTTCCCTCTGTCGCGTGAAGACGCAAGGCACGAGCGGCAATGGCTCGGCTATTCGATCCGTTGCCGCTTCCGAGTTCCAGAACGCGGCCAAGAGGGCCTGGCCCCAAGGCATGGAGGATCGCCGCACGCTTTACGGCTTCGTCGCGGTCGGAATAGGTCCGCCAAGGGTCATCATTCGCCGCGAATTTCTCGGCAAAATCGGTTAGGTCGATAGGCCTCATCGCGCGTCCTCGGCGAACTGTTCGACCGGGTGCGCGAAGACCGCGAGTTCATGGCGTGCGATCGCAAAGCCATGAGGATCGTCGGTGATCGCGCCCAATTGGGTGCGATGCATCCGGATCAGCGATCGCTTCGCCGCCACCCCGCCCGCCAGCGAAACGGTTCGGCATCGGGCGACCCTCGTGCGTTGCGGCGGCCAGACCTGATAGGTCATGCGTCGTCCCGAAAACCGGACGGCCCGAAGCGCCGCTGCGACGGCCCGGTGATCGGGATGCGCGTCGGTCATGGCGGGTCCGACGAGCATGTCCAAACCACGGCACCGACGGATCGCCCGGTTTAACCGCCGACGACATAGCAGCGTTTCGGCGGAAAGATTGCCATCGGGCAGCCCCAGGAAGGTCACATGCTGACGCGTCACACCCAGACGGCGGAGCGCCGACAGACTTTCCTGCCGACGCGCCGCGATCAGTCGTTCGGGGGGCCATGCCCCACTATTCGGATGCGAGGCAGCGCCGTTGCTGACCACGATGACCCGGACCATGCTGCCCTGCCGCCGCAAGGCCTGTATCAGGCCAGTCGCCCCGATGATCTCGTCATCCGGATGGGGTGCAACGATGACCGCGCGGCAAACGGCTTTGAGATCCAGCGTCACAAGCCGGGCACCAACAGACCCTGTCGAACCGCATGACCGACACGGAGCCTTTGGGCGTCCGGGGCCGGCTGGCGGAGATAGACCGCCAGATCGCTGAGCATGGCCGAGAGTGGATGGCTGTGGAACTGGCCAGCCAGCCCCACCGCCTCGCGCGCGACGACGATCGCCCGTTCGGCCGCATCGGCCACCGCCAATCGGGCCGCCGCCACGCGTGCCAGGCGTGGCTCGTCTCCTCCTTCGGCATCCTCGAACCACAGTCGCGCCGTCCGCCTTACGATGGCGGCCGCGCCATCGGCCAGTGCGAACAATTCGGCCATTCGGGCGGTCTGGAAGGGATCGTCGGCCCGCCCCGTCTTCACCAGATGATCGCGGCTGAGGTCGCAGATACCCGCCACGCCGCCTGCATGAACCGCCACGAAACGCAGCGCGCCGCCGCTGAAATAGGGCTCTCGTGCATAGCTGTCGGGCTGGCCGAGCCGATCCGCGTCGGTGACGGGGGCATGATCCCAGCGCACCTGATGCGTTTCGGATCGCTGCATCCCGATCACCTGCCACCAATCGGTGTCGATCGCCGGTGGCACGCGGGCAAGGTCGAGGAGGAGCAATTGCACGCCGCTCGACGTATCCGCCGTGACCAGCGCATGGCTCAGCACACCCGCCCCCGAGGCATAGCTTTTGCCGCCGCTCAGCCACCCGCCGTCCAGCCGCAGCGCCTCGCCCGGCAGTCCGGCATTCCACACCCCCAGCGTCGCGCCGCGTGCCAAGGCATGGCCCAGCCGGTCGACCTGGACGGCCGAGCCATAGCGCCGGACGATCTGCACGGCATCGACATGCCCCTCGACCAGGCGGGCAAGCGGCAGGTCGCGGCGGCCGATCGCGTACAGACCCGCCAACAGCGTGATCAGCTCGTCACCCGTCTGCGGATCGCCTGGCGGATTTTCGGCCCAGCCGGAAGCAGCGATCGCGCTTTGCAGTTGATCGGCCATCGTCGTCATGCCGCGACCTCGCACCACCGGCTTTCCAGTTCACGCAGAATATCTTCCGCTACCGCCAGCGACACCATGGCATCATGGGCCATGGGTGCGGGGACGATACGCATGGCGAACGCCTCGCCATTGGGACAATCCCGCGCAACGCCCAGCACATGGTCCGCCGCCAGACCCAGACTTCGTCCCAGCGTCATGCGGGCATCGGGCTGGTCTATCATCGCGAAGCTGCGTCGCGCGGCCGCCTGTGCGTGCCATTGCCATGCCGATCCGCGCGGGTCGGCCATGGATGGCAATTCGCCCTGATCCAGCGCCCGCAACAGGTCGGCAAGGCCCCCGGCGGCCCGTCCGTCGCGCCGGGAGGATGTGTCGACCGCCATCGCCCCGTCGCGGCGGACGCGAAAGCCGGCCCGCGCCGCGTCATCGAGAAACCGGGCATCTTCGCCGGACGGCAGCGGCAGGAAGCCGCCGATCGCGCGATAGGCGGCGGCGTGGACCGCGAGGTTGGCGCCACCGCCGAAATGATGGGTATCCCGCGCCTCCCATGGCACCGGGTCGACAAGGCGCCGATATTGGTGGAGCCGATCATAATAGCGCTCGATGCGGCATTGCCGGGGATCGCGGGCGGCATCGAGGCGAAGGATACGCCCCGCCACCACATCCGCCTCCTGCAGGGCCCGGCGGCCCGCCGCGATCCACTCCCGATGCGGGATGCTGTCGGCGTCGGTCGTGAACAGCAGCCCTTCGCCGCCCGCCAGACGCTCCAGGCCCATGGCCAGCGCCGCGCGGCGGGCCGCGCCTGCGTTCGGTTCAGAATTTACGGGACCCTGCGACACGGTCAGTCCAAACGGCAAAGCGGCGCGCACCCTCTCGAGCATGGCCATGCTGCCGTCCCGGCAGTCATCGAGATAGAGACATAGGTGCAGGTCATTCCCGTCGACCGACTGTCTGGCAATCGCCGACAGCAACCGGGGCAACAAGACCGCCTCGTTTCGTGCGGGAACACAGATGATCACGGGAATGTCCTCGTCCAGAATCATTCTCCTATGCGTGGCGGCCTGGCACGACCGATCCAGATCAGTCACGCATGCGTACGACAGGTGCGCCCGATAAGCCTTGATTAATATCAACCATTTAGCAGGCGGACGATTGCGTGAGCCGTGCGTTGGGAGGGCTGACATCCCTCAACGACGGAAGGCAGCATCATGGCCGACAAGACCAAATCCCGCGCGGGGCAGACAAAGGGAGAGGCACCCGTCAACGCCTCTGCCCTTCCTGCCAGATCGGACGCGCCGACCCATTATGCCGAGCCCCAGGGCCATGGCGGCGAAACGCATCAGACCATCCAGGATGCCGACCGCACGATGACGACCCAACAGGGGGTCCCGATTGCGGATGACCAGAACAGCCTGCGCGCGGGCGAGCGCGGACCGACGCTGCTGGAAGACTTCATCCTGCGCGAGAAGATCTTCCATTTCGACCATGAACGCATCCCCGAACGGGTGGTCCATGCGCGCGGCTACGGCGCGCACGGCGTGTTCGAGCTGACCGAAAGCCTGGCCGATTACACCCGCGCCGACGTGCTGAGCGAGGTGGGGCAGCAGACCGAGGTCTTCGTCCGCTTCTCGACCGTGGCGGGCAACAAGGGGTCGATGGACCTGGCCCGCGACGTGCGCGGCTTCGCGGTCAAATTCTATACCAAGCAGGGCAATTGGGACATTGTCGGCAACAACATTCCCGTCTTCTTCATTCAGGACCCGATCAAGTTCCCCGATCTGGTTCATGCCGTAAAGCAGGAACCCGACCGCGCCTTTCCCCAGGCCCAGTCGGCACACGACAATTACTGGGACTTCGCGTCCCTGAGCCCCGAGGCATGGCACATGGTCATGTGGCAGATGTCCGACCGGACGATCCCGCGCTCGTTTCGCACCATGGAGGGTTTCGGCGTCCACAGCTTCCGGCTGGTCAATGCCGAGGGCAGGTCGACCTTCGTCAAATTCCACTGGAAGCCGCGCCAGGGCCTGCAATCGGTGCTGTGGAACGAGGCCGTCAAGATCAACGGTGCCGATCCCGATTTCCACCGCCGCGACCTGTGGACCGCAATCGAAGGTGGCGACTTTCCGCAATGGGATTTGGGTGTCCAGCTGTTCGACCAGAAAACCGCCGATCGCCTGCCCTTCGACCATCTCGATTCGACCAAGCTGATTCCCGAGGAAGAGGTGCCGGTCCGTATCATCGGCACGCTGACCCTGAACCGCAATGTCGACAATTTCTTCGCCAACACCGAACAGGTCGCCTTCTGCACGCAAAATGTGGTGCCCGGCATCGACTTCTCGGACGATCCGCTGCTCCACGGGCGCAACTTCTCGTATCTGGATACGCAGTTGAAGCGTCTGGGTGGCCCGAACTTCACCCATATCCCGGTAAATGCGCCGCGCTGTCCGGTGATGAATTTCCAGCAGGACGGCCATATGGCGATGCGCAATCCCAAGGGGCGCGCCAATTACGAGCCCAACAGCTGGGACCCCGATGGCGGCCCGCGCGAGAACCCGACGATCGGCTATCGCAGCTTCCCCGCCGAGGTGCAGGGCACCAAGCAGCGCATCCGCGCCGAGACGTTCGCCGACCATTACAGCCAGGCGCGGCAGTTCTTCGTCAGCCAGCAACCCATCGAACGCAAGCATATCGGTGACGCGCTGGTGTTCGAACTGTCGAAGGTTGAGCGCGTCGACATTCGTGCCCGCGCCGTATCGCATCTGCGCCTGATCGACGAAGGACTGGCCGCGACGGTTGCGGATGGGTTGGGTCTCGATCTGCCTGAACCGGCAAAGGCCGCAAAGCCCACTCGCGACCTGCCGCCCTCGGCCAAGCTGAGCATCCTGTCCAACGGCCCGCAGGACTTCAAGGGGCGCAAGATGGGCATCCTGCTGACCGACGGCAGCAGCGCCGATTTGTTTGCTGCCTTGACCAAGGCGCTGGAGGCAGAAGGCGCCTTGTGGGAGGTCGTCGCACCCAAAATCGGCGGCGTAACGCTCGATGATGGCACGAAAGTCGCCGCCAAGCAGAAGATCGATGGCGGCCCCTCGGTGCTATACGATGCGGTGGCGGTCCTGCCGTCCGAGGCTGGCGCAGTTCTGCTGGCCAAGGATGCGACGGCCAAGGACTTCGTCGCCGATGCCTTCGCCCATTGCAAATTCATCGGTCACAGTGACGCCGCCAATGACCTGTTCCAAGCCGCTGGGGTGACAGATCGAGACGAGGGATTTGTCAGCCTCGCCAAGGCCAAGGATGCCAAGACCTTCGTCAGTCAATGCCGCGCGCTGCGCGTCTGGTCGCGAGAGCTGAACGTGGACCTCGATGCAGCGTCGCTTCAGTCGGCGTTATAGCACTGCAGGGGACGGGAAGGTCTACTGCACCTTCCCGTTCATCACATCGTTCGGACAGGCGACTGCGCTCCGGGGGTCGATGTGGAGGACGCTTTGGAGTTGGCCGGCCGAACGGACGTCCAACGCGACCCAGAAACGGCCGCTTAAGGCTGCCAAGCCGCTTAACGCTTTCTGCCATTCGTTAATACGGCAGATAACGCATCATCCGCGATCACGCTGGATGGATGAATGCCCGGCGTGGGTTAAAGGCAAAGCATTTCTCGGTGCAAACTATGCTGAGACTGCCAGCCTGCTACTGAGTGAGAAGCGCAATGCCCGTGAATGATTCCATTGGGCCGCCCCTTCCAACGGCGGAAGAAAAGGCGCTTCTGATCGAAACTATCGGAATGCTTGGTATGCCTTTGCCAAAACCACCGGCAATTAGAGATGAAGGCGGCCCTGAATCTGTGCCATTGCCCTTTAATCCAAATCCTATGCCCATGACAGACGGAGCAGCAACCGGATTGAATGACCGCTAGTGAGTGTTTGGGTTTCCCTGTCATAACGCCGCAGCAAACCGCATTGCCGTCTGCACGCGCGCTTCCGCCCCGGTTCATGTGGGACGGAGGCATTTAGGGTCGAAACCTAATCAGCCTCTTGAGACATGCTGGTTTTCCTGATTCACTGGTGCGTGGATACGGAGGAGTGAGGCATGGCGCTGTTCTGGTTGTCGGATGAAGCCTGGGCAGCGATCGAGCCGCATCTGCCGAATAACCAACCCGGCGCGCGGCGGGTTGACGACCGGCGGGTGATCTCGGGCATCGTGCATGTGCTGAAGGTTGGCTGCCGCTGGTGCGACTGCCCGGCCGATTACGGACCATCCACGACGATCTACAACCGGTTCAACCGCTGGTCGCGCCGTGGCTTCTGGCTCAAGCTGCTCGACGCGCTGGTGAATGCCGGTGTGGTTGCAAAGAGCACCGCGATCGACAGCACCTACATCAAGGCGCAACGCGCGGCGTTCGGCGGAAAAGGGGGCGCCAGATCCAGGCCAA
>NZ_LDTE01000142.1 GCF_001476905.1 Sphingomonas sanguinis | reverse complement strand
GGCACCGTCAAGACCATCTCTGCCAAAACCGGCGACAGCCTGGCGGTGGATGCGGTGATTTTGGAAATGGAGTAGGCTCTCCCACCCTCACCCTTCCGGCGCTTTGCGCCTCCCTCCCTCTCCCAATGGGAGAGGGAAGGGGCCCGCCCGCGATAGCGGGTGGGAAGGATGAGGGTAGATTATTCGGCCGATCGCTGAGCGAGCGCCAAGATGCGTTCGGCCTCCGCCAGGTGCAGCCGTTCGACCATCTGCCCATCCAGCCGGATCGCGCCTAGCGCCGCCTGCTCGGGATCGGCGAAGGCCTCCACCACCCCTTGCGCCCAGGCGATCTCCGCCGCGTCGGGTCCGAACCCGGCATTCGCCGCAGCGATCTGGTTGGGGTGGATCAGCGTTTTGCCGTCGAAACCCAGACGTCGCCCCTCCGCACATTCCGCCGCGAGCCGTTCGGGGGCGTCGAGGGCGTTGCACACGCCGTCCAGCGCGATCAGCCCGGCGCTTCGGGCGGCGACGACGATCTGAACGCGTAAGGGCAGTAAAGCCTCGGGCGCGGGCGGCGAGGGCAGCCGCATCTCCTTCGCCAGATCGTTGGTTCCCGCAATCAGGGCGGTCAGCCCCAGCCCGGTCGCCGCTTGCGCGATCGCGCCCAGCGACAGGATGCCGCGACACGTTTCGATCATCGCCCAGAGCGGCACGTCCGGTCCCAGCGCCGCCCGTGCGGCGGCCAGTGTCGCGACGTCGTCGACCTTGGGGATAAGGACCGCCGCCGGACGCGTCTCGGCCAACGCGGCGAGGTCGTCGGCCGCATGGGGGCTGTCGAACCCGTTCGTCCGCACGACCAGCAGCCTGTCGCCAAAGCCTCCCTCGCGCACCGCCGCCACCGCCGCGTCGCGCGCCACGGCTTTGGCGTCGGGGGCGACCGCGTCCTCCAGGTCGAGGATCACCGCGTCGCTGTCGAGCCTACGCGCCTTGGCGATGGCGCGGGAGTTGGAGGCGGGGAGGAACAGGGCGCTGCGCAGGGTCATCGCGCGAACATAGCGGCGTCGCGCCTCTGGTAAAATGGCCGGGGCGCGCCATAATCAAACGCTCATAGGGGGATGAGATGACCGCGACGCTGCTGCTGCTGGGGCTGACGATCACGCTTTACGTCTGGCCCGATCTGCCGGTCAGTCGCTGGCTGGCGGGCATGGTGATCGAGGACCCCGCGCGGCTGCTCGGCCGGGTCCGGCCGGGGCATTGGGCGATCATGGTGTTGGGAGTCGCCCTCCTGGGCCTCGCCATCTGGTTCGAGATCGACGAGATTCGGATGCTCGCCGCAGCGGCCGCGCCGATGGGCGATCTGGTCATGCTCGCTTCGGCGATCGAATGGGGCGGGGTGGCCGAATTGGTCATGGCGGCCGTCCTGTCCTCCTCGATGCTGGCGCGCTGGCCTGTTTTCGGCCGCTGGGCCGGGCGGATGTCCGCGAGCCGGACCGTTCGCCCGCGCCGGGTGGAGCGGCCCGCCAACGACAGCGACGATGGCGAGGGGCGAAGGCTCGCCGCCTGATCCCTTTGCGGGGGCGGAACGAAAGCGTCGGGCCGCCGTTCACCCGCCTGAATGCTCCGCGATCCGCGCCTCGCCAAAATTCCCGCGCGTTTCGCGTGTCTTGGGTCGTGCTTCGTCCTTTCCGCCTGTGAGCCCGGCATCCTGAACCCCGCCGGGCCGATCGCGGCGGGCGAGCGCAGCATCTTCTTCAACGCGCTGGCGGTGATGCTGGCCATCGTGGTGCCGGTCATCCTGCTCACCTTTGCCTTCGGCTGGTGGTTTCGGGCGGGTAATACCCGTGCCAAGCATCTGCCCGAATGGGCTTATTCGGGACGACTGGAATTGCTGGTCTGGTCGATCCCCGCGCTGGCCATCATGTTCCTGGGCGGCATCGCCTGGATCGGCAGTCATGATCTCGATCCGCCCAAGCCAATCGCATCCAAAGCCAGGGCGATGACCGTCGAGGTCGTCGCCACCGACTGGAAATGGCTGTTCCTTTATCCCGAACAGGGCATCGCGACGATCAATCGGCTGGTCGTGCCGGTCGGCACGCCGGTGAAGTTCCGCATCACCTCGGCAGGCGTGATGAACAGCTTCTTCGTGCCGCAGCTAGGCAGCCAGATCTACGCCATGTCGGGCATGGACTCGACGCTTCACCTGCGCGCCGATAAGGCCGGGCGCTATCGCGGGCTGTCGGCGCATTATAGCGGGGAGGGCTTTGCCGATATGGACTTCTTCGTCGATGCGGTGCCGCAAGCCGCCTTCGACCGCTTCGTCGCGACCGCGCGGGGAGGGCAGGGCAAGACGCTCGACTGGGCCGAGTTCGTCGCCATGGCGCATCCCAGCCGCAATGTCCGCCCTGCCAGCTATCCCCGGCTCCAGCCCGGCCTGTACGACCAGATCGTCATGAAGAACGGCGCGCCTGAGGGCGAGAAGGCCAAGGACGGACGCGAGCAATGAGTTTGACCGGCAAGCTCGGCTGGGACTCGATCCCGTTCCACGAACCGCTGCCTCTGGTGTCGGCGGGCGTCATCGGTCTGGTGCTGCTCGGTGTGTTCATCTGGGTGTGGCGGCGCGGGCATCTGCCGTACATCTGGAGCGAGTGGATCACGAGCGTCGATCACAAGCGGATCGGCGTCATGTACTGCCTGCTGGCGGGCGTGATGCTGCTCCGGGGCTTTTCGGACGCGTTGCTGATGCGGTCGCAACAGGCGATCGCGTACGGCAATGAAGGCTATCTGCCGCCCGACCATTACGACCAAATCTTCTCGGCGCATGGCACGATCATGATCTTCTTCGTGGCGATGCCGTTCATGATCGGGCTGATGAACTTCGTCGTGCCGCTGCAACTGGGCGTGCGCGACGTGGCCTTCCCGACGCTCAATTCGGTCAGCTTCTGGCTGACCGCCAGCGGTGCCCTCCTCATCAATATGAGCCTGGTCATCGGCGAGTTCGCCAAGACCGGCTGGCTGGTCTATCCGCCGCTGTCGGAGTTGCGCTTCTCGCCCGGCGTCGGGGTCGATTATTATCTCTGGGCGCTGCAGATATCGGGGATGGGGACGCTGCTGTCGGGCGTGAACCTCGTCACCACCATATTGAAGATGCGTGCGCCGGGCATGGGCTATAGCCGGATGCCGATGTTCACCTGGACATCGCTGGCCTCCAACCTGCTGATCGTCGCGGCCTTTCCGGTGCTGACCGCCGTGCTGGGCATGCTGATCCTCGACCGCTATCTGGGCTTCCATTTCTTCACGCCGGAAGCGGGCGGCAACCAGATGATGTTCGTCAACCTCATCTGGGCCTGGGGCCACCCGGAAGTCTATATCCTGATCCTGCCCGCCTTCGGTATCTTTTCCGAGATCATCTCGACCTTCTCGTCCAAGCCTCTGTTCGGTTACCGCTCGATGGTCATCGCGACCATGGTGATCTGCATCCTGTCTTTCATGGTCTGGCTGCACCATTTCTTCACCATGGGGGCGGGGGCCGATGTGAACGGCTTTTTCGGCATCACGACGATGATTATCGCGGTGCCGACGGGGGTGAAGGTCTTCAACTGGCTGTTCACCATGTATGGCGGGCGCATCCGCTATACGTCGATGATGCTGTGGTCGATCGGGTTCATCGTGACCTTCGTGATTGGCGGCATGACCGGCGTGATGCTGGCGGTGCCCCCGGCCGATTTCGTGCTGCACAACTCGCTGTTCCTGGTCGCGCATTTCCATAACGTCATCATCGGCGGCGTGCTGTTCGGGGCCTTTGCGGGCTTTACCTTCTGGTTTCCCAAGATGTTCGGCTTCACGCTGGACGAGACCTGGGGCAAGCGCGCCTTCTGGCTGTGGATCAGCGGCTTCTACCTCGCCTTCATGCCGCTCTATGTGCTCGGCCTGATGGGCATGACGCGGCGGATGCAGCATTATGACGTGCCCGGCTGGCAGCCCTGGCTGATTGCCGCCGGGCTGGGCGCGCTGCTGATCCTGGCCGGGATCGGGTGTCAGATCATGATGCTCTATGTCTCGATCAAGACGCGGGGCGAGCGCATCGACGAGAGCGGCGACCCGTGGGACGGGCGGACGCTGGAGTGGATCACCACCTCGCCGCCGCCGGTCTTCAACTTCGCCGTGCTGCCCGATGTGAAGGGTGAGGAAGCCTATTGGGGCATCAAGGCCAAGGCGCGCGAGAACCGCGTCTTGTCCGACCGGCCCGATTACGAAGCGATCGAGATGCCGCGCAATTCGCCAACCGGTGTGGTCAGTGCCTTTTTCGCCACCGCCATGGGCTTTGCGCTGGTGTGGCATATCTGGTGGCTGGTGATCCTGGGCTTCTTCGGCGCCTGGGGGACGTTCGTGGTCTTCGCCTGGCGCGACAAGGCGGAGTATGAGATTCCCGCCAAGGAAGTCGCGCGGCTCGACCAGGCGCGTCGGCGGAGCAAGGCGACGTTGCTCGACCTGCCGGAAGAGGCGCTGTCATGAGCGCCGCCGCACAGACCCATGACCCCAACAAGCTGGGCCGCACCGCCGAGCCCAACCCGGACGGCCCCGCGCCCAAGCGGGTGGTGGTGTCCTATGGCTTCTGGATCTTCCTGCTGTCGGACTTCATCCTGTTCGCCTGTTTCTTCGCCGGTTACGCGGTGTTGAAGGACGCAACGGCGGGCGGCCCCTCGGGCAAGGAGCTGTTCGAGCTGAAGCTGGTCGAGACGGAGACGGTGCTGCTCCTCCTCTCCAGCTTCGCCTGCGGATTGGCGGGGATCGCGACGCTGGCGCGCGACATGCGCTGGTTCCAGATCGCGATGGCGGCGACCGGGCTGCTCGGCGCGGGCTTCCTGATGCTGGAGGGCTATGAGTTTCTCCACCTGATCGGCGAGGGTGCGGGGCCGGGGCGCAGCGCCTTCCTGTCCGCCTTTTTCGCGCTGGTCGGCTGCCACGGACTGCATGTGACGCTGGGGCTGCTGTGGCTGACCACGATGATGGCGCAGGCCTGGGCCAAGGGATTCCGCGAGGACATATTGCGCCGCATCCTGTGCTTCAGCCTGTTCTGGCACGCGCTCGACATCATCTGGGTGGCGCTGTTCACCATGGTCTATCTGATGGGAGTGCGGGGATGAGCCAGCGGCCCGACGAGGAAATGGCCCGCGACGAAACCGCGCCGGGCGAACAGAGCGAGCAGGACTCGATCGTCGGCGGCGTGCGCAGCTATGTCGTCGGCCTGATCGCGGCGGCGATCCTGACCACGGCGTCCTTTGCGCTCGTCCAGTTCGACATTGTCTGGGGCCCCGCTGTGCCCGCCGCACTGGTCGCGCTGGCGATCGGGCAGATGGGGGTGCACCTGGTCTTCTTCCTCCACATCACGACGGGGCCGGACAACAGCAACAATGTGCTGGCGCTGCTGTTCGGCATCCTGATCGTGGCGCTGGTGCTGCTGGGCTCGATCTGGATCATGGGGCATCTGAACCACAATCTGATGGGGCCGATGGCAACGCCCTAGCTTTCGACCAGGGTGCCCCGGATGGCGGATACGCTTCGCGAGCGGTCGAAGCGCAGGATCAGCTTTTCGTCGCCGATGGGCAGATGAAGGGCAAAGCCGTTGCCGCGGTCCCAGTCTTCCGGCGTCATCGGAGCACCGGACAGGTTGCGCCACTCGGCACCGGCCAGCCAGTCCGTCCAGTCGAGCGGCATGTCCCGGCGAAAGGCGCTGAGCTGTGCGACGAAATCCTCCAGTGCTTTGTCGCGGGTTTCCCAGTTGAGCCACGTCGTCTCGTTATCCTGCGCATAGCCGTTGTTGTTGCCGTTCTGGCTACGGCCGAACTCGTCGCCTGCGGTCAGCATCGGGGTGCCGCGCGACAGGAACAATGTGGCCAGCATCGCGCGGATTGAGGCTTTGCGGGCGGCAAGGATCGCGGGATCGTCGGTTGGCCCTTCTTGCCCATGGCTCCACGACACCTCGTCGCCATGGCCGTCGCGATTGTCCTCGCCATTGGCGTGGTTGTGCCGCCCGGCATAGGCAACCAGATCGGCCAGCGTGAAGCCATCATGGGCGGCGACGAAATTGACCGAGCGGCTGGTGGGGCCGGTAAAGACATCCGCGGACCCCGCGATCCGCGTCGCCAGGTCGCCGGCGCGCCCGTCGCCACGCCAGAAGCGCCGCACCTGGTCACGATATTTGTCGTTCCACTCCAGCCAATGCTCGGGGAAGTTGCCGAGCTGGTATCCGCCGGGGCCGATGTCCCATGGCTCGGCGATCATGATGCGGGTCGACAGCACCGGATCGGCGGCGATCTTGGCGAAGATCGGCGCGTGGGCGTCGAAGCCCGGCCCGCGCGCCAGGACGGTGGCCAGGTCGAAGCGGAATCCGTCCACGCCTGCCCGTGCAAAATGGCGCAAAGCATTGAGGATCATCGCACGGACGCCCGGGCGGCTGGCGTCGAGCATATTGCCGGTGCCTGCATCGTTGATGAGCGCGCCGTCCGCGGTCCGGGCATAGGCTTCCGGGTCGAGCCCGCGGAAGGACAGGGTGCCGCCATAGACGTCGCTCTCGCCCATATGGTTGAACACGAGGTCGAGGATGACGCCGATCCCGGCCTGCCGCAGCGCCGCGACGGTCGCGACCAGTTCGGCGACGCCGCCCGGCACCCGCTCCGGGCAGAGCGCCATCGGCACCACCGGGTTGTAACCCCAGGCATTGCGCAGGCCGAGCGGTGGCAGATGCCGCTCGTCGATCGCGGCGGTGATCGGCATGAGTTCGACGGCCGCGACGCCCAACTTGTGCAGATGGTCGAGCACTGCGGGATGCGCCAGCGCCGCCAGGGTGCCGCGCTGTTCGGGCGGAATGGCGGGATGGCGCATGGTGAAACCGCGCACGTTGAGTTCGTAGATCAGGCCGCCCGGCCGGAATAGCGGCGGGGCGGGGATGTCGGTCAATCGCGGGACGACACGGGCACGGGGGACGATGTCGGCGGTGTCGTCGCCATAGGCCGCCAGACGCGGCGACTGGACGAAGGGGCGGTCGAGTTCGACGGCATATGGGTCGACGAGCAGCTTGGCGGGGTCGAACCACAGGTTGCGCGCCGGGTCGTATTCGCCGTGTGCGCGATAGCCGTAGAGATGGTTCGTGCCCGGAGCAGTAGCGGTCCACACATCGCCGTCGCGGGTCATGGCGAACCGGCGTTCGTCTGCGCCGTCGAACAGGCATAGCTCCACCCGCTCGGCGGTCGAGTGGACGGCGAAGCGGGTGCCGCCGGGGACCGGCATTGGGCCGAGGGGTTGGGCAGACTGATTCGTCATGGTGCCGTTACCCTAAACCAGCCGGACCACCCCGGCGAAGGCCGGGGTCCAGTTGGGCCGACCTATCGGAAGTTTCACCAGCGTGGTGGCAACTGGGCCCCGGCCTTCGCCGGGGCACGAAGAGGGGGAGGGCGATAGCCTCTCCCCTCAAGGACGATCAGGTCACCACATCGGGTTCGGTACGGCCGGTATGCTGGGTGATCCCCGCGATCTCGTCGGCCGCCGCGATGATGTCCGCCAGCATCTCGGGCGTCTCGCGATCAAGCTGGTCGGGGGAATAACGTTCCAGATACACCCGCAGGGTCGCGCCGCTGGTGCCGGTGCCCGACAGGCGGAACACGACACGGCTGCCGCCTTGGAACAGCACGCGGATGCCCTGATTGCGGCTGACCGACTGGTCGGTCGGGTCGGTATAGGCGAAGTCGTCCGCCGCCTCGACCGTCAGCCCAGCGAACGTCTCGCCCGGCAGGGTGGCGAGCTTGGCGCGCAGATCGGCCATCAGCGCATCGGCGCGCTCGCTCTCGACGCCCTCATAGTCATGGCGCGCATAATAGTTGCGGCCATAAGTCGCCCAGTGATCGCGCGCGATCTGGTCGACCGACTTGCCCGAGGCGGCGAGGATGTTGAGCCAGAGCAGCACCGCCCACAGCCCGTCCTTCTCGCGCACATGGTCCGAGCCCGTCCCCGCGCTCTCCTCGCCACAGATCGTCGCCATGCCAGCATCGAGCAAATTGCCGAAGAACTTCCAGCCGGTCGGCGTCTCGTACGCCGGGATGCCCAGCTTCTCGGCGACGCGGTCGGCGGCGGCGCTGGTCGGCATCGAGCGGGCGATACCCTTCAGGCCCCCCGCATAGGCCGGGGCCAGATGCGCGTTCGCCGCCAGCATCGCCAGGCTGTCCGACGGCGTGATGAACCGCCCGCGCCCGATGATCAGGTTGCGATCGCCATCGCCGTCCGACGCTGCGCCGAAATCGGGCGCATCCGCCGCCATCATCCGGTCGTACAGTTCCTTGGCATGGACCAGATTGGGGTCGGGGTGATGCCCGCCGAAATCGGGAAGCGGGATGCCGTTCCTGACCGTGCCCGGCGCAAAGCCCAGCCGCTTTTCGAGGATCTCGGTCGCATAAGGGCCGGTGACGGCACTCATCGCGTCGAACGACATGGTGAAGCCGCCCTCGACCGCTTTCCGGATCGCGGCGAAGTCGAACAGGCTCTCCATCAGCGCGGCATAGTCGGCGACCGAGTCGATCACCTCGACCGTCATGTCGCCGACCGTCACCTCGCCCAGCGTATCGAGGTCGATGTCTTCGGCCTCCACCGTCAGCCAGCGGCTGATCGACTTGGTGTTGGCGTGGATCGCGTCGGTCACCTTTTCCGGCGCGGGACCGCCATTCGAGATGTTGTACTTGATGCCGAAGTCTTCGTCGGGGCCGCCCGGATTGTGGCTGGCCGACAGGACCAGGCCGCCCAACGCGCCCCGCTGACGGATCACGTTGCTGGCCGCTGGCGTCGACAGGATGCCGCCCTGGCCGACCACGACGCGGGCAAAGCCGTTCGCCGCCGCCATGCGGATCGCGACCTGGATCACCTCGCGGTTCAGGAAGCGACCGTCGCCGCCGATCACCAGCGTCTGGCCGGTCTTTTCGTCACCCAGCGCGTCGAACGTCGACTGGATGAAGTTCTCGGCATAATTGGGCTGCTGAAAGACGCGAACCTTCTTGCGCAGGCCCGAGGTTCCGGGCTTCTGGTCGAGATAGGGCTCGGTCGCGACGGTCTTGATCATGGGTTCCCCAGCACGGATCGATAGAGTTCGGCATAGTGGCGGCCGCTATGGTGCCAGCTATAATCGGCATTCATGCCATTGACCTGAATGGTCCGCCATTGGTCTTGGTCGGCATAGAGTCTCATTGTGCGACGCAGCGCGGCGACGATATTGTCGGCGGTGACATTGTCGAACTGCAGCCCGGTCGCGACGCCCATGGCCAGAGCGGCCTCATTGGCGTCGATGATCGTGTCGGCCAGACCGCCGGTGCGCGCGACCACGGGAACGCAGCCATAGGCGAGCGCATAAAGCTGGGTCAGCCCGCACGGCTCGAACCGCGACGGGATGACGATCGCGTCGCAGCCGCCCTGAAGCAGGTGCGAGACCGGCTCGTCATAACCGATACGCACCGCGACGCGACCCGGATGGCGCAGCGCGGCGGTAGCGAAGGCGATCTCCAGCGCCGGGTCGCCGGTGCCCAGCACGACCAGCCGCCCGCCCAGCGCCACCAGATCGTCGATCACCTCGACCAGCACGTCCATGCCCTTTTGCCAGGTCAGGCGGCTGATGACGGTGAAGATCGGGCTGTCATCCTCGTCCAGCCCGAACGTCTTTTCGACCGCGCGCTTGTTGGCGATGCGATCGTCCAGCGTGTCGACGGTGAAGGGGGCGGGCAGGGCGGCGTCGGCCTTGGGGCTCCAGACGGCGGGATCGATGCCGTTGACGATGCCGCTGACGCACTCGGCGCGCGCGGCGATCAGGCCCTCCAGCCCCATGCCATACTGAACCCGGTGGATTTCCTCGGCATAGGTCGGACTGACCGTGGTGATCGCATCGGCGGTGCGCAGGCCCGCCTTCAGATAGCCGATCTGGCCATAATATTCGACGCCGTCGACGCTCCACGCCTCGGGCGGCAGGCCGAGATCGGGGAAGTGATGCGCGGCGAACGAGCCCTGGAAGGCGATGTTGTGGATCGTGACGATGCTCTTGGCGACCTTGCCGGGGCCGGGCGCGTAATGGAGGAAGGCGGGGGCCAGCGCCGCCTGCCAGTCATGGGCGTGGAGCAGGTCGAAGTCGTACCCCGGCACCGCGCCCGAGGCGAGGTCGGCCCCGGCGCGCGCCAGCACCGCGAAGCGCCGCCAATTGTCGTGCCAGTCGTTTCCGGCCGTATCGACATAGGGAAGCCCCTCGCGTTCCCAAAGCTGCGGCGCGTCGATCACCAGCAGGCGGTGCGTGCCGATCATCGCCTCGCGAAGCCACGCCTCGGTCCCGATGATATGCGTCCAGTGATGGACGCGCGGCGCATCCTCGCCGATCGCACGCATCACCTTCGGAAAGCCCGGGATCAGCGTGGTCACGGCGATGTCGTGCGGCGCCAAGGCCTCGGGCAGCGCGCCGACCACATCGGCGAGACCGCCGGTCTTGATGAGCGGGAACGCCTCCGAGGCGACCGACAGGACGGAAAGGGTCATGGGGACTTTCAGTTGGCCAGACGGTCGATCATCGGCTGGGTGATCAGGCAGATGCCCTTGTCGGTGCGCCGGAACCGGTGCGCGTCGAGCACGGGGTCTTCGCCGACCACCAGGCCGTCGGGAATCCTGACGCCGCGATCGAGGATCACTCGCCGCAGCTGGGCGCCGCGTCCGATCTGGCAGAAGGGCAGGACGACGGCTTCGTTCAGCGACGCATAGCTGTGCGTACGGACCCCGGTCGACAGCAGCGAGCGGTTGATCGAGGATCCCGACACGATGCAGTCGCCCGCGATCAGGCTGGCCACTGCCGATCCACGCCGCCCCTCCACGTCATGGACGAACTTGGCGGGCGGCGTGAT
The DNA here is from genome assembly GCF_001476905.1 of Sphingomonas sanguinis. GTDB lineage: Bacteria > Pseudomonadota > Alphaproteobacteria > Sphingomonadales > Sphingomonadaceae > Sphingomonas > Sphingomonas sanguinis_B. The sequence continues at coordinate 7,066 of NZ_LDTE01000142.1, read as the reverse complement.
CTCGGCATAGGTCCAGAGCGGCCAGCTGCGGTCGTACAGGTCGAGCTGCGGCACCACGTCGGTCAGGTCGAGGCTGGCCTCCCAATAGGCGTCGACCGTGCCGACATCGCGCCAATAGGCACCGGGTTCGTCCTCGGATCGGACGCAGCTGGCGGAGAAGCGGTGCGCCTGGGCTTTGCCATGCTCGACCAGATAGGGGATTATGTCCTTGCCGAAGTCGCGGGCGGAGCCCGGCGTCTCGGCATCGCGGCGCAGCTGTTCGAACAGGAAGGCGGTGCGGAAGACATAGATGCCCAGCGACGCCAGCGACACGCCCGGATTGCCGGGGATGGAGGGCGGATCGGCGGGCTTTTCGACAAAATCGACGATGCGGTCGGTCTCGTCCACATGCATCACGCCGAATGCACTGGCTTCCTCGCGTGACACTTCCAGACAGGCGACGGTGACGTCGGCACCACTGTCGACATGCTGCTGGAGCATCAGCTCATAGTCCATCTTGTAGACGTGATCGCCTGCCAGGATGACCATGAATTCGGGCGCATAGCTTTCGATGATGTCGATATTCTGGAACACCGCGTCGGCGGTGCCCTCATACCATTGAAACTCGCTGATCCGCTGGCTGGCGGGCAGGATGTCGAAGCTTTCGTTGCGTTCGTCGCGCAGGAAGTTCCAGCCGCGCTGGAGGTGGCGGATCAGCGAGTGCGCCTTGTACTGGGTTGCCACGCCGATGCGGCGGATGCCCGAGTTGATCGCGTTGGACAAAGCGAAGTCGATGATCCGCGCCTTGCCGCCGAAATAGACGGCGGGCTTGGCGCGGGTGTCGGTCAACTCCATCAGGCGACTGCCACGACCGCCCGCCAGCACATAGGCCATGGCATCGCGCGCCAGCGGTTGTCCGCGCCTCAGGTCCATCGTCCGTCTCCCATCCCGTTTGTTTGTGGTGCAACGCGCTGACAACGCGTTGGTATTCTTGGAAAAGCTTCGATCCAGATCAGCCGTCGAAGCGCAGGATCACGGTCGCCAGCGGCGGCAGCGTCACCCAGGCCGCGCCGTCATGCGCATCCACACCGCCCATATTGCCCAGCCCTGAGCCCCAATATTGGCTGGCGTCGGAGTTCAGCACCTCGGTCCAGCGGCCGTCATGCGGCAGCGGCAGGCGGTACGGCGCGCGCGCGACCGGCGTCATGTTGGCGATGACCGCGACCGGCTTTTCGCCCGGCGCCTTGCGCAACCAGGCGAAGACCGAATGGGCGCTGTCGTCGGCCACCAGCCACTCAAACCCCTCGCGCTCGCAGTCGCGGGCATGGAGCGCGGGCGTGTCGCGGTACAGGTGGTTCAGGTCACGGACCAGCGAGCGGACGCCCTCATGCGCATGGCTGCACCGCAGATGCCAGTCGAGCGGACGATCTTCCGACCATTCCTCGCGCTGGGCGAATTCCTGGCCCATGAAGAGCAGCTTCTTGCCCGGATAGGCCCACATGAAGGCGTAATAGGCGCGTAAGTTAGCGAATTTCTGCCAGTCGTCGCCCGCCATCTTGGTCAGCAGGCTGCCCTTGCCATGGACCACTTCGTCATGGCTGAGCGGCAGGACGAAATTCTCGTCAAAGGCGTAATGCAGACCGAACAGGATCTCGCCATGATGGTGCCGCCGATGCACGGGTTCGCGCGCCATGTACTGGAGCGTGTCGTGCATGAAGCCCATGTTCCACTTGAAGCCGAAGCCCAGCCCGCCGTCATGCGCGGGTGCCGAGACGCCTGGCCACGCAGTGGACTCTTCGGCGACGGTGAAGACGCCGGGATGCTGGCCATAGACCTGGCGGTTGACCTGGCGGAGGAACTCGACCGCTTCCCAATTCTCGCGACCACCCTGTTCGTTGGGCACCCACTCACCGTCCTTGCGGCTGTAGTCGCGGTAGAGCATCGAGGCGACCGCATCCACGCGAAGCCCGTCGATATGATAACGCTCGGGCCAGAACAGCGCGTTGTTGACCAGGAAGCTCGAAACCTCGCGCCGCCCGAAATTATAGATGGCGGTGTTCCAGTCGGGGTGGAAACCCTGGCGCGGGTCCTCATGCTCATAGAGCGCGGTGCCGTCGAAATGCGACAGGCCATGCGCGTCGGTTGGGAAGTGCGCGGGCACCCAGTCGAGGATCACGCCGATCCCGGCACGGTGCGCGCCGTCGACGAAGCGCGAAAACCCCTCGACATCGCCGAACCGTGCGGACGGGGCATAGAGCCCTGTCGTCTGATAGCCCCAGCTGGGGTCGTACGGATGCTCGGAGATGGGCAGGAATTCGATATGGGTGAACCCCATCTCGACCACATAGGGGATCAACCGGTCGGCCAGCGCATCCCAGCTGAGATACCAGCCATTCTCGTCGCGGTCCCATGACCCGGCATGGACCTCATAGATGCTGATCGGCACCCGGCGCGGGTCGATCTTCGACCAATGTTCGCGGTGCGGGGCGTCCTGCCAGACATGCTGGGGCGGGGCGGTCGTCACCGAGGCGGTCTTGGGACGCAACTCGGCAGCGAAGGCGAAGGGGTCGGCCTTCATCGGCTGTTCCGCGCCATGCGGGCCGGTGATGGCGAATTTGTAGGCGCGGCCCTCGCCGATATCGGGGATGAAGATTTCCCACACGCCGACGTCCAGGCGGCGCCGCATGACATGGCGGCCGGGGTTCCAGTCGTTGAAGTCGCCGACCACCGCGACCCGCTCGGCATTGGGCGCCCAGACGGCGAAGTGCACGCCCGCCACGCCCTGATGCTCGATCAGATGCGCGCCCATCTTGTCATAAAGACGGAAGTGATTGCCCTCGCCCATCAGGAAATCGTCGAGAGGGCCGAGGACCGGGCCGAAGCTGTACGGATCGGTTATCCACCACTCCGCACCGTGACCCCGCGCGCGGTACTTCACCGGCTGGGCAGGGCCTTTGACAGCGCCCTCGAACAGGCCGCGCGCATCGACGCTCTGCAAATCGCCCAGTGCCGTGCCGGACAGGTCGAAGGCCGTGACCTCCTCCGCACCGGGCACCAGCGCCCGCAGGAACGTGCCGCCCGGTCCTTCATGAGGTCCCAGCAACGCGAACGGATCGGCGTTGCGGCCCTCGATCAGGGCATCCAGAGCGGCACGGGGTGGCTTCACATCACGTTCCAGATTTCCTCGGCATATTGCCGGATGGTGCGATCGGAGGAGAACCATCCGACTTTCGCGACATTGTGGATGGCCGAGGTCGCCCAGCCCGCCTGGTCCTGCCAGCGGGTGTCGACGCTGCGCTGCGCGGCGGTGTAGGCGTCGAAATCGGCGGCGACCATGAACCAGTCGCCATCGTACAGCCCGCCCATCAGCCCGGCGTAACGACCGGGATCGTCGGGCGAGAACACGCCCGAGGCGATGGCGGAGACGGCCTGGCGCAGTTCCGGGCTGCCCTCGATCACTTCGCGCGGGTTGTACCCGTCGCGGCGCTTTTCGGCGACCTCGTCGGCGGTCAGGCCGAAGATGACGATATGATCGTCGCCGACATGCTCCTTGATCTCGACATTGGCGCCGTCGAGGGTGCCGATGGTCAGCGCGCCGTTGAGCGCGAACTTCATGTTGCCGGTGCCCGACGCCTCCATGCCCGCGGTCGAAATCTGTTCGGACAGATCGGCGGCGGGAATGATCTTCTCGGCCAGGCTGACATTGTAGTTGGGGATGAACCCAACCTTCAGCAGATGGCCGACGCTCGGGTCCGAATTGATCCGGCGGGCCACGTCATTGGCCAATTTGATGACCAGCTTGGCATTGTGATAGCTCGACGCCGCCTTGCCCGCGAACAGCTTGACGCGCGGCGTCCAGTCGCGTTCGGGATGGCTGCGGATCTGGTCGTACAGCGCCACCGTTTCGATGATGTTGAGCAGCTGGCGCTTATATTCGTGGATGCGTTTGATCTGGACGTCGAACAGCGCATCTGGGTCTATGCGCAGCCCGCTCGATTCCCGGAGATAATTTGCCAGCCCCACCTTGTTGGAACGTTTGATGCTGAGAAAGCGTTCCCGGAAATTCGCGTCCTGCGCAAATTCCGTGAGCGCTATCAATTTTTCCGCGTCATCCTCGAAACCTGCGCCGATCGCCTCACGGATCAGCGCGGTCAGCTGCGGATTGCACTGCTGCAACCAGCGGCGCGGGGTGATGCCGTTGGTCTTGTTGTTGATCCGCGTCGGATAGAGGTGGTGGAGATCGGCAAAGACCGTCTTCTTCATCAACTCAGTATGCAGCGCGGCCACGCCATTGACGCTGTGGCTGCCCGCAAAGGCCAGGTTCGCCATGCGCACCCGCCGCTCGCCGCCTTCGTCGATCAGGCTGATCGCGGCGATGGCGCGATCGTCGACGCCTTCGATGCCCCGCGCCTCCCGCAGCAGCTTGGCGTTGATCGCATAGATCAGCTGCATGTGACGCGGCAGCAGCCGCTCGAACAGGTGCAGCGGCCAGCTCTCCAGCGCTTCGGGCAGCAGCGTGTGGTTGGTATAGCCGAAGGTGCGACGGGTAATGTCCCACGCCTCGTCGAAACCCAGATCGTGATGATCGATCAGCAGCCGCATCAGCTCGGCGACCGACACCGCTGGATGAGTGTCGTTCAGCTGAATCGCCGCCTTGTCGGGCAGAGTGCGGATATCTTTGAAATACTGGATATGCCGCCGGACGATGTCCTGGATCGAGGCGGAGGAGAAGAAATACTCCTGCCGCAGCCGCAGCTCCTGCCCGGCGGGCGAGCTGTCCGACGGATAGAGGACGCGGACCAGCGTCTCGGCCGCCATCTGTCCGGCGAGCGCGCCGGTATAGTCGCCTGCATTGAAGCGATCGAGCCGGATGGGGTCGATCGCCTGCGCAGTCCACAGCCGCAGCGTGTTGACCCGCTTGCCGCGCCAGCCGACGACGGGCGTGTCGACCGCGATCGCCTCGATCGCCTCGGCGGGTTTCCAGTGGACCGCGCCCGTCTCGGTCCCGACGACCTCGCCGCCGAAGCCGACGAAATAGGCGCTCTCGCGACGCTCGAACTCCCAGGGGTTGCCATGGCTCAGCCAGGTTTCGGGGAGTTCGACCTGCCAGCCATCGTCGATCCGCTGGCGGAACATGCCGTTCACATAGCGGATGCCATAGCCGTAGGCGGGCAGGTCGAGGCTGGCGAGGCTTTCCATGAAACAGGCGGCCAGCCGCCCCAGGCCGCCATTTCCCAGCGCCGCGTCGGGTTCCATCTCCTCCAGCTCAGCGAGGTCGACGCCCAGCGACTGGAGCGCGCCCGCCACCTGCGCCATCACGCCCATGTTGGACAGCGCGTCACGCAGCAGCCGGCCGATCAGGAACTCCAGGCTGAGATAATAGACCCGCTTGGCGCCCGCGGCATGGGCTTGGCGGGTGGAGGCCATCCAGCGTTCGATAATGTCATTGCGGACGGTCAGGATGGTCGCGGCCAGCCAGTCGTGCGGCCGCGCATTGGCGGCGTCCTTGCCGATCCGGTGCACCAGCGTGTCGACAATGGCGTCGGCCAGCGGCCCGGTGTCGTCGACATGCAGCGTGGTGATGGTGGTCGTCATTGATTCGGGCGTCCCTGTATCCCAGTTCGCGCCAGCTTAGCCGCGCGCCCCCCGAAGTCACGCGCCAACGTTTCGCAACTGCGGGACGATTCAGCCCGTCGCGATACCCCAGAGCAGGGTCAGGTTGAGCGCGATGATCGTCGCCGCGATCACCCAGGCAACCACGCGCAGCCAGAAGGGGCTGGCAAAGGGCCCCATCATGCCCTTGTCCGCGGTAAAGCGGACCAGCGGCACGACCGCGAAGGGCAGCTGGAGGCTGAGGACGACCTGGCTGAGCACCAAGAGCTTCGTCGCGCCCGCCTGACCGCTGGCGCCGACGACGAGGACGGCGGGGATGATGGCCAGCCCGCGCGTGATGAGCCGCCGCAGCCAGGGGGCGAGCCGCAGGTCGAGAAACCCCTCCATCACGATCTGCCCGGCCAGCGTCCCCGTGACGGTCGAGTTCTGGCCCGAGGCTAGCAACGCCACACCGAACACCACGCTCGCCGCGCCAGCACCCAGCATCGGGGCTAGCAGCCGGTAGGCCTGGTCGATCTCGGCAACGTCGGTACGCCCGGCGACATGGAAGGTGGCGGCGGCCACGATCAGGATCGCGGCGTTGATGAAGAAGGCGAAGAACAGCGCCACCGTGCTGTCGATCGTCGCCAGCTTGATCGCGTCGCGCTTGCCCTCGGTCGTCAGACCGAAGGCGCGGGTCTGCACCACCGAGGAGTGCAGGTAGAGATTATGCGGCATCACCGTCGCGCCCAATATGCCGATCGCGATGTAGAGCATCGCCGGGTCGGTCACGATCCGCGTCGTCGGAATGAAGCCCGTCATCACCGCGCCCGGATCGGGGCGCGAGGCGATCAGTTCGTACAGGAAACAGCCGCCGATGATCAGCAGGAGCGCGATGATGAACGCCTCGACCTTGCGGAAGCCGTAACGCTGAAGCGCCAGGATCAGGAACACGTCCAGCCCGGTGATGAGCACGCCCCAGACCAGCGGCAGGTCGAACAGCAGTTGCAGCGCGATGGCGGTGCCCAGCACCTCGGCCAGGTCGCATGCGATGATCGCGATCTCGCAGAGCAGCCACAATATGCGCGAAACCGGTTTGGAATAGGCCGCCCGGCACGCCTGCGCCAGGTCCAGCCCGGCGGCGATCCCCAGCCGCGCCGACAGCGCCTGCAGGATCATCGCCATGATGTTGGACAGCAGGATGACCGAGAGAAGCGCATAGCCATAGGCCGATCCGCCCGCGATGTCGGTCGCCCAGTTGCCGGGGTCCATATAGCCGACCGCGACCAGATAGCCGGGCCCGGCAAAGGCGAACAGCCGCCGCAGAAAGGATGCGCCTTCCGGCACGGCGATCGAACGATGGCTTTCGGCAAGCGAGCGGGTGGCGGGCGTGGCTACGGTCATCGGCCTGAAGATGTGACGAAGTTTGCCCAACGCGACAACCCGGCAATGCGTTGCGGGGGACGGTAAATCCTCCCCGCGAGCGGGGAGGATT
>NZ_LDTE01000141.1 GCF_001476905.1 Sphingomonas sanguinis | reverse complement strand
GGCACCGTCAAGACCATCTCCGCCAAAACCGGCGACAGCCTGGCGGTGGACGCCGTTATCTTGGAGCTCGAGTAGAAATTCAGGAGTGGCGCTTAAACAAACCGGATTGATAAGAAGACAGGTTTCCTGACCTATTTTGGCACCACGCTAAGTCATTGATTTTGCGTCGACGCTCAACCCGTCTGTCGGCGGGTTGCACAGCGAGGGATACAACAGGGGGTACAGCGTGGCAAGGCCATCAAACGGGCTTGTCGACTTGGCGATACCTCAAGCCATAGTCGTGCTTGACGACCTTCGCGGATCGCGGGTCAGCTATAGCTTTGCGACATGCTCCGAGGCGTTGTTCGAGGTGTGATGCCCGAGCAGGCCAGCGGTAGATCCCCATCATCGTATTCCCCTCGACGTGGCCGATTTTGGGACGAAGCCGTCATTCCGAAACGACTCGTCGAACGGCGGCTTTTGCCACCAGCGGACTTTCTCCCACCTGGCACGTGACGATCCCCTTCCGATGGATACTATCCCTTCCCGCTGTAAGCGGGATGAACCATTGCACGAAGCCGCTGCGCAGCAGTGTTGTTGGCGGTGATGTAGCGTTTCTGGGCTGAGGTTTGGTCCTGCGGCAGCGGAGGCGGACGGTGGGTTCTTTGAACGAGAGGAGCTCTGCCATGGCGACGTCACCTACCGCAACTCCCAATCACCCCGCTTCGCCAGCAGATGCTTGACGATATGGCGATGCGTTCGATGCGGGCTCGGGCGCAGCACTACTATGTCCGCCACGTCCACACCTTCGCGGCTTTCCTGAAGCGCTCGCCGGACACCGCGACGGCCGAGGGCGTGCGACGCTTCCAGGTCCACCAGCGCGAACACAGCACCAGCGGGTCCGTCATCGGCGCCACGATATCGGCATTGCGCTTCCTGTTCGGCGTGCCGCTCGACGGCCCGACCTGTCGCGCTAGCTGGTGCTGGCGGCGCGGCCCCGGAAGCTGCCCGATGTGCTGAGCGCCGATGAGGTCGTGCGGCTGCTCGAGGCGGCGCCGGGCATCAAATACCGGGCGGCACTCGGCGTGGCATACGACGCTGGCCTGCACGTGTCCGAGATCGCGCATCTCAAGGTCGACGACACCGACAGCAAGCGCATGCTCATCCACAACGGGGAGGGGAAAGGCCGCAATGACCGCAACGCGATGCTGTCGCCGCAACTGCTCGAACTTCTCAGAAGCTGGTGGCGCGCGGGCAAGCGACGCAGCGTTTTGTTGCCGCACGGCTGGCTGTTCCCGCGGCGCAGCTACACCGACCCGTGAGGTGGAGCCGCCTTCCTAGTTGTTTGATCCCACGGTTTGATGGTGCGATCCTTTCGTTGGGATGGAAGGAAGCCGTATGGGACAGGTACGTCATGGGTGCGCCACGACCACGCACGCCGTCCGAGCAGCAATACAGCGATCGCAAGCTTCGCTCTCGACGCTGAGCCGTGAGTTGGGGAGCAACCCGAAGACCGTTGCGAAATGGCGTAAGAGGGCGACGGTCGAGGACCTGAAGACCGGCCCGAAGGCCCCTCATTCCACCACTCTGTCCGAGGCCGAGGAGGCGATGGTTGTGGCGTTTCGGCGCCACACACTGCTGCCGCTCGACGACTGCCTCTACGCCCGCATCCACACTATCCTAACCGACAACCGCATCCAGTTCGCCGAGCAGCCCCGCAACCGGAACACCGCCTAGTCCCGCCAGATGCGCTTTGACATGATCTGCGAAGCGAACGACATCGAGCACCGGCTCACTAAACCGAACCATCCGTGGACCAACGGACAAGACGAGCGGATGAACCGGACCATCAAGGAGGCGACCGTCAAACGCTTCCACTACGAAAGCCACGACCAGCTCCGGACGCACCTCGCCGACTTCATGGCCGCCTACAACTTCGCACGCCGGCTCAAGACGCTCAGCGGGCTCACACCCTACGAATCCATCGCCAAAATATGGACCTCAGAGCCGGACCCGTTCATCGTCAACCCGATCCACCACATGCCGGGACTGAACACCTAGACGCTAATTGAGGTTATGCCTCCCGCACCGCCAGGCCCGATGGCCTGTACCTCAATGATTGCGGCGCCGGTACCCGATGGCAAAGCGGTCGGACTGTAAAAGGCATCGCCATCGATCCGACCAATCCAGATCCGCTGACCGTCGCCCGAGGATCGCTGGAAGACATCGTATCGCCCGCTTTCGTTCCAGCGCAAGGCAAGGCCGATCGCCCCGGTGTCCGGGTCGACCACCCGGCGGTCCAGCCGCAGCCCTGTCGGCGCCGTGGGCGCGGACGATGTTCGATCGGTCAAGGCGAGCCGCCCGCAGCGGATGTCTATGGCTTGCGTGGCGCCGTCCACCGCCTGGAAGCCCAGCAGGATGGCCGCGATGCGACGTCCGGCGAACTCGCGCAGGTCCAGCCGATGCGGCACCCAGTCGCTCGCCGTTCCGCTGACCGCATTGGGAGAGACCAGCGGCAGCCATCGCACCTGCGTCGGCTGATCCACAAAGATCAGGCCGACTCGCGTCCGCAACCGATCGACCGCGGCCCCGCGTGCGATGAGTTCGAGTGTCGGCATGGCCGAACCTCCGGCGATGGGCAGGTCGGTCTTGTAAAGGTGCAGTCGCGTCTCGGTGGAAGGCCCGAGCGTGCCCGAGACGCGCAGCGACGTGCCGCCGTCATAGGCGACGCTGCGATCGAAGCCCGCGTCGAGCAGCCCCGCGGCATTCGCATTGCGGTCGGTCAACCCTGCAAACGGCGCCCGCCACCATTGCCATGTCGGCAAAAGGTCCTGGACGCCGAGATTGAACCAAGCCGTATTGCTGACCGGCTCGCCGCCGACGAAGAAGGACTGCCCTTCGCCTTCGTTGAAATGGGTGACGAAGGGCATTGCCCCGATCGCCGATCGTTCGGTGATGAAGTTCGCCACGCCATATGTGATGGGCAGGTCCGCTTGGTCGTTATCCGATTTCGAATAATCGTCGTTGGTGGTGGCCCATTCGGTATAGCGGCGGCCCTTGCCATATGCCGCCTGCTGCTCTTCATTGGGGCTGTTGAGCAGCGCAGGGTTCTCGGTCTGGCCGCTATAAATCATTCGCTCAATGGTCGGCAGGTCGGCATTGGCGGGAAGGAAGGCCGCGCCCCGCCCCGATTGCCGGGCGCGCGACAGGTTCAGGATACCGTCGTCCAGCGAATAGAGTTGCAGGCTGCCCTCCACCTTGTCGGCCGCGCTGGGGCTGATGAGGTCGGGGCCGGCCACGCCGATATAGCCCGGGCCGGGATAGAGCTGGAACCCATAGAAGATGTCGAACTTCGTTCGCTGGTACACGCCGATCGCGGCGCTGTTGAGCGCGGGCGAAGTTTGCAGGCCTGCACAGCAATTGCCCGGCCCGCTATAGCCGCTCCATCCCTGGTCCGGCATCGCGCTGTTGGGGGCCGGATCGACCCCGCCTGCCCGCGGGAACAACCGTAGCAGATCGGTCTGACCGTTATAATGCTGGACGTGGAAGCGGGCCAGGCCCGCCTGCGCGGCGGCGGTGCGCATCGCGGCCATCAGATTGGCCACGCCCGTATCGTCGACCGCCGAGCCCTGCTCATGATTAACGAAATAGCCGTCGAACCCGAAATACTGCGCCAGCCTGACATACTGCTTCGCGACGGCTTCGACCGGAAACACGCTGCCGTCGAAGGCTCGCCGATCGGGCTGGAAGATGGTCCCCAGACAGATCGTGCCGTTACGGTGCGCCGCATCGGTCGTCGCCGGATTGGGGATGATGCCGGTACCTGCCCATTGTACCACGATGTCATGGACGCCCAGCCGGCGTGGCACCTGGACGCCCTGCGTGGGCATCGCGGCATGGCGCGTGCGGCGGTACAGATCATTGGAGAAACCGCGCTGAATAGTACGATAGGGCGCCGCCAGCGTGGCCGCGCCTGGCCTTGGATCGAGGGCGGGGTGCGCCTGTGTGGCGGCCAAGGGGTCGATCTGCGCCGCGAGCGGAACCACCGAACGGAAATAGACCGCATCGGGGTCGGTCGACGGATCATAGGCCATGAAGGCCAGGAACGAGTCCGAACTGGGCCGGCTCAGCGGAAAGGCTGGCGCGGTCTGCCCCGCCGATCCATTGGTAGATGTCGAGGATGTGGCCGTCGAGTCGTCCGCGCCACCGCGTTGATCCCCGCCGCCACCCCCGCCGGCGCCATCACCCGCGGCAAATACCACGCCCGCCACAATCAGTCCGGCCATGGCGCTGGCGCCGCCTAGCAAGGCCTGGCGGCGCGACAGCGACTTTTCGCTTCGCCCCCAGCGTTCACCGTACATGTCGAAATTCGTCGGGTCTTTGTCCTCGAACATCGTCCTGTCCTCATTCGCGTGCTTGGGCCGTCACGTTATGATCTTGGATCATCGACCGGGGCCTTTCCCCGGCATTCTGTTCGTCTCGACGCACGGTCAGTAGCACCTGTCGCCGAAGTCCCGACCCGATATCCGGCCCACCGGATCTGCGGCGGGGCGAAAAAATGGGTGCGGTCGCCATCTAGGCAAACATGGCGGACTACCGCACCCAGTCGGGGAAGTGCCTCCATCAAACGGGTCGCGACACCGCCGCGACCCCAGGAACATCAGAACATACGGAACGTCACGCCCGCGGTGAGACGCCTGCCATAACGGCTCCATGCCAGCGGCAGATCGCCATTGGTGGTCGGCCTATCGATGGGATCCAGCAGATTCTGCGCCGCGATCGTCACCGCCAGCCGATCGGTCACGTTATACGCAGCCTGGGCATCCAACTGACCCCAAGCGTTGATATAGGTTGGCGCGTCGGTTTCCGTGCCCACCGTATTCAGATACTTGCTGCGCCACGTATAGGATACGCGCGCTTGGATCGGCCCACGCTCGTAATAGGGCGAAATGGTGTAGCTGAACTTCGACAGATAGGGCAGCGGCAGGTTGCCCGCCTTGTTGAACTGATCGGTATAAGAGCCATATTTCTGATCGAGCACGGTAGCGTTAGCCTGTAGACCGAAGCCCCAGATCAGATTGCCGACGAAACCGATAGAGGCACCGCGCACCTGGGCATTGCTGCCGTTGAACGGCGTATTGATCAGCATCGTATTCGTGCGCTGCAGCTTACCGTTACAGAACAGTGACGAATTTTGCTGGCAATAATTGACCGCCTCGGTTGGGACCACGACCTGAACAAAGGTGTTCTTACGCACGATATACGACTGCACATCGTTGATGAACAGGTCGATATTGAACAGGCTGCCCTTGGCGAAATACCATTCGAACGCGGCGTTATAGCGCCAGGCGCGATAGGGCTTCAGATCGGGATTGCCGCCGGAGCCCCCAAAGTACGGACCGAAGCTGGAATAACGGTCGATGCTGTATTCCACCTGCCCCGACATGTCGGCGAAGCTCGGCCTCGATACGACCTTGCTGGCCGCTGCGCGCAGCTTGATGTCATCGGTCAGGTCGTAGGCGGCGTTGAACGACGGCAACCAGTCGTTATAGCCGCGCTTGATCGTAACCTGCTCCTCGTACCAGGGCTCGTAATCGAGCGTCGAGCGATAGGTCTGCTCGTTGACCGTCCGCGCATAGCGGACGCCGATATCACCCGACAGGCGGCCCATCTCGTAATTGATCTGGCCGTATGCGGCATAGGTGTCTTCGACGGTGTTCCAGAAATTGCCCGCGTCGCGGAAATTGCCCGTCGCATTGCCCGGCGACTTGTTGGCTTCGGAGAATTTGGTCAGCGAATCCTGCGTCAGCCCGACGATGCTGCGCAACGATCCGCCCCCGCCCAAGCCCCGCCACAGGGCCGGGTCCAGGACCGATGTCTGGTACGCCCCCATATTCTCGGTCCGCGGGAACACAGTGTTGTAGAAGGTCGGCTTGTTCAGCGAGATATGCTGTTGGATGCGACCGCCGAACAGGACATCCTTGACCGGCCCCAGATCGGCGTTCCACTTGCCGTCGAACTTGGCATATTGGTAGCGATCGAGCGTCTCGGCATATTTGACGAAGCCGGCCTGCTGTCCGGCGGCCCGCGTCTTAAACAGCGTGGGATCGGTCGGCGACTGGGCCAGCGTGAGCGACGGCCCGTTGCGATCGAAGGCGAAGCTGCCCGAGGTATTGCCGTAGAAGCTGAGATAATATTCGGGATCGCTGCCACCGATAGCCTGGGTGATACCGGCATTCACGATCATATCCATCCGGCCCGGCGACCAGCGTGTCCGGATATTATAGACTTCGGTATTCAGCTTCGAGCGCTTGTAATATTCGTCCATCCGGACGGCAAAATTGCCCGCACCGCCGGTGATGCCCGCCGCCTGGGTGGTGACGGTCGACAGGCGCGTCGGCGGAAACGACCTGCCGTCATAGGCATTGGTCTGGTTCCACGGCACGCTGAAGTCGGTCTGGAACGTCTGAGTGTAATCGGAGAAATCGCCCCAGATACGCAGCGCCGTGGCCTGCGCCTCGAAATTGTCGGACGGCTTGGCCTGGACGGCGATATAGCCGGTGGTGCGGATGCTGTTCGACCGCGACGCATTCATCCACAGGAATTGCGGCACCAGCATCGAGTCATTCAGCGCCGGACCGCTGGTGACGGTGGGCAGCAATGCGGGATTCCTGAACGATCCGGTTGCCCCGTTGGTGCAACCACCCCAGCCATTGCCGTTGCAGACCGGACCGTAGCGCGTCGCGAACGAACCCGAACCCAACACCGACTTGTTATAGGCCACGCTGGCCAGGATGCCGAAGGTCTTGTCCTCGTTATACCAGCTGTAAAGGAGCGATGCGCGCGGCGCGCGTTCCTTGTTGCGTAGGTTCACATTGTAATTAGCCGCAACCGACAAAGTATTGCGCGGCAGTTCGAACGGCAGACGCGAATTGACGATGATTGAGCCGCCGACGCCACCCTCATCCAGCCGCGCCTCGGAGGTTTTGTATACCTCGACCGTGCCGATCAGCTCCGGCGCCAGATTGCGGAAGTTGAAGCTGCGGCCGGTATCGCGATTGTTCGCACCGCTCTCCGTGGTCGCGATCGGCTGGCCGTTGAACTGGGTAAGGATCAGGCGCGAATCGATGCCGTTGATCGACACCTTGGCGCCTTCGCCCCCCGCCGTACGGTCGATGGTGACACCCGGTAGACGCGACAGCGACTCGGCAACATTGACGTCCGGATAGCGCGAGACGTCCTCGGCCGTGATGACGTCGATCTGGGCCGATGATGCCCTTTTGGTGTCGATCGAATTTGCGATCGCATTACGCGTGCCGACGACGACGATATCGCCTTCAGCACTGCTTTCCCCTTTTTCTTCCAGGCGCTTGGTAACGCGGTCGGCGGTACTGCGCGGAGCCCCGTTCTCGGAAGAGCTGTTTGTTTTCCGGTCCTGTGCGGTAGCGGAGACCGACCAGCCGATGCTGGTGATCGCGGTGGTAAACAACGCGAGTGTGCGAATGTTCATAACCCCCCCCTTCCCTGTTGCGATCCGCCGTTTCAGCGTGACTGCAAGAAGAAAGCTAAACTTGATAACCAATCTATGTCAATATAAAGTTTCATGCTTGAATTCGTGTTTGCATATACTCAAATTGGACAGGCCAACTGGCAGGAAGACGGGTTTTTCATAGGGCTGAATGCCTTGTCGTACGGCATCGTCGGGGAGGGAGAGACAGATGGCGAAGCAGGCCGTACGCAGGATCGTGATTGCGGGAGGTGGTGCGGCCGGTTGGATGTCCGCCGCCGTTCTCGCCAAGGTCCTCAAGCCCCAGAACTGTACGATCCAATTGGTCGAGTCGGATGACATTGGTATTATTGGTGTCGGCGAGGCGACGATCGCCGGCATTCACTGGCTGAACAATATCCTGGGGATCGAGGAGGACGATTTCGTCCGTGCGAGCCAGGCGACCTTCAAACTGGGCATCGACTTTCGCGACTGGACCGGCGCGGGCCGCCGTTACTATCACCCGTTCGGCCGGTACGGCGTTCCGCTAGGCGGGGTGGGATTCCATCATCTGTGGGTCAAGGCGCAACGCCTGGGTCTGGCCGCGTCGTTCGAGGACTATTGCATGACCTCTATGGCGGCACGGCTGGGGCGGTTCGACCGCCCGGATCGTGCCCCGCCCGGATCACCGCTGAAGACGCTCAGCTATGCCTATCATCTGGATGCGGGACGCTACGCCCAATATCTGCGCACACTGGCGGTCGGAATGGGGGTCGAGCGGATCGAAGGGACCATCGAACGCGTCGATCAGAATCCCGAAACCGGCTATATCACGCGGCTGCACACCCGGCGCGGCGATGTGGTGGAGGGAGATCTGTTCCTGGATTGCACCGGTTTTCATGCCCTGCTGATCCAAGGAGTATTACAAACCGGCACGATCGACTTGTCCAATTTCCTGCCATGCGACCGGGCCTGGGCCGTCCCCTGCGAGCGCACGGGCGATACCATCGAGCCCTCGACCCGCTGCACCGCACGTGCCGCAGGCTGGCAATGGCGTATCCCGCTTCAGCATCGAACGGGCAACGGCCATGTCTTCTGCAACGAATTTATGAGCGAGGATGAGGCGCATGATGTGCTGATGCGCAACCTCGACGGGCGGCCGCTAGGGGAGGCCAAGCTCATCAAGTTCAAGACCGGACGCACACGCCAAGTGTGGAACAAGAATGTCATCGCGGTCGGCCTGTCGGCGGGATTCCTGGAACCGCTGGAGGCGACGACGATCCATATTATCCTGAATTCGCTGAATAAAATCATAGGGCATTTCCCGCGCCGGACGCCCGATCCTCTCACCGTGGCCGAGTTCAATCGCCAACTCGATCTTCAGTTCGACACGATCAAGGATTTCCTCGTCCTCCATTACCGCCTGTCGGAGGGCCGCGACGAGCCACTATGGCGCTATTTCCGCCAGCTCACCTTGCCCGAGCGGCTGGAGCGGATGATCGAGTCGTTCCGGATGACGGCACGCATCGCGCCCAGCGAGTTCGATCAGTTCAAAGAGGCAAGCTGGTTCAGCGTCATGCTCGGTCAAGGCGTGGTGCCGGAAGATCATGATCCGCTGGCTGACAATATCGACGATGCTGCGCTGGCCAGCCATCTGGCCCGTGTCCGTGACAATATCCGACAGATCGCCGAGCGTATGCCCGCCCATGACGCCTATATTCGCGCCAATTGCGCCACGCCGGTTCCAGCATGACGGCGAACGTGCCCGATCCGGCACTGGCGGCGGCGGCCGATGCGATGCGGCGGGGCGAATCCACGCGGGCGATGCGGCTGGCCAAAGGCGTGACCGAGCAAACGCCAGCCAATATCGACGCCTGGTGGCTTTATGCGCAGGCAGCGATGGCTGCAGGGCGCATGACCGATGCGGAACGCGCCTTCGCGCAAGGGGCCAGCCGGGCCGCTCAGTCTTCGGCGCAGGCGCGTTTCCTAGTCCAGCGCGCTCGTCCGCTGGTCGAGGAAGGACGGCTGGCCGATGCCGTGGGCAGCGTGCGCGCGGCGGTGGCGGCGGGCTTGCGGGAGTCGCGCGATCTGGTGCTGGCCGGCTTCACCCTGACGCATGCCGGACTGCCGGGAGAAGCCCTGCCGCTTGCGGAACAAGCCTGTGCGGCCGCGCCGGACGATGCCGATGCCTGGTATAATCTGGGCAGCATCCGCGAATATGTCGGTGACCGCCCCGGTGCGCAGGCGGCGCTGGAACGGGCGATTGCGGTATCGGGCGGTCGTTTCGTCGCGGCCAGCTATCGCCTGTCACATCTGCGACGCTGGACCGCGAACGACAATCACATCGCCGCGCTCGAGGCCGTCACCTGCCGCACTCCGATCGAAGCGGCGCGGGTCGCCTATGCGCTGTTCAAAGAGCATGACGATCTGGGCCATATCGATGCCGCCTGGGATTGCCTGCAACATGGCGCGGCGATCATGCAGCGGCTGGAACCATGGTCGCGTGATGACGAAGCGGCGACCGTGGCGGCGTGGCGGACACATCTGTCCGCCTCCGCATTTACGGAACGTGACACCGCGCCACGTGAAGGGCCACGTCGCATCTTCATTCTAGGCCTGCCCCGCTCAGGCACGACATTGGTCGAGCGAATCCTGGCCGCGCACAGCCAGGTCCACGCCATGGGCGAGCCCAAGGCGTTCGCCATCGCGGTACGGCGACTGGCGAAGATCAGCGATGCGCCCCTGCTCGACGCGCATGTGGTCGCCGCCGCCGTGAAAATCCCGGCTCGCGACATCGCGCGCTTTTACACGCAGGAAATGGCGCCCTTCAACGGCGGATGTCCAGTCACCATCGACAAACGAACGCAGAATATCCATTATGTCGGGCTGATCCGACGTGCCTTCCCCGATGCCGCGATCGTCGCACTGGACCGCGACCCGATGGATGTGCTGTTCGGGGCCTATAAAAGGCTCTTCGCCGGGAGCCATCATTGGTCCTATGCGCAAAGTGATCTGGCCGATCACTTTCGCCACCATGTCGCGCTCGTCGACCATTGGGCCGGGATTTCCGAGATCGGGCTGATCCGCATCTCCCTGGAAGCGCTGATCGCCGATCCCGAGCCGCACATCCGCCATCTGCTCGATGCCTGCGGCCTTTCGTTCGAGGAGGCGTGCCTTCGCCCCCATGAAGCACAGGGGGCCGTCATGACCGCCAGCGCGACCCAGGTCCGCCGCCCGATCAACGCCGATGGGTTGGGCGCGTGGCGGCGTTACTCGGAACATCTGAAACCGCTACGTGATCGCCTGATCCATGACGGATTGATCGACTGATGGTGAACGGCATGACGACCGGCCCCATCGTCTTGGGCTTTTGATCCCGGGGTTTGATGGTGAGATCCTTCGCAGGAATGGAAGGAGGCCGCATGGGACAAGTTCGTCATGGGTACGCCACGACCGCCTACGTCGTCCGAGGAGCAATGCAGCGATCGCAAGCTTCGCTCGCGACGCTGAGCCGAGAACTGAGGATCAACCCGAAGATGGTCGCGAAGTGGCGGAAGCGGGCCACGGCTGAGGATTGAAGACCGGGCCGACGGCCCTGCATTCAACGACCTTGTCCAAGGCTGGAGAGGTGATGGTTGTTGCGTTCCGTCGGCATGCGTTGCTGCCTCTCGATCACTGTCTTTATGCCCAGCGACCATCGATCCCGCATCTGACGCCATCAACGTTGCATCGTGGTCTCCAACCGCACGGCGTCTCTCGCCTGCCGGAGATCGGAGGTGACAAGCTCAAACGTCAACGCTTCAATCGCTACCCGATCGGCTTCCTCCATATGGATATTGCTAGGGCTGAGACTCAATCAGAGCCAGAATGCGAGCGCGGTTGCGATGGCGACGCCTGAGAGGAAGTTGACGGCGAGTTTATCGTAGCGGGTAGCGACACGGCGGAAGTCCTTGAGACGGCAGAAGGCGTTCTCGATCAAGTGGCGGCCGCGGTATCTGTCTTTATCATATCGGATCGTGCGTTTGCGGTTTCGG
>NZ_LDTE01000140.1 GCF_001476905.1 Sphingomonas sanguinis | reverse complement strand
ATCAACATGCCGCGCATGGACGGTTTCGGCCTGATCGAGGCCCTGCGCCGTCAGCCCGGTCATCGCAACCTGCCGATCCTGGTGCTGACCACCGAAAGTTCGGACGAGAAGAAGGCACGCGCACGCGAGGCAGGTGCGACCGGCTGGATCGTCAAGCCCTTCAACCCCGAAAAGCTCGCCGCGGCCATCCGCCGCGTGCTGCACTGATCCCGTTCGGAGAGGAACACCGCCATGTCGCGTCAGCTCATCACCTTCCAGCTCGGCGACCAGATCCTGGGCGTCGACATCATGGCCATCCGCGAAATCCGCGCCTGGTCGCCTGCCACCCCGCTGCCCAACGTGCCCGCCCATGTGCGCGGCGTGGTGAACCTGCGCGGCGTGGTGCTGCCGGTGCTCGATCTGCGCCACCGGCTGGGCTGGGGCATCACCGATCCCAGCGCGCGACACGTCATCATCGTGGTGCGGATCGGCGACCAGCTTCAGGGCCTGATCGTCGACGCGGTCAATGACATCGTGACCATCCCGCCCGAGGCGATGCAGCCGCTGCCCGACATGGGCGATGCGACCGCGGCCCACTATCTGGAAGGACTGGCGACGATCGAGCAGCGCCTGATCCTGATCCTGGCGCTCGACCGGCTGACCGACAGCGTTTCGCTGACCGCCGAGGCAGCCTGATCATTTTCTCTGTATCGTGACGGCGTATCCGTCTTGGAAGGTATTGCGTAATGGCCGACGTAAAGGTTCTGGTGGTCGATGACTCGCTGACGATGCGGGTCCTCATCTCGGGCGCCCTCGAACGCATCAAGGGCGTGCAGGTGGTGGGAGCCGCCGACGGCGCGGCCGAAGCGCGCGAAATGGTCAAGCAATATCGTCCCGAGGTGATGACGCTGGACGTCGAGATGCCGGGTATGAGCGGGCTGGAATATCTGGCCGAGATCATGGATGAGCGGCCGATGCCGGTCATCATGTTCTCGACCCGCACCGCCGCCGGCGCGGCGGAATCGATCGAGGCGCTTCGGCTGGGCGCGATCGACTGTTTCCCCAAGCCCAAGGTGGCGGTCCAGTCCGAACTGGATGCGATCATCGGCAAGCTGGGCAAGCGGATCAAGTCGGCGCGCAACGCCGATCTGAAGCGGACCTCGGCCAGCACGCTGGGCCATGCCAAGAAGGTGACGACCGCGCCGATGGACTGGAACGGCCGCGTGCTGGCGATCGGGGCCGACGCCGCCAACACCCAGGCGCTGTTCGACCTGTTCCAGAATTTCCCGCCCAACTGCCCGCCGACGCTGGTCGTGCAGCAGATGTCGCCCGGGCTGTTGACCCCGATGGTCGAGCAACTGCGCGAACAGATCGCCCCCAAGGTCGTCGAAGCGACCGACGGCATGAAGGTGGAACAGGGCACCATCTATTTCGCGCCCCAGGGCGACACGCATATGGTCATCGACAGCTGGCCCGAAGGAACGATCCGCCTGCTCGCGCGCGAACCGGTGGCGGGCGAGCGTCCGTCCATCTCGCTGCTCTTCGCCTCGGTCGCCAAGGCGGCGGGCAGCAACGCGCTGGGCGTGCTGGTCGCGCTGGACGACGAGGACGGCGCGGCGGGCCTGCGCGCGATGATGGCGGGCGGTGCCTATGCCATCGGCCGCAACGGCACCGACTTCACCCTGTCCAAAGGCATGGCGTCGCAGCCGATTGCGGGCGCCGCGATCGCCGCCAATATCATGAAGCTGTGCAGCAAATGACCGGAAACGGAAAAGACGGGGGCGGCGCCCCCGGCCTCAGCCCGGGGCTGAGCCCCGCCCTGGCCCAGGCGCTGGCCGACGAGCTGGTCGAGCTGACCCACTCCTTGGCCGAGCTGGCCTATGAGCTGGGCAGCGACCCCGACACGCTGCGCCGCCACATGGTGAGCATCCAGTCGGTCGACCGGATCACCCAGGCGCAACTGGCCATCGCCGACATCCTGCGATCCGATGCGCCGACGGCGAACCGGATCGACGGCGTGACCCTGGAAACACTGGCCGATCGTCTGCGCAACAGGCTCGATCAGGCGGCCTGATTCACGCCCCCTGATCCCTGCCGGACGGTCAGGCGCCGAGGCGCGGATGGTCGCGAAGCGTCATCCGCTCGACCATCGGGCGAAGACCGGTCAGCCATTGCCGCACGCGGGCGCGGGTATCCTCGCTCAGGCTCAGCAGCGCCAGCCGACGATCGGTCGGATGCGGCGCGCTTTCGAACATGCCGTTCGACACCATCATGTTGATCCAGCGGACCGCCGTCGTGCGCGGGACCCCGGATGCGCGGTAGCAGGCACTGGTTTCCACCGGCCGCCCCGCCTCTTCTTCCAGAAACACGAACAACAGCATATCGAACGCCGGATCGGCGAACAGCTCTGCCTCGAAGAAGTGCCCGATCCCTTCGCGCGCCGAGCGGATGATCTGACCGATATCGGCAGGTGTGATCCGTGCCTCGGTTTCGCTGCGGACGAGCGATTCCAACAGCGCCAGTTCGTCGCGAATGCGGCGAAGGCGATCGTCGATCCCTTCCGGCGTTTCCCCCGCGCGTGCATCATAGCGGTCGCTCATGACCTCAGCACTCCGACCCATATATTGCTCCCCAGCCGTCAGAGTCTTGCGACCTGTCCGGCACCATCGAAACATATTCCGGTTTCGTCATGCCATCGCAATTCACTGTCGGGTGGGATGGCATCAAATTTATGGTAGGTTAACCAGAAACTTAATGGATCGATCCCGAATTCATACCGAATCGGACACTTTTTGGAAAACGCGATGCTGGCAAAGACGCGACTGCTTCGGGTCGCTTCGCAACAGAGTCATGTCCCCGGTCAGAAAAACAGCTTGCGGATCGACAGTCGCACGGTCCGCCCCAGCGGATCGAGATAGCCCGGCTGATATCCGATCGGCACGGTCCCGGTCGCATCCGTCACTCGCTGACGCTGGTTGAATACATTGTCGACCACCAGGCTGACGCGCGTGCCGCGCAGCCAGGGATGCTTCTTCAGCAACTCCAGCCGCTGGCCCAGATCGGCGAACAGGCGGAAGTCGAGCGTCGCCAGGCTGCCGAATTCCAGCGGCTGGGGATTGCCCGGCGTGCCGCCATTGACCCGCGTCGCGCTGCGCCAGTTGCCCGACAGCCGCATGCCGACGCCGTTATTCGCATAGCCCGCCTGCGCCTCCAACTGGTGTCGCGACGTGCCGCCGCTCGATCCGATCGCATCGCCGCGCAGCAGGTCCAGATCGGGGCCGCCATCGGCGACGATCACCCGGTCTGCAAAAGTCCAGGTATGGTAGAGCGCGAACTGTACCCGGCCGCCGCCGCCGCCACGCCCGCCGCCAAAGCCGCCACCCCGGAAGCC
>NZ_LDTE01000014.1 GCF_001476905.1 Sphingomonas sanguinis | reverse complement strand
TGCCTCCCCCCACGCTGACACTGGCACCGACCAGCCTTCCGGGTGGTACTGCGGGCACGGCGTACAGCCAGGCGCTTGCCACCACGGGTGGCACCGCACCGTACAGCTATGCCGTCACCGCGGGCACATTGCCGGCCGGGCTGGCCCTGTCGAGCACCGGCACCCTGTCGGGCACGCCGACGGCGGCCGGCAGCTACAGCGTCACCGTCACCACCACCGATGCGCATGGCGCGACCGGCACTGCCACCTACACGCTCGCCGTCAGCGCGCCGCCCCCGCCGGTCGCTACCAATCCGGTGACCACGTCGGTTGCGGCCAACACGAAGACCGAGGCAGGGCAGAGCGTCAGCCTCAACCTGTCGAGCCTGGTAACAGGCGTCTTCGACGACATTCGGATTGTCACGCAACCGACTCATGGCACGATCACGATCTCGCGCTCCCTCGCGATGCGTGGCTTCGGTGGCTCGCCGCTCATGGCTGCTGCCTTGGCAGCGTCGTCGATCTCGATCCCAGGTCAGGTCATCGCCGTTTACACGCCGGATGTGGGCTATCAGGGCACCGATACGTTCCAGTATGTCGCAGTCGGTCCAGGAGGCACCTCGACGCCTGCGACCGCCACCATCCAGGTTGTCGGTAAGGTGCCCACGGCTCCGGGCCTCACGGCGTCGGCTATCGACGGTCAGACTGCCTCGGTTGACCTGACGGCCGCAGCCTCCGGCGGACCGTTCACCGCAGCCGCGATCACCAGCGTGTCGCCTGCCGACCAGGCAACTGCCACGATCGTCGCCGGCGGCACCACGGACGCGCGAACCTTCCGTCTGCAGGTAACGCCGAAGGCGCACTTCAGCGGGGCGATCACCGTGGGCTATACCCTTGCCAATGCGTTCGGCACATCCTCCACCGCGGCGGTAACCTTTACCGTCACCGCGCGCCCGGACCCGTCGCGAGATGCGAATGTCCGCGCCATGAGCGATGCCCAAGCCGAAGCGGCTCGCCGGTTCTCACGGACCCAAGTTGCTAATTTCATGGGCCATGCCGAGACGCTGCACGGTGCCGACTGCGCCCGGATGGTCAACGGTCTGCGCCTTAGCTCGACCGACCGGCCCAATCAACGACGCATCCCGGGGCAGCCGATCGAGAGCACGGCTCCCAATGATACGGGCCGCGCTGCGCGCTCTGTGGAGGGATCGACGAAGGACGAAACTCCCGCCGGATGCGGTGGCAAGGTCGGCCTGTGGACGGGCGGGACCATCGACGTTGGCACCCGCGATGCGATCACTGGTCGCTCGAAGGTCAGCGCGACAACCGCAGGCGTCAGCGCCGGTATCGACGTGCACGTCGCCGAGGGCGTCACGCTTGGTGTCGGCGGAGGGATCGGCCGAGATCGCAGCTTGATCGCGGGCGGGGTCGACCGAGTGAACAGCGAGAACAATATGCTGGCCGTCTATGGAAGCGTGGCGCCGGTGGAAGGCATGTTCGTAGATGGTATGCTCGCTCGCGGGTGGCTCGACTACACGCTACGCCGCATGGACGCCGGAGCAGGAGCTCTGGCAAGGGCGAACCGGACCGGCACGTTCACCACTGGCGCATTGTCGTCGGGGATCGATCGGACAACCGGCACACTGCGCTGGTCACTTTACGGCCGGGCCGAATATCTGAACGGACGCCTTGCGGGCTACCGTGAGGAAGGCGCGGGCTTCTACAACCTTCGGTTCGACGATCGTGAGCTCCGGTCGATTACTGGGGCGCTCGGCCTACGCATAGCATGGCAGCGGCCGCTGTCGGTGGGACTGCTAACTGGGCGCCTGCGGACCGAATGGCTGCACGAGTTCACTAGTGGTACGCGCCAGGGGCTGGATTATGCCAATGTCGATGGTCCGTACTATTACAGCCTAGTGGGATCCGGCTGGTCGCGCGAGCAGTTCCTGTTCGCTCCAGGCATCGGTCTAGCCATGCGATCAGGCTGGGATCTCGGCCTCGATCTGGGCGTCCGGGTCGCCAACGGTGAACGTGCCGCTACCACCGGGGTGCAGGTCCGGAAAGCATTCTAGGACCCTGAGGGCAAGACCAATCCATTCACTGGTTAACGAAAATATTGTGCAAATTCACTCTAATAACAGGAATTAACAATGTCGCTTACTGATCCTATTATTGGTGAGATCATCATGTTTGCTGGGGTCGGTAAAACACCCCAAGGGTTCATGCTGTGCGATGGACGCGAATTGAAGATCGCCGACCATACGCCGCTCTTCACGATCATAGGCCATGCCTATACCCCTAAATCCGAGCAAACTCTGCAAACCTTTCGAATCCCAGACTTTCGAAGTGTCGTTCCCGTGTGTCCAGCCCACAGCAAATCGACAGGACAGCGCTACCCTGAAAGGTGGCAAAACGAAGAGCACCCATACACCCATGTCAATTGGCAAAACTTTCCAGAGATTCAAGCTCCACTCACTGTTACACTAAACCCTTCTGCAATAAAAACCGAGATAAGCGTCAAAAGAGCAAAAGGTTCGCACACTCTTGTTGATAACGCGATGCTGTGTGAAGCAAAGTCGGGAACAGATGCCGCTGCTATATTCACAACCGATGCAAGCGCCCCGGGAGTTTCCCTCGGTGGAGTTAAAACCATTATTTCAAACAACGGCACTGATGTTAAAGGTTATCTTACGATAGGAAGTAAGACCCCATACCCCATCCCGATCCCTTTTATTGCTATCGGATACTATATAGCAGTTGAAGGAAATTTTCCAATTCTAGATTAATAGCATGTTTCCAAATGATTTTAAGGGGGCGTTATGGGATATCGTTTCGACGTAAAGATTTTTAATAGCTCGGATAAGGTAATTGATTTCAAAATAATCAATAGCAAATGCGTCTATACTCCAAAGGAGAAAATAGTAAAAACTAGCCCGGGGCAGTGGGCGGTATTTAAGGATGTAGAATCAAGCTACAACATGCTTACCGTTTGCCATGTGAGCGAAAGCGTATTCCAAATAGCAGCGATTGTTGATGGGCAAGTTATTGGATCAACCAAGTACAGAGTGTATGTAGAAAACTCTAGTTACTGCTGGTATACTACATCGTTATGGGATCAATTTGCCGGAAATACAAAAGTAAGGGGCTATTGCGCGTTCACATCGGACGATTTCTTTCCCAACACAAATACTCTTTTATTTGAGAGAGTGGAATCATACGGCGATCTTTTTTTTACGGGTAGGGACATATTCGTAGACAACTCTGCATCGGTAAAGGCGTGGCAGATTCCGGAAACAATCGTACAAGAGAAAAAATTAGAGATTGAGGGATTTTATCCTCCTTCCCTACTTATTAATAGTGTTAAAACACTTGATGCCGATCGCAATGACACAGAATTTCGAAGCGTAGTTTCTAACTTGGCAGAGGTCGCGGCATTATGTATCGGATTATGGGGTAGTGTAAAGCCGAGTTCGGCGACGCCGTCAGTTCGCAGTTATTCCCCTGGCGTGTCTTTTACTGACGATTTAAAAGAAAACTGGAAACAAATATTATCGGATTGCGCGAAGGTAATGTCTGATTATTATGCCGCGTATACTCTGATAATGCAAAAAGAACGGGAAATAACCATCACTATTTCTCGGACAGACAGCCCGCCATCATTCCACGCGGTATTTACGGATTCACTGTTCAATAAAGCAAAAATTACATCAGGAAACTTCGACATGCCGCCTCCACCTGATAACCATGACACGTTTTATGAGAGCGTAAGGCGAAAAAGTCCGCTAAAGCTATAATATTTCTCATGCATTCACATATTTGTGATCTTGATGCCGACCAATCGTTGCAGTCGGCTTGTAGCTTGCGGAGGTGCGACCATCACCGGCTTTAGGCCTATCGCCTGTTCCGATGCGATCGACCAATTCGCGATGTAGGGCGACCAACTCCGGTGATGGGGCTCCCCCAGTGGAGGCCCATGCCAGCCGTTCCACAGCCACGAAAAGATCGATCGCGTCGGCAAGCTCCCCTTCGGCGGACGATGCGCGACAGCAGGCCGATCCGCTCGTAGTAGCGGATGGTGTCGGGCCTCAGGCCGCATGCGCGGCGAAATCGCTGACCTTCACGGCTGCGCACTCCTTGCGAAGGGCAGCTACCCCTTGGAGCGCGCTCCACGTCAAGGCCGTATCAGCAACATTCCCATTTCGGCATCGTTTTCTGAGACGCTGCCAAGCACGTCATCCGATTATCCCGTCTGTTGGCGGACAGACTCGCCGAGGCCGCGCGCGACGAACTCGTCGTTTGAAACGCGAGGGCCTCGCTTCAGGCGCTGATTACCGAGTTTGCGGCGGTCCAGCTTCGGCCTAGGTGGTACGGGCGAGGGGGCCTTAAACATCCCGCCGGGCTGAGTGGTTCGCGCGGGCTCGTGGTTGTTGCGCTTGGCGTGGTGCGGCTGCACCTGCTGGATGGCATGGGTGAGCGCCAGAGCGGCGTCGAGGTGTTTGCCGTCGACCACGGGCGCCTGGTTTACCCTGCGCATCTTGTCAAAGACGCGATAGGGCAGGGTTACACTGACGTCCCCCCTGTTTTTTCATCCATGCTGAGTGAGAGTTTTCCGGCCCTTGAGCCGGACTGTCATAGTCGATGGACCACTCAGAAGGCGGCAGCTCAAGCCAACGAAGCCGAAGACCCGATTGATCGACATGAACGAATGACCGAAGCTGGGAAGCGCTCCGGGCGCCCTGAATGGCCGAATGTGGGTCTTCAGGCCCCCCAATTCGAAGAGATTTATCCGCGCGGCGGGGTTGCGTTGTAGTGCGAACGGCCCCTTTAGCGGCGGGCCCTGTGATACCCGCACGTCCAGTGGTTGCCTATTATATTATATGCTGATTGATCGCATCAACGACGTTCAACCCATGCAACATACCATTGTCCGTTAGGATCGTGTGGATGCGGTTAGGCACAGCTGTCCGCAGGTGTTCGAGGAACTGCCATGCTGTCCGGCGATCAGCCTCGTCGACGAGCTGGGTGACCGCAAATTTGCTTGTGCGGTCGATGCCGACAAACAGGTAGAGCTTGCCGTCGGCAGTCTGCACCTCAGTGATATCGATATGGAAGAAACCGATCGGGTAGCGCTTGAAGCGTTTTCGCTTCGGCTTATCGCCCTCGACGTCTGGCAGGCGGGAGATGCCGTGCCGCTGCAGGCAATGATGCAGCGCTGACCGGCTCAAGTGCGGTATCGACGGCTGCAGGGCGTAGAGGCAGTCATCCAGGGGCAGCAATGTGTGGCGCCGGAACGCCACAACCATCGCCTCCTCCGCCTCGGTGAGGGTCGTTGAATGAGGGGCCTTCGGCCCGGTCTTCAGATCCTCGACCGTCGCCCTCTTGCGCCACTTCGCGACCGTCTTCGGGTTGATCCCCAGCTCACGGTTCAGCGTCGCGAGCGAAGCTTGGCGTGCTGTATTGCTGCTCGGACGGTGTGCGTGGTCGTGGCGCCCCCGTGACGTGCCTGTCCCATGCTGCTTCCTTCCATTCCAACGAAAGGATCGCACCATCAAACACCTAGAGGGTCACCTGCAGCTACGCCCGGTACGCACGGACGAAGGCATCGACATGTTCCGTGAGAAACACGCCCATATCCAATGGGCGTGTCTCGGTTCCGCCAAGTTCGTTCTGATGAAAGTAGGCAATGACCAATGGCGAGAGCAGGCCGATCGCAGCAGTTCGCACGTCACTTGATCGCATCTGCTCGCGTTCCTGATGCTGTAGCAACCGCGCTTCGATGGCGAGGATGGTCGGCTCCAGGATCTGGAGCAGATATGCTGGACCGAGACGGTCGTGACGCAACCCTTCGCGCAGACCCATTGCGTGCAGTTCGGAAACCCGCATCGACAGGCCGAGCATGATTGCGCGGACCAGCCAGTCGATCGAGGTCGCGAAGTCCCCTTCGGCCTGTCGTGCCTGCTGCAGATGCGCTTCGCCGACGTCCCGAAAATCCTCCATCACCGCGATGATCAACTCTTCGCGACGGCCGAAATAATGCCGGACGGTCGGCATCGTGACACCTGCGCTCGCCGCAAGTTCGCGCAGACTGGGCGGCGGCAGATTGCGCGCAGTCAACCGATCGCGAAACGCGCGGAGTAAGGATGCGCGCTTTTCAGCGTGACCGCTGCTCTTCGTTCCCTTCGCCTTCGGCATGGCAACGATTTGGCAGACCGGGAAGGCGCGGGCAACCGGTCCATAATATTGTATTGCACGTGCTATACAAAAAGGACATGACGGGTGCGTAAGGAGTATCCGCGATGATGAACACCCTGCATTCCACCAATTCAGGCGACGGCTCGACACTGTTCTCGCCCGGCGCCACGATCGCTGCCCGCCTTGCAGTCGTCGTCGCTGCTGTGTTCCAAGTTGCCACGCCGATCCTGCCCAGCCTCGGGATTGGGAGACAGATCGGCCAACAATCGTCATCGGTCCAGGCGCTCATCACGCCGGCCGGATGGACCTTCTCGATATGGCTGCTGCTCTATGCCGGGTCCCTGGCCTATGCGGTGTATCAGGCGCTGCCGGCGCAACGAGTAAGCCATGCGCTGTCGAAGGTGCGTTGGGCCAGCGCGGGCGCCTTTATCGGCAACGGGCTATGGGCGCTGTATACCCAACTGGCCGACCTGACATTCGTGTCGGTCCTTATCATCGCGGGATCGCTTGCCTGCCTGCTGCACATTTACCGTCACCTTGCGGCGGAGCGTGCGTTGACGCGCGGTGAGCGCTATGTCGTCGCGCTGCCTCTGAGTGCGCTTGCCGCATGGCTGACGGCCGCGACGATCGTCAACATCGCGGCGACGCTCAATTATTACGGCGTCAATCCGGCGGTCGACAAGGCGACGATCGGTGGCGCCATCATTCTGATCGGTGGTGCCATCGCTGCGGCGGCCATATGGCGCGGCAAGGGCAACCCCTGGTTCGCGCTTGTCTTCCTGTGGGCACTGCTCGGCATCTACGGCCGCAACGGGCATATCCCGGCGATCGCGGCGACCTGTGCAGTATCCGCGTTCGCGGTGGTCGTCGTCACCGTGTTCGCGCTGCGAGGCGAGGGCGCTCGACGCCTATGGCTCGGCGATGCGGCGTCCAACGCCGTATCCGTCCAAAGGGCAGGATGATCGATGATGCGCGCGCTTCCTGCCATGTTGGCGGTACTGCTCGGACAGCCCGCCATTGCCCAGACCAAGCAGCCTTCGGACGGGCCACCCTCTGGTCGCCCGCCCGAATCGCGCGATGCCGGATGGAGCGTAGCGGTCGGTGCGGCCATCGTCGCCAGTCCCGTCTGGCAAGGATCGCGCGACACCGCGCTCTCGCTCCTCCCCGACCTTCGCATCCGGTATAAGGACGAGCTGTTCGCATCCATACCGGAGGGCATCGGCTGGAACGCGATCCGCGCAGAGGGGTGGACCGCCGGACCGATTGGCAGGATTCGCTTTGGCCGGAACGAGCGCCGCGGTGGCTCCCCCTTTCTGATCGCCGGGGGGAGCGATGCTCTCGTCGGCCTGGGAAACATAGGCGCAGCGTTCGAACTTGGCGGGTTCGTGGAAAAGCGCGTCGGCCCCTTTCGCGGCCGGGCGGAATTGCGTCGTGGCCTTGGAGGCCATGACGGCTGGATCGCCGATGTGTCGGCCAATTACCGCCAAAACCTTGGCCGTACAAACATTGTCGTCGGCCCTCGCGCAACATTCGCAGGCGCAGGGTTCATGGACCGATATTTCGGCATCGATGAGGACCAGTCGCGTCGTAGCGGACTGGCGCGATACTCGGCTTCTGGTGGTTTGGTATCCTACGGCATCGGCACGACCGTCTTGCGTCCGCTTACCCGGCGCAGTGCGGTGACCGTGTTCACGGGGCTTGATGTGCTGAGCGACCAGCCCAGCCGGTCCCCATTGCTGCGTGATCGGGGGCAGCGAGCGCAGTTCACCGCCGGCATGGGCTATAGCTTTCGATTTGACCTATGACCCGCCTCTGGCGGACACCACCGTTTCGCGGTCCGTATGGAAACGGCTACCGTGACGAGGCAGTCACCTTACCGCCATTCACCCCAATCAAAGCAGTTTCGCTTAGGTGTTTGATCCCACGAAGTGATCGATTGCGGTTTCTCGAGATGCCGCCGGGTTCGCCCTGCGCGTATGTTAGCCTCGTAGGTTTCAAGGGGGATTTAACCGCCCTCGTTCGTTGGGCAGGCGAGGAGTAGCAGAATTTATGTCCCGTCGTGTCCTGATCACCGGCGCCAGCGTCGCCGGCAACACCGTCGCCTGGTGGCTTGGCCGTGCTGGCTTTGACGTCACCGTGGTCGAACGAGCGTTCAGCTTTCGCGATGGCGGCCAGAACATCGATGTGCGTGGAGTGGGCCGCGAGGTGCTTCGCCGAATGGGACTGGAGCAGACAGCGCTAGGGTCCAAACCCAAT
>NZ_LDTE01000139.1 GCF_001476905.1 Sphingomonas sanguinis | reverse complement strand
GCGCCGATCTCACGACCACGCCGGGCCCGTCGTGGTCGTGAGATCGGCGCGTCAGCGCAGGATGATGGCGGCACCGTGCTTGTGCGCGCGGATTTCGTCCTCGCTCAGCCCGTTGATTTCATGTGGGAATATCAGCCAGTCATTGGTCTCATGCACGAAGAAGTCGGGCTTCAGGTCGGTCACGTTGCGCGACGGCTTGTAATAGACGGTCGCGACCTTCACCTCGTCCGGGATGTTGTTCCGGCACCGCGCCTTCAATTCCCTCAGCAGCGCGCGGATCGAGCGCCCGGAATCGAACACGTCGTCGATCAATAGCAGCCGATCCTCCGGATTGAGCACATCGACCAGATGGCCCAGGCCATAGATGCGCACCTGCGGCTCCTGCTGGTCGATACCGGTATAGGAAGCGGTGCGGATCGCGATATGGTCGCTCTGCACGCCCCGATATTCGAGCAATTCCTGCACCGCGATGCCGACCGGCGCGCCGCCACGCCAGATGCCGACGATATGGGTCGGGCGGAAACCCGAATCGAAGACCAGATTGGCCAGGCGGAAGGAATCCTCCAGCAGGCGGTCGGCGGACAGATAGATTTTGGTGGTCACTACATCGTCCATCATCGGTGAGGGCAAAGCGTAAAAGCCAGGAGCCCCCGAATTGATCGGCCCTTTTGAAACCCTCCGGCGGTCAGGGCAACCATGGCGTGCGGTGCCGTCGTTGATCGACTGCTTCCGGGAGCCGCAAGCGAACGCTATGGGCTCGGGATGGCCCGGCTGCTCCTGTTCAACAAACCCTTCGGGGTCCTGTCGCAATTTACGGATCGTGGATCGCCGACCGTCCGGTCGACCTTGTCGGATTTCATCGCGGTGAAGGGTGTCTATCCCGCCGGGCGGCTCGATCGGGACAGCGAGGGCTTGCTGCTGCTGTGCGATGACGGGCGGCTGCAGGCGCGCATCGCCGATCCCCGCTTCAAGATGGCCAAAACCTACCTCGTGCAGGTCGAGGGCGATCCGCAGGAGCCGGAACTGGAGCGCTTGCGGCAGGGTGTCCGGCTGAAGGACGGCATGACCCTGCCTGCCGAAGTCGACCGGATCGATGCGCCGGACTTGTGGCTGCGCGATCCGCCGATCCGCCAGCGCAAGTTCATCCCCGATAACTGGCTGAAACTCACCATCCGCGAAGGGCGCAACCGGCAAGTGCGGCGCATGACGGCGGAGGTCGGATTGCCCACGCTGAGGCTGGTCCGCTGGTCGATCGGCGACTGGTGTGTCGACGGGATCGCACCGGGCCAGTTCGAGGAGCTTTCCATCCGGGGCTAGGTTGTAACCAGCCCCACTGATCGATGACGCCGTGTTGCAGGGCCGGTTGCCGCGGAGCGTGAAAGCGGATTGGACGTTGGGCTTCGAGGGGTTAGGACGCCGCCCGCCCGGCTCTGGATGGGCGGCGTCTCATCGTCGTGGTCGGCGTCTTCGCCCGGTAGATCGTACAAAGGCCAATCGGCAGGATTTCGGATTTCCCATGAATTATCGCCACTCCTTCCATGCGGGCAACAGCGCTGATGTCGTGAAGCACAGCCTGCTGATCGCGCTGGTCCGGGCCTTGCAGCAAAAACCGGGCGCGTTGACGCTGATCGATACCCATGCGGGCTGCGGGCTCTACGACCTTGGCGGCGAGCAGGCCCAGCGGACCGGCGAAGCCGTGCATGGCGTGTCGCGGGCCTTTGCCGACACGAACCCGTTGCTGGACGATTATCGCGCCGCCGTACGGGCGGTGAATGTCGGGGCCGAGCCGCAGCTCTATCCCGGCTCGCCACGATTCCTGGCGCAGTTGTTGCGCGAGCAGGACCTGCTGATCCTCAACGAGAAGCATCCCGAGGATGCCCGGGCCTTGCGCGGCGCGATGCGCGGTACGCCGGCGGCCGTGCATGAACGCGATGCGTATGAATTATGGCTGGCGATGCTGCCGACCCGGACGGCGCGCGGCGTGGTGGTGGTCGACCCGCCCTATGAACAGACCGACGAACGCGCGCGGATCGCCGCCACGCTCGCCGCGGCGCACCGCAAATGGGCGCACGGCGTGACGGTGATCTGGTATCCGCTGAAAGACCGCGCGACGCATCAGCGGTGGAAGGACGCGCTGCGCAAGCTCGGTATCCCGAAATTCCTGTCGGTTGAGCATTGGCTGTACGACGCCGATCAGCCCGGCATCTACAACGGCGCGGGCCTCTTCTTCGTCAATCCGCCCTATGCCTTCACACAAGCGCTGCCGCCCCTGTTGGAAGCCCTTCGCGCCGCCCTGGCGCCGGACGGACATCGGGGGGAGATCACGGCGGACTGGTTGAACGATTAACGGGGGTGGCTCTGACGGGCTGATCCAGGCGATGGACTCGTAGCGTGCGAGACCGCCGAGCGGAGGACCAGTCCCTATCGCGCCAAACGAAACCGGGGCCCTTCCGCCCAAGCGAAAGAACCCCGGCCTCATTCCCTCAGAACGGCTGGGATCAGAACTTCACGGTCGCGCCGACGAAGATCCGTCGGCCCAGAACGTCATAGACGCCCGGATAGGTGTTGCCGTTGCCGAACAGGTTCAGCACGCCCGAGGCCAGCGCGGGCGGGCTCTTGTCGAGCAGGTTGTTCGCACCGATACGAAGCGTCAGGTTGCGATTGACCTCGACCGCGCCGGTCAAATCGAAATAGCTGTACGCAGGCAGGCGCGCGTCGATCGGGTCGGCGGGCCCGGTGAGATAGCTGTTGCTCGACGTCGCCGAGTTGCTGGTCGGGCCGATATAGCGCCAGTTGAACGACAGGCTGGTCTTCTGGTCCGGCTTCCAGGTCACGCGCACATTGTGACGCCACACCGGGGTCGGCTGGCCGCACGCATAGCCGAACAGGCCCTTGCAGTCATAGCTGTCGCCACCCGGCAGCGGCTGGGTCGCCTGCTGGAACAGATAGGTGCCGATGAAGTCGCCATAGAGACGGCCCAGGCGACCCAGCGGGATCATCGCATTGGCCGCGATGTCGAGGCCCGAGGTCTTCAGATAGCCGGTGTTGAGCGTGGTCGAGACGACATAGCCGGTGCCGAAGATCGAGCCGGTCAGCGGATCGCGACGGAACAGACCGCAATAATAGGGGCTGCCGGTCGAGAAACACTGGCTGATGATCGTGTTCGGATCGATGCTGCCGATATAGTCCTTCACCTTGATGTTGAAATAGTCGATCGAGACGGACAGGTTGCGGCCGCCGCGCGGGGCCAGCACGATACCGGCGGTATAGGTATCGGCCGATTCCGGCTTCAGGTTGCGATTGCCGCCCGACTGGCCGGTGCACTGGTCGGACGGACATTCGATGACCAGATGGCTGTTATACTGGGCGGCGGTGACGCCGGTCAGCTGACAGGCGCTGAGCGAGGCGGTGGGCTTCGCACCGGCGCACGGGTCGACCGCGTTGACGTTGCCCAGCGACAGGTTCGAGAACAGCTCGCTGATATTGGGTGCGCGGATGGCATGGTTGAAGCTGGCGCGCAGGCGCACCGGATCGACCACCTGCCAGCTCAGCTCGCCCTTGTAGGTGAAGGCGTTGAACTTGGACGAATAGCCGGTCGAGCGCTGGTCGTTCTTGTATGCCGAATAGCGGAAGCCGCCGTTCAGGGTCAGCGCCTTGCCGATCGCCGAGTCCTGCGCGATCGGCACTTCGATTTCGCCGAAGCCCTCATTGACCGCGATGATGCCGTCCGAGTCCTGCGTACCCGCCTGCTTGGCCACCTCGTCGCCGGTGAAATACAGCGTCTCGCGACGATGCTCGCCACCCAGCACGATGCTGACGCCGTCCTTGGCCCAAGGGCTGGTGATGCCGAACGTACCCAGGTCGCCGGTGATCGAGCCCGAAATGACGTTCAGGGCATAGCGGCCCCAGGTCCGGGTCGGCGCATAGAGATATTGCGCCTGCTGCCCGGTCAGGCCGCCCGCCTGGAAGACGTTGATCGGCGTACAGGCGGAATCGGTGCCGTTCAGCACCGACTGGCAGACCGCGCCGCCCTTGCCGTCCGGCACGGCCAGCAGTGCCTTCTGCGCCTTGGTGACGTTGACGTCGTTCAGATACTGCTCGTCATAATGCGCGGACGAACGCAGCACGCTGACATCATAGTTGAAGCCGTGGCCGATATCGCCGCGCACGCCGACCATCGAACGGTAATAGCGATGCTGGAGGTCGTCGCGACGCGGCAGGGTGCCGCTGCCGCCCAGGCGATAGCCGATCAGCGTGTTCTGCGTCGCGGCGGTTCCGGCGGCGGCGCCGCACAGCGACTGCTGCTGGCTGGCGCTCATCAACGGGTTGTTGCAGGTCACGGCATAGGTCTGGCCGAACCACAGCGCGGACGGCGCGACCTGCGAGAAGCTGCGGTCGTCCATGTACATGTAGCTGCCATAGATTTCGGCGGCCTTGGACAGCTCCAGGTGCATGAACGCACCCGCATTGTACCGGTCGTCGCTGCGCTGGAAATAGTTCAGCGGGGCGTAGTTGTAGGTGTAGGTCGAATCATAAGGCACCCAGGTCTTCGACCCGTCGCGACTGTTGGTCAGCTTCTGGCCCGCCAGCGGCCCGCCCAGCGGGGTGAAGGTGCCGAAAGGCGTATTGCTCGACCCGCCGCAAGTGAAGGTCGTCGAGGCGCTGTTCAGGGCGCAGGCCGACACGTCGCGGGTCGACTGGAGGACCGGATCGGTGCGACGATAGCCGCCATAGACGGTGATGTTCAGCCGCCCGTCGAGCATCGTCTTGCCAAACGAAGCGTTGATGTCCTGCTTGCCGCCGTCGAAGACGTGGGACGGCGCGGTCTGATAGCCGCGGCCCGACACGATCCCGCGTAGGAAGCCATTGTCGTTGGTGTGGTCGGCGATACTCGTCTGCGCATCCAGGCGAAAGCCGTCGAGCTTGTCGCGCAGGATGAAGTTGACGACGCCGGACAGCGCGTCCGAGCCATAGACCGCCGATGCGCCGCCGGTTACGATATCGACCCGCTCGACGATCGCCGAGGGGATGAAGTTCAGGTCCATGGCCTGGGTCGGCAGCAGGCGCTGGCCGTTGACCAGCGTCAGCACGCGGTTGGACCCCAGATTGCGCAGGTTGACCTGCGCGGTGCCGTTCGAGCCGTTCGACACATTCTCATTCGCGTCGGCGGTGAACTGCGGCAGGCGGTTCAGCGCATTCTCGATATTGTTGGTGCCCTGAAGCGTCAGTTCCTGGGCGTTGACGCTGGTGAGCGGGCTGTTGCTCGTCAGGTCGGGACGGCGGATGCGCGTGCCCGTGACGACGACGTCGTCCGCCGCCTGGGCGTCATTCGCGGTCTGCGCCGACGCGCCACTGGCCGCCACCAAACCCGTCGCCAAGGCAATCAAAGCAGCCGATCGCCGCCAATAGCCATTCTCAATCATCCGGTCCGCCCCCTCATGAGCAATAAAATTACTTATCTCCCATCTCATATTAAGTACGTTATACGATATTCGGTCAATGGGGGCGGTATCGTTTTGGTGTAATGCGCGGCCTGTGTTGCTCAGACGCCTCACCTTCGGGCTGCTGGCCAAGCGGTTTTGTGACGTCGTACCCCTAATTGTCATGAAGAATCCGCGACGGTGGCCCATCGCGCCGGCCGCCGTATTGGGCTCGGCGGTTTCATCGCTTTTGACGGAATTGAATCGCCGGGCATTGCGCCCGATCAGGGGCCGGGATGGATACCCTTGATGGTCAGTAGCGGACACATTGTCTGGTAAGGCCGTCCTTACGCAGAACGCGCCTGATTTTGAGCCTGCTCAGGAACCGTTGAGCATCAACGGGTACGGGGTAGCGATGTCAGAAAAGGTGTCCGCATCGAAAAACGCTACAAGGAAAATCCCTTGGCAAGCGCGGCTATGAGGAGGGGGGGGCAGGACTTCGATCTGATGACCGACCATTATCCCGGAGAAAACGCTCTCTGGGGACCGTCTTACCGACGATCCCCGAGAGATTTCAACGCTGTAAGAAGCGATGGTGCCCAGAAGAGGATTTTACCGGCACCCCTATAAGGCATTGAGAAACAACGACATTTACTCAGGTCGCTGTCACTGTTGGCAATGCCTAATGTAACAGTTTGCCTAGGGACATGGCAATAGGTTGCCGCTCGTCTGAGCGGTTCCTACCTACCTTATTGAAGGGAGACGCCGCCATGACGAAGGGTCGCAAAGTTGTAGATGCCCGCGCTGACGCTAAGGGCAACATCACGCATGTTAAGGTCGAAGGTAACAGCCGCTTTACCCCTCTCAATCAGGCCATGAATATGGCTGATCGGGGCGAGTTGACCAATGTACACAGCGTTCGTCCAACTGAAGCCAAAGCCCACCTGCGGACAAATCCTGACGGCAAGTCTGCTAACAATCTCGACGCGATGGCAGGCGATACCTGATTAGCTTCCGTATTCCTTTTCGATCCGTGCGATGTATCGGAACGGGGAAGGCCCGTCCTTCAATCCCGCTACGCTCTTGATGGAAAGGCCGGCGAGTATCCCGTTTCCAATCGCCGCGGCGGCGGCGATAAGAGAGAGGCCCTGAGCAGCAACCGCGATACCGCCACCGCCAACTGCACCCCGGACTGCTGCTGTCCAATCAAACTCCGTCGTCAAGCTGGCGACAGCCTTTCTTACATTGGAATGCCGAGCTTTCGTCAGGTATTCAGCAAGCGCGGCATCGAAGCGCTCCCGTTCAAGGTTCACGGCCCTAGGATCACCTTCCTTGGACAGCTTGATAGCAAATTCCTCAAGATAGTGTCTCAAAGCAATAAGCTCAGCTTTATGGCGATCTTTGAACGCTAGCACATCCTCATAGGGCGTGGAGGGAGCGGGAACTATAAGTCCGCTCTGCAACTCAAGCCGGAAAGCGAGGTCGGGACTAAGCTGTTGCTCAGGAATTATCGGAGTGTCGCGCTGCGGCCACAGCGACCACCGCCCCGGTTCGCGCTTGTCGAGTAGTTGATAGACTTGCCAGATATAGTTTGAAGTTTGCGAGTACGTCAGTCCCTCGGTGTATGTTACCATCGTCTGCCCGCCAAGGCCAATGCCGGTAACGTCCTTAGGGTCATCTTCTCCGAAACCCATCAAGCTGTTGGTTGGCTTGTCCAGCTTATCGACAAACAGTAGCGCTACCTTAATCGCGCCCTCGTCTATTCCGCGTGTGATGAGGTTCACACCATTGCCATCTTCGGACGGATTGATCTTGGCCGCTATGCCGATGATCCCGCCTCGTTCACCTTTGGCAAGGGGCTGCGAAAGGTCGATGCTGGTAGGCGGGACGGAGCGGAGCGGCTCGCTATGGCCCCGGCTTTGCGACTGGCGCTGACGCAAGACTGGCGGAACGAACGGGTAGATAGGGCCGACTGATCCGAGCAGCTGGTACTTCTTCATAACCCCCAATCGCCCCTTTTGTTATCCCGCCAAGTCGGACTGCTTCTGAGCCGCCTACGACCTATTTTCGATAATGATATGCGAGAGGGTAATCAGACAAGAGTGGGCGACGGTTTCCCCCGTGTACCCGGCCTGCCCGGCTGGC
Organism: Sphingomonas sanguinis; assembly: GCF_001476905.1. Taxonomy (GTDB): domain Bacteria; phylum Pseudomonadota; class Alphaproteobacteria; order Sphingomonadales; family Sphingomonadaceae; genus Sphingomonas; species Sphingomonas sanguinis_B. The sequence goes on along the minus strand of NZ_LDTE01000139.1, from coordinate 142 downwards.
GAATATGACACGCCTGCCCGACCTGCAATATCGCGCGTGGTTCTCCATCCCTGCGTAGCGTGTCACTACAGCCAAGCTCCATCCCTGCTAGATCGATGACGACAGGGCCGGGAACGGCTTGCCCTACTAGGGTCCAAACCCA
>NZ_LDTE01000138.1 GCF_001476905.1 Sphingomonas sanguinis | reverse complement strand
ATTGAGTCTCAGCCCTAAGATAGCCCGACGCCTGAACAATGCAGAAAGCGAATGGTCGGATCGCATGGACTACGCTCGGTTCATGCCGTGCAACGGCCCTCCAGACTCCCGTGCCTGGGAAGACTGCCGGGAGAAAGAGCATGTGAAAGACGACCCGACCATCACCATCGATAAATAGGACGGGAAGCTGGCGCGGCCATCGGACGGAAAACCCGGCCCCTGCATCCAACAGCGCAATCTTCTTTGGCGCACATAGAAAAACGGCGGGCATCGCTGCCCGCCGTTCCTCCATTAAGATAGCAACCCTTACAGGTCGATGGTGAAGCTGGTGAAGATATACCGGCCCGCTGCATCGTAGATGCCCGGATAGGTGTTGCCGTTGCCGAACGAGCTGATCGGCGCCGCCGTCGAGCTCAGGATCGGCGGCGTCTTGTCCAGCAGGTTGTTGGCACCGATCCGCAGCGTGTACTTGCCTTCGATCCGCGCCGAGACGGCGAGGTCGAAATAGTTCTGCGCCGGCACCCGCGCATCACGCACGTAGAAGGCACCCGCCAGATCGGTATCGCTGCTCGTCCGCTCGAACCGGGTCGGCGACAGGTGACGCCACGTACCCGAAATGCCGATCCCGCTCGTACCCGTCCAGGACAGGACCGCGCGGTGACGCCACTTCGACTGCGGGAAGCCGCACTGTGCGCCGTACAGACCAGCACAGTCGAACTCCGCGCCCACCTTCGACGAGGTCAGCTCGTCGACATAGGTGCCGCTAATGCCCGCATTGAACGTGCCGGCCGTAGCGGTGCGCAGCGTGTAGTTCGCCGATACGTCGATGCCGCGGGTCTTGAGAGTCCCGGCATTGACATTGGTGTCCACCACATAACCCTGAGGCGTCTGCCACAGCGTGCCGTTGGCATCGCGGTTGATCGCACCGCACAACGTGGGGTTGCCGGTCTGGAGGCACTGGCTGAGGATCGTGTCGGCACCGATGACGCCGATGATGTCCTTCACCTTGATGCTGAACAGATCGACGGTGGCGCTGAAGCCCGGCAGGAAGGTCGGCTGGAACACCGCACCAACGGTGAACGTATCAGCCGTTTCAGGACGCAGGTTCGGGTTGCCGCCAACCAGACCGTTATACTGTTCCGACGGGTTCGCCAGGATCAGACCGAAGCGGTTGGCCGGAACGCCGATACGGGCGCACTGGGCCGCCGTGTTGCCGTTGACCAGCCCGTTGACCGCCGGACCCGCGCAGGGATCGGTGGCGCCATCGATCTGGACCGACTGAGCCACGAACAGTTCCTGGATGTTCGGCGCGCGAACCGCGCGGTTATAGCCGCCGCGGAAGGTCAGATCGCGAACCGGCGCCCAGGTCAGCTGACCCTTGTACGAGCTGACCGAACCGGCCGTGCTGTAGTTCGAATAGCGATAGCCGCCTTCCAGCGTCAGTTCGTGGAAGAAGGGACGATCGGTGACCAGCGGAACCTGAATTTCGCCGAACACTTCCTTCACGTCATACTGACCGGAATTCGGCAGGGTCGGGCCACCCTGACCGGCCAGGTCGCCGGTCTGGAACGCCTGGTCGACTTCCAGACGCAGCTGCTCCTTGCGATATTCCGCACCGATCGACAGGCCGATACCCTCATCGGAGAAGGGCGACTGGATGCCGTATTCGCCGCCCCGGAAATTGACCGAGCCGCTGACCACGGTTTCCTTGGTTTCACCCTGCTGGAAGCCCGACTGCTGCACATAGTTCAGGGCAGCAGGCGTGATCGCCGTAGAACCGAAGATGTTGAGCGGAACGCAGTTCGGGTCCGAACCATCGACCACCGAGCGGCAGACCGGGTTCGCGGCCGTGCCAATCACGTCGAGCGCGCGGGCCGTCTTCGACACCGAGAACTCGTTGCGGTAGATCAGGTTGTACTTGGTCGTGCCGTACTGCGCATAGGCATCATACGAGATGCCGCGGTCGAGATCGCCACGCACGCCTGCCACGAAGCGATAGGACGTGTGCGTGATGTCGGCCTGACGCCCGCCGCCCTCGACGTTACGACGAGCGACGATGACATTGGCCTTGTTATAGGTCGTGCCATCCGGGTTGGTGAAGGCGATCGGATTGCCATTGGCGTCCGACACCAGGTTGGTCGCGCGGCAGAAGGTCGAGACCTGCAGGGCCGACAGCAGCGGGTTGTTGCAGTTCAGGGTCTGGGTGTTGCCGAAATTGCCCGACGGGGCGATCTGGGCGACCGTGCGGTCGTCCATGAAGTTGAATTCGGCATAGGGCTTGAACGCGTCGCTGACGTCGTAATGCGCCATGAACCCGGCGGTGAAGCGCTTGTCGGGACGCTGATAATAGTTCAGCGGATTGGCGTTATACAGTGTCGTGCCGGGAATCAGCTGACCTGCCGAATTCAACGTATAGCTGGTCGGCGGTCCGTCCTGGACTCCATCGGTGAGCGTGAAGTTGGCAGGAGCGGCCGTTGCCGAACCACCGCAGCGATAGTCCGCACCGACATTGCCAGCCGGCGTATTCAGGCTGCACGCGCTATAATCGCGGCGGCCCTGCAGGATCGCCTGGATTTCGCGATAGCCCATGTAACCGACGATGTGGCCCTTGCCGTCGCTGGTGCCGGTGCCGACCTTCAGATTGACGTCGAACTGCTGGCCGTCGGCTACATTGCCGCTGGGGTAGGGGAAGCCGCGCGCAGCCGCCAGACCCTGGAAACGGGTGCTGTCGTTGTTGTGATTGTACAGGCCATAGGACGAGGTGAGGCTAAGCCCCTGATAGTCCGTGTCGAGGATGAAGTTCACGACGCCGGCGACGGCATCCGAACCATAGACCGACGACGCACCACCGGTCAGCACGTCGACCCGCTTGATCAGCGCCTGCGGGATCACGTTGACGTCGGCGGCCGAGCTCTTGGACACCGGGTCACCCGGCATCAGGCGACGGCCGTTGACCAGCACCAGCGTACGCTGGTCGCCCAGGTTGCGCAGGTTCAGCGTCGCGGTACCGGTCGAACCGTTCGACACCGACGAGGTCTGGGTCGCGAACGACTGCGGCAGCGTGTTGAGCACGTCTTCAATTCGCGAACCGCCGCGAATCTGAATGTCCTGCGCGGTCACGACCGAAATCGGGCTGGCCGAGGTCAGGTTGGGGTTCGAAATACGCGACCCCGTGACGACGATGTCACCCGTCCCGCCATTAGCGTTCGCCGGCGGCGTGGCGTCGGTCGACTCAGCGGGTGCCGTCTGCGTCGTGTCCGTGGTTTGTGCAGAGGCCGCCGTTCCGACGAGGACACCGGCGATCATCGTGGTGGTCAGCAAGCTGCCCCGCAATATCTTCTTCTTCATATCAGACCCCTTCAATGCTCCTTCGGGGCGCGAAGCCGCGATGAACATCATATTTTTCACACCGGCTCTTGCGGCAGGTGATGGGCCGACATTCCATCAAAGCCCGTATCGCCGCAATCTAAACGATCAGCTTGACGCAAGATAATTTCCCCATGTAGCCTTTTTGACACAATGCAAGATATATCGGCCATATTGTCTTGCCGAAAAGTCCAATGCGCCTACCTTCGGCCTCGTACACGGTCGCAGCGGTATGCATCGCACGCGGAACCAGTGAAAAAGAGGGCATCAACATCTTGATAAACAAGCGGTCTATTGCTTGCCAAAGGCGAGGATGGGTGCTGTTCCCCATCCTGAGCGCTTCCATCCTCATGGTGGCGACCTCGGCCCTCGCCGATCCCAAGGATGGTCGATCGTCCTTGGTAGCAGCGGCTGCGCAGTGCACGACCATCGCGCAAGCGGCCGAACGGCTCGCCTGCTACGACAAGGCCGTCAATGCGCTGCTATCGGCCGAGCAAAAGCGCGAAGTCATCGTCATCGATCGCGCTCAGGTACGCCAGACCCGCAAAGCCCTGTTCGGATTGAACCTGCCCAATTTCGGCCTGTTCGGCGACGCGACGGACCGGAATAGCCCCGATGCCGTCACCCAGATCGAGACGACGCTCACCAAGGCGGAGATGAACGGGGGCGCATGGCTTTTCATCCTGGCTGACGGCGCACGCTGGCGGCAGACGGACGACAATATTCTGGGCGGCCGCCCTCGCGTCGGCGACAAGGTCGTCATTCGACGCGGCGCGCTGGGAAGCTTCAAGCTCAGCTTGGCAGGACAACCCGCGATCAAGGTCCGTCGCGAGAATTAACCTCCCACCCTCACGGCATCGGCCCAGTCACCAGCAGCGGATCGAGCTTACGCCCCTTCCATTGCAGGCTCCAATGGAGGTGCGGGCCAGTGGCGCGGCCCGTGGCGCCGACCGCGCCGATCGGCTGGCCCTGGCGGACATGGTCGCCGACATGGACGTCGATGCGCGACAAATGGAGGAACGCGCTGTTCAGCCCCTGTCCGTGGTCGAGCATCAGCAGATGCCCCTCCAGCGTGAAGGGGCTCTCGGCCGCCAGGATCACCACGCCGTCGGCAGGAGCGCGGACGATGGTGCCGGTGGGAGCGGCGATGTCGGTGCCCGAATGATAGCTGCCCGGTTCGCCGCGATAGACGCGCTGCGCCCCGAACAGGCCGGAAATGCGGCCCGTCGCCGGCCATTGCAGCGCCTGGCGCCAGCCGGTGGCGTCTGTGACTTGGGCGCGGGCGGCGCGGATCTGCGCCAGCTCGGGCGGGCGCAGCCGCTGGAATTCGGGATCGGGGACGGGATATTTGGGCAGCCGGTCCAGCCGCTCGATCCGCCAGGCGCGCGGTGCGATGCTCAGGGCCTGGCGAACCAGGCGGCCATCGGCAAAGCTTGCGACCAGTTCGGCCGACGGCCCGGCATCGCGGTCGAAACCGGCAAGGAAGGTGCCATCCGGGGCGAGCGTCAGCGGTTCTCCGTCCAGCGTGACCGACACCGCGCCGCTAGGTGCCTGCCCCCGGATCAGTCCGCCCTGGCTCAGCTCGCCGGTCCAGCGGAAGGACGGCACTACGACTGGCGCTGGTCCCTGCATCGCCGCCTGACCGCCGGACACGATGCCTGCGGTCAGCAGCAGCCCGGCGACCACGCCCCCTATCCTCATTGCGGGCTCAGCACCTGCGCGGTGGCGTGCGCGTCGGCATAGGCTTCCTGCCGCTCGGCGCTCCAATATTTCAGGTCTTCGAGCGGGATGCGCCGCCCGGTCACCGCGCAAACGACATGATCGCCCGGCGACAGGACCCGAAAGCCATTGGCCAGATAGTGGAGCCGCGCGGGGCGATCGGTGTTCGACATCAGCATGATACTACTTTCGGGTCAGAGGAGCGTCGGCTGATCCGGCTTGCCCGGTTTCGGCTGAGGCTCCCGCTTGGGCTTGTCATAGGTTTTGGGGGCTGGGGGCTCAACCCCGGTCCTCCCTCCGCCGCCCTCGACCGCGACATCGACCGTGCCGTCGCGAAAGCGCAGGGTCAGCGTATCGGCCGCCTTCGCCGCTTCCGCCGAGGACAGGGTCTCGCCGCCCGGCCGCGCGGTGATCCGGGCATAGCCGCGCTCCAGGATACGGTCGGGGTTGAGCGACTGGACCAACCGCCAGGTCGAGGCCAGCCTGTCGCGCCCGCGCTCGACCTGCCGCTTCAGGATCGCCGGGCGCAACGCCGCGCCCGCCCGGTCCAGCCCGCCACGCGCCAGCGTCACCCGTCGCTCCAGCCCGCGATCGAGCCGCGCGCCCGCCTCGTCGGCGCGCTGACGCTGCGGGCCCAGCAACTGGTCGCGCTTGGGCAGCAGCCGGGCCATCGCGTCCAGCCGCTCGCGCCCCCGCTCGACATAGCGGCGTGCACAGCGCTCGGCCCGCTGGCCGTGCGCGGCGACGGTCAGGCGGATATCCGCGAGCACCGGCACCGCAATCTCCGCCGCCGCCGTGGGAGTCGGCGCCCGCAGGTCGGCGGCATAGTCGCACAAAGTCGTATCGGTCTCATGCCCTACCGCCGAGATGATCGGGATGGAGCATTCGGCGACCGCACGCACGACGATCTCCTCGTTGAACGACCAGAGATCCTCGATCGAGCCGCCACCGCGCGCGACGATCACCAGATCGGGTCGCGGCACCGGGCTGCCGGGTTCGATCGCGTCGAAGCCCCGAATGGCGGCGGCGACCTCCTTGGCCGAGCCCTCGCCCTGCACCTTGACCGGCCAGACGATGACATGGGTCGGGCAACGATCCTCCAGCCGGTGGAGGATGTCGCGGATCACCGCGCCGGTCGGCGAGGTGACGACGCCGATCACCGGCGGCATGAAGGGAAGCGCCTTCTTTCGATCGCGGTCGAACAGCCCCTCGCCCGCCAGCTTGGCTTTCAGCTTTTCGAGCAGCGCCATCAGCGCGCCCGCCCCCGCCAACTCCATCCGCTCGACGACGATCTGGTATTTGGACCGGCCGGGGAAGGTGGTCAGGCGGCCGGTGGCGATCACCTCCACCCCGTCCTGCGGCTGGAAAGGAAGGGTGTTCGCCGCGCCCTTCCACATCACCGCGTCGATGACCGCATTCTCGTCCTTCAGGCTCATATAGACATGGCCAGAGGTGGCGCGCTTATAGCCCGAAATCTCGCCGCGCAGACGGACATGGCCGAACTCGCCCTCCACCATCCGCTTCAGCTTCAGGCTGAGTTCGCCGACCGATAGCGCGAGCGCGTTGTCGCCGGCGATCTCCTCGGCTACCAGCCTCGCACTGTCGTCATAGGGATAAGGATCGGGCATGAACGTCCTGCTGCTGGGATCGGGTGGCCGCGAACATGCGCTGGCATGGAAGCTGGCACAGTCGAACGGGTTAGATACGCTCTACGCCGCGCCCGGCAACCCCGGTATCGCCGCCCATGCGACCTGTGTCGCGCTGAACGCGACCGATCACGCCGCCGTCGTGGCGTTCGTGAAGGACCATGGCGTGGGCCTGGTCGTGGTCGGCCCCGAGGCGCCGCTGGTCGATGGCCTGGCCGATTCGCTGCGTGCCGAAGGCATTCCGGTGTTCGGGCCGAGCAAGGCCGCCGCGCAGCTGGAGGGCTCGAAGGGCTTCACCAAGGACCTGTGCCGCCGCGCCGACATCCCGACCGCCGGCTATGTCCGCGTGAACACGCTGGCGGAGGCGCAGGCCGCGCTGGCGACGACCTTCGGCCTGCCCGTGGTCATCAAGGCCGATGGCCTGGCGGCAGGCAAGGGCGTGACCGTTGCCTTCACCAAGGCCGAGGCCGAGGGCGCGATCACTGACCTCTTCTCGGTGCCGGGGGCCGAAGTCGTCATCGAGGAATTCTTGGAGGGCGAGGAAGCGAGCCTATTCGTCCTGACCGATGGCCAGGCGCTCCTGCCCTTCGGCTCGGCGCAGGACCACAAGCGGGTCGGTGACGGCGATACCGGCCCGAACACCGGCGGCATGGGCGCCTACAGCCCGGCGCGCGTCCTGACCCCCGAGCTGGAGCGACAGGCGATCGACCGGATCGTGCGGCCCACGGTCGACACGCTGCGGGCCGAGGGGACGCCCTTCTCCGGCGTGCTCTATGCCGGGCTGATGCTGACGGCGCAGGGCCCCAAGCTGATCGAATATAACGCCCGGTTCGGCGACCCCGAATGCCAGGTGCTGATGCTGCGCTTCCAGGGCGATCTGCTGGCGATGATGCTGGCGGTGGCCGAGGGGCGACTGGCCGAGCTGCCCGCACCCACTTTCTCCGACGATCCCGCGCTGACCGTGGTGATGGCGGCGGCGGGTTATCCCGGCACGCCCAAGGCGGGCGGCGCCATCGACGCGATCGACGCTGCCGAGGCGACCGGCGCAGTCGTGTTCCAGGCGGGCACGAAGATGGCGGGCGAGCAGCTGGTCGCCAGCGGGGGCCGCGTGCTGGCCGTCACCGCCAGCGCCGCGACGGTCGGCGAGGCGCAGGCTGCCGCATACCGCGCGGTCGACGCCATCCGCTTCCCCGATGGTTTTTGCCGCCGCGACATCGGCTGGCGTGAGATCGCGCGCGAAGCGGGAACTCACGCCTGATCCGATCGATTGGGCTCGCGATCGGGGCTTGAGGACAATGTGGGGAACAATAGGGTAACGCCATGAACGACACGACCGCAGCAACGGCGGAAAGCCTGATTCCCGATGGCGTGGCCACGATCACGACCATTCATTTCATCCTGATCGCGATCGTCGCGGTGGCGGCGATTGCCGTCATCCTGATCGGGATGCGCCTCAAGCATCGCCGCACCCATGCCGCGCGCCAGGTGGAGGAGAATGCGCAGGAGGCCGGGCTGTCGGTCCGCCAGCCCGATAGCGCGCCGCTCAGCGAGGCGTCGCTGACCGAACGCCCGGAAGCCCCACAACCAGCACCAGCGCCCGCACCGGTTCCGACACCGGCAGCCCCTCCCCCGCCGCCCCCGGTCATGCCCC
>NZ_LDTE01000137.1 GCF_001476905.1 Sphingomonas sanguinis | reverse complement strand
GCGAAGATCGCGCCGCCCGAAATCTGGTTATCCACCGCCAGCCATGCGCCGAGCCCGAGCGCCAGCGACTGCAATGCCAGCCGCACGAACTTGCCCGCGGTGAGGAAGCCGCCCGCCGCGAAGTTCGCCTCGGTCTGGGCGATCAGCATGGCGCGCCGCTGGCGCAACTGGCGCGCCACCATCGCGCGTCGCATGCCGAGCGCGCGGATGCTGTCCGCTGCGCCGAGCAGCGCGTCCTGGCTGGCATAGGATTGGCTGGCGACCTGCTGCGCGATATCGAGCCGGTGATGGGTGGCGCGCTCGTTGAGCCAGGCGATCACCGGCAACGCGACGCAGCCGAGCACGGCCACCACGCCGATCCAGGGATGGACCAGGAAGCAGACCAGCAGATAGATCGGCACCCAAGGCGCGTCGAACAGCGCGAGTATGCCCGGTCCGGTCAGCGTACCGCGCATCGTGTCGAATTCGCGCAGCGCCGCGCGCGCGCCCGGCAGGTCGGGCCGCCCGAGCGTCGCATCGAGGATCAGGGGCGATAGCGCGGTGTCGAGCTGGACACCCGCGCGCACCAGCAGCCGGCTGCGCACCCGGTCGAGCAGCGACAGCGTCGCCAGCGCGAACAGCAGCACGGCCGTCAGGAAGAGCAGCGTCTGCACCCCCTGGGTCGGCACCACGCGGTCATAGACCTGCAGCATGTACAGCGTCGGCGCGATATAGAGCAGATTGACCAGCGCGCTGAACCCTGCGGCGGCGGCGAGGTGCCGCCGACATTGCCGCAATGCGTCGCGAACATGGGCCTGAACGTCGTGCCCGAGCATCATCACCGTCGATTCAAAATGGCATAGTCAGAATGCGAAGGCCGCGCGATCCACCAACGGATCGCGCGGCCGGTCGCCGATCGTGTCGAGGGTCAGAAGCCGTGGCTGAAGTCGACGAATCGGGGCAGCGCGTGCGTCAGGAAATCGCCGACATCGTCGAGCAGCCCGTCGAGTCCCGGCTGGTGATCCGACCAGTAATCCGGGCCGGAAAACTTGACCGCCTTCACGTCGTTGACATTCAGCAGCGTGACGCTGGTTCCCTGGGTAAAGCTCAGCACGAGATCCTTGACGCCATCGCGGTTGACGTCCTGCACCCGTGCATGAGCGAGGCGGATACCGTCGTCGAGCACCAGGGCGTCGCGCGCCGTGTCGAAGTCGGTGATCGTGTCGCTGCCGTCCAGGCGGCCGAAGTGGAAGGTGTCGGCCCCGGCGCCGCCGCTCAGCGTGTCGTTGCCAAGCCCGCCGAACAGGATGTCGTTGCCCGCTCCGCCGTCCAGCACGTCATGGCCCAGACCGCCGAACAGCACGTCGTTGCCATCGCCCCCGAACAGCCGGTCGTTGCCGAGCCCGCCGCTGAGCTGATCATGGCCGCCAAGCCCGTAAAGCGTGTCGTGGCCCAGGCCACCGGACAGCGTGTCCTCGCCGCCCGTGCCGGTGAGCGTGTCGGAAAAGATGCTGCCGGTGCGCACGATCCCATCGCCGATGCCGGTCACGGTGACCGCCACGCTGGCCGTGCTGGTCAGCCCCTGGCCGTCCGACACGGTGTAGGTGAAGCGATCCACCTGCGACGCGCCGGTGGCCAGCGCATCGAAGGCGTCATGGTCCGCGACATATTTCAGCGTCTGCGTGGCGGCATCGAAGATCACGCTGCCCAGCGTATCGCTGGTGTCGACCTTGATGATCGACAGGGCCTGGCCGGTGTCGGGATCGCGATCGCGATCGTTGCCGAGCAAGGTGGACCACAGATTGGCGGTGGTCGCATCCTCATCGATCGCCACCGCATCCGCCGTCGCAGCGGGAGCCTCGTTGACGTCGTCGACCACGATCGTGAAGCCGTGATCGGTGCTCAGGCCGCCCGTGTCGGTTGCCCGCGCGACGATCTGGTAGTTCTTCACCGCCTCGTAGTCGAGGGCGGCGGTCGTCGTCACCACGCCGGTCGTCGCGTCGACCGCAAACAGGCCCTGGGCATTGTCGACCAGGCTGTAGGCGAGGGCATCGCCCTCCGGGTCGCTGGCCGCAAGCGTGCCCACGACCGTTCCGGCAGCGAGATTCTCCGCCATATGGTCGCCGCTCAGCGCCAGGGCGACGGGGGCCTCGTTGACGTCGCCCACGGCGACCGTGAAGGCCTGCTGCGTCGACAGGCCGCCGCTGTCGGTGACCTTGGCGACCAGCGCATAGGACGCCGCCGCCTCATGATCGAGCGGCGCGGTGGTGGTGACCACGCCGGTCGCGGCATCGACCACGAACAGACCCTTTGCGTCGTCGACCAGGGCATAGGTCAGCCTGTCATTGGCCGTGTCCGTCGCCGACAAGGTGCCGACGATGGCGCCCGCCGCCAGATTCTCGTCGACCGCATCATGGCTCAGCACCAGGTCGCGCGGCGCCATGCCAAGTTGGAGCAGTGCCAGTTGCGGATCATGGTCGGTCGGGCGATCCTCCCCGAACTGCGAATTGAGGTGGACCGAGTCATATTGCGCGTTGGTGAGCAGCCCGCCGGTGACCAGGATATTGTCGATCTGCTGCGCATTGCCCCCGAACATATAGCTGTAGCGCTCTTCGGGGCTGAGCAGCGTATTGAGGTTGGTCAGCACCCCGCCCTTGGCGGGATCGGTCAGCTGGGTCTGGGCATTTTCAAAGTAGAAGCCGTTCCAGTCGCCGAGCACCGCCACGTTGAGTGACGGATCGTCGGCGAGATGCTCCTGGATATAGGCCTTGACGCCCGCGGCCTGCGCGTTGCGCGCCGCATCGCCCGCGTCGGCGGGCGGCTGGATGTTGCCCCACAGCGGATCGCTGCCGCCGCGCGAGGTGAAGTGGACGTCGATCGCGGTGATCTTCTGTCCGGCGAACTCGAACTGCGCGACCAGCGGGTTGCGGCTGTTGTTATAGGCGCTGCCGGTGATCAGCGCCGCGCTGCCCTCGACATAGGACACGCGATCGACATTGTAGAAGAAGCCGTTGCGGATGTTGCCATTGGGCTCGCCGCCGCTCGAATTGGCGGTGGTCGGCGCGATCTCGACATAGGCGTAACGCAGGCCGGACTGGGCGTAGATCGAGTCGATCAGCCCCTGCGCCGTGACGGTGCCCGACAGGTCGCTGCCGGTGCCCGCGCCATCGGCGTCCTGGATCTCCTGCACTGCCAGGATGTCGGGCGCGCGCAGATTATAGACGATGTTGCTCGCCAGCACGTCGAACTTGTTGTCCGACGTGTCGAGATTTTCGAGATTATAGGTGGCGATCGACAGGTGGTTGGCGTCGCCCTGAAGCTGCGTGACCTCCTTGGTCAGCGTCACATCCTTCGTGACGGTGACCGCTTCGGTGACCAGCACCTCGTAATTGTCGAATGAATAATGGACGATGCCGGTCACGCTGCTGAGCTGGTCGCCGATCGTGTAGCCCGGCTTGAAGCCCGCGAAGATTGCGCTGTCGTCGTCGATCTGGATCTTCTCGGGATTATAGTCGATCGTGCCGTCGGCATTGGGCGAGATGGTGATGCCGCCGCGATCGTTCATGCCGGTGGCACCGACGCCATGCGACGCGACGACGTCGGTCTCGCCATAAGAGTTGGTGTTCGATACCGCCTGGGGCGCATCGATCGTCACCCGCATGCCTTCCAGCGACTCCCAGAAATCGATGCCGTCGTTGGCAGGGTCGTAATTTGTCAGCGGGTCATGATCGATCGTGTGCGCCGGGGGCAGGACGCCGCCCGTCCCGATCAGCACGGCAGCGGGCAGCGCATTGCCATGGCTGGCGACGGTGACCGTCGGGGTGACGATCTGCGTGACCGTCAGGCCCTTGGCGTCCCCGGCATATTCCGCCACCTTGCCGCGCACCGTCGCCTCGTCGCCGACCAGGACGGTCGGCTTGGTGCTGGTGAAGACAAAGATCGCGTCGGACGTGCGGTCATTGCCATCGCCGACCGCCGACTGCAGGTAGAAGCCGTTGGAGTCGACGGCGGTGACGACGCCGTTGGTGGCCACCGTCTGGTTGATATAGGCCGAGCTGTGGCCCTCGCCCTGGATCTGGCCGATCGACAGTGCGACGGGGTCGTCGTTGACGATCGTGCCGGTCGCCGTGCCGCGATCGATCACCACATCGCCGCTGGTGGTGCCCAGCGTCACCGACAGCGTTTCATTGCCTTCGCCGACGGTATCGCCCGCGATCGGCACGACGATCTGCTTGCTCGTCTCGCCCGCCGCGAAGCGAAGCGTGCCCGCCAGCACCGCCGCGGCTCCGAGATCGGCGGCGTTCGCGGTCCCGTCCAGATGGACCGCATAGTCGACCGTGGCGGCGTTGGCGGTGCCGCCCGCGCGGTTCACGGTGAAGATCAGGTTGCTGGTGCCGCTATCGCCCTCGACGACGCGGGCATCGTTGACGCGCAGATGCCCCGTGCCGGTCGCCGACAGGAAGCTCTGCCCCGCATTGACCGATCCGAAGCTGTCGGTGCTCGGCGCGGTCCAGGTGAAATCGCCCGCGCTCGACCCGGACCCCTTGAGCTGTAGCGAGAAGCCCGCGCCGGGCGCGGGGGACTCGGCGACGCCGATATCGGTGCTGGTCAGGCCCGCCGCCGCCGTGCCCGCCGCCGCGGTGATCGTGCCGCCATAGGACAGGAACTGCACCACCGTGCCGTCCGGCGCGACCAGCGCCACGCCGTCGGCCGGGCCGTTCTGGAGACCGTTGACCGGATAGCGGAAGGACACCGCGCCAAAGCCATTGCCTTCATCGTCGATCGTGCCCGACAGGGTGGTCGTCGCATAGACCGGTGCCGCATCGGGCGTGTTGGTGCCGTTGTACAGCACCAGCTTATAGCCCGACAGGTCGGTGCCCGCCGCCCCGGCAATCTCGATCGCCTCGCCGACATCGGCGCCGCTATTGTCGTAGTGGATCTCGTTGATGAAGACGTTCGCGGGCGGGGCTGGCGGCGCGGCATCGTCGTTGGTGATCGTGCCCGTCGCGACGGCGCGGGTCAGCGTCGCGCCGCCCTGCGGATCGGAGAGGGTGATGGAGAAGCTCTCGTCGCCCTCGAACACCGTATCGCCCAGCACGGGCAGCCGGATCTGGGCGGTGGTAGCGCCTTCGGCAAACGTCACCGTGCCCGTGCGCACCAGGTCGGCGGCGAAGTCGCTCGCGTCGGCCGCGACCGTGCCGCTGCCCAGGTTCAGCGTCCAGGTCGCCGACACGCCGCCCGCAGTTCCGTCGCTGCGTGTCACGGTGAAGACGATCTCCCGCGTACCGCTGTCTCCTTCGGTCAGGCTGGCGTCGGCGATCGCCAGCGTGCCGGGCGTCGGGGTCGGCGCGGCGTTGCCGAAGGTCTGGCCCGCATTCACCGCTCCGGCGGTCGCGGTGTTAATCAGCGCCCAGTGGAAGTCTTCCGCCGTCGTACCGGTGCCGACCAGCCCCAGCGCGGTGCCGCTCTGCGTCCCGTCCTCATAGACGCCGATATTGACGCTGGTCATGCCCTTGGCCGGGCCGTCGGCGGCGACGAAGCTGCCCTCATAGCTCAGGAACTGCACGACATTGCCCGCCGCATCGACCAAGGCGAGGCCGTCGGGCTCTCCGGCGGCACCCGAGCCGCCGTTCTGGATGCCGTTCGCCGCATAGGCGACCTTCACCGTGCCCATGCCGTTGCCCTGATCGGCGATGGTGCCGGTCAACGCCACCGTGCCATAGGCCGAGCGTTGGGCAGGGTTGCCATTGTACAGGACGATCTTCCAGCCGGTCAGATCCGTGCCGGCCGCGCCCGCGATCTCCACGAACTCGCCCGTATCGCTTCCCGCATTGTCGTAATGGAATTCGTTGATGAAGACCGACGTCGGCATAACTGCTTTCCCCACACCACGCAGCCTCCGAGCGCTGCGTCGAACATGACAGCTACGTTATAATTCCACCGTGACAGGAATATTGCGATCCGATGAATCGGGTCGGCGTAAGACGCAGTTCGTTCCTGAGCTGCGATCAAGCGAGCCTGGTCGGATTTTTCCGGACCTGCGTTCGGCTTTGGCCTGCAACGGAGGTCGGCATGAAGGGGCGTCAGGTGTTGGGGTGTTGCAAATTTCCTGAGGTCATTCCCTTATAGACCATCGTCCCGGAACGCGCGGATGTTGCCAAGCAACCGCGCCCCCGGCTCTGTAGGCCTTGTCGATCGCGGCAGGGATTCTGCTCCTGGGCACCAGCATCGCAGCACGGGGGCAAAGTCCGGTGCTCACCAATCGTGCGCGGGATAGACGGACGCGATAACGCCCTGAGGCTATCACGAACGTCAGTCGGCCGTTTCCAACTGTCGTTCGCCCCAGGCCGGGAACGGATCGCGCAAGTTTGTCCAGAGCGCGGGCGTGAAGGCCGCGCCCGATACCAGGCAGGCATCCAGCCTGGCTCGAATTCGCGCCTCGTCCATGCCGATGCCGATGAAGACCAGTTCCTGCCGTCGGTCGCCCCAAATCATGTCCCAGTGTCTGGCGACGAACTCCTCGAAACGGCCATCGTCGGGCCACTGATTCTTGGGGATTGACGCCCACCAGCGACCCATACGGGCCGTCTCGGTCTGGCTGCCCGCCACTGCCAGTTCACCCACCCAGTCGGGCCGGGTCGCCAGCCAGAAATGGCCCTTGGCCCGCACGACATGGTCGAGGCCGCCATCGGTCAGAAAGGCGTGGAAGCGAGCCGGATCAAAGGGCTGGCGGGCGCGATAGACGAAGCTTTCGATCCCATATTCCTCGGTTTCCGGCTGATGATGGGCATAGCCGTACAGTTCCTTTGCCCAGAGTGGATGGCGCGCGGCCTTTTCCTCATCGAACAGCCCGGTGGCGAGGATCAGATCCAGATCCACGCGCCCATGATCCGCCGGGACGATGACCGCGTCGGCATTGAGGCTGGCGACCAGCTTCTTTACGATGCCAAGCTGCTCCGCCGATACCGATGACGCCTTGTTGACGATGACGACATCGGCGAACTCGATCTGTTCCACCAGCAGGCCGACCAAGCTGCGGGTATCGTCCTCACCCATTGTTTCGCCGCGATCGGCAAGGAAATCCTGGCTCGAATAGTCGGCGAGCAGGTTCAGGGCATCGACCACCGTGACCATCGTGTCGAGCCGTGCAACATCCCCCAGCGAGACGCCCGCTTCGTCGCGGAACGAAAAGGTCGTCGCGACAGGAAGCGGCTCGGAAATACCAGTCGACTCGATGACCAGATAATCGAACCGGCCGGCTTCGGCGAGCGCACGGACTTCGGCCAGCAGGTCATCACGCAGCGTGCAGCAGATGCAGCCGTTGGTCATTTCGACCAGCGCTTCTTCCGAGCGTGAAAGGGCAGCCTCGCCGCCACGCACGAGGTCGGCGTCGATGTTCACTTCCGACATGTCGTTCACGATGACTGCAACCCGCCGTCCCTCGCGATTGGCCAGGATGTGGTTTAGCAGTGTCGTCTTTCCCGCGCCGAGAAAGCCCGACAATACGGTGACGGGAAGACGGCGATCGGATGAAGAGAGGCTTGTCATGACACGTATCCGGTGAGATATGTTACAACATTACATATATGGAGACGCAGCTTGATGTCCAGTGGTATAGCGATGAAGAGGATTGGCGGGCAACGCTGCCACTTGGCCCATCTGGCAACCGCGTCGGACGTGAGCTTGACCCGCTACTTAGGGCTGCGGGGCGTGAGCACGGCGCATTTTGAGCACTGGCGCATCCTGTCGCGTGCGGCTGCAACCCACCGGGCCGGGGCGAGGGCGGGCAAGATATGAGCGCTGTCGTATCGGACGCCAATGCGCGCATCCCGGTGTCGGTGCTGACCGGCTTTCTCGGCAGTGGCAAGACGACCGTGCTCAATCACTTGGTCCGTTCGCCCGACATGGCGCGTGTGCTGGTCATCATCAATGAATTCGGCGCAGTCGGACTGGATCATGAACTGATCGCACGATCGAATGAGGATCTGGTGGTCGAGATAATGGGCGGATGCCTGTGCTGCACCATCCGTGGTGACCTTTCGCAAACGCTGCGCGATGCACCATGGCGTTTCGCGCGCGACGGACAATGCTGGTTCGACCGGGTGATGATTGAAACCACCGGCCTGGCCGACCCCGCGCCGATCCTGCACACCCTGATGACCGATCCGCGACTGGAGCCGCTTTACCGGCTCGACGCCGTCATCACGACGGTGGACGCAGCGGCCGGCATGGCCACGCTTGATGCCCAGCCGGAAGCGGTGAAGCAGGCGGCTGTCGCCGACCGACTGCTGCTGACGAAAACCGACCTTGCCGACGAGGCCGCACAGCAGATGATCCGTGACCGGCTTGCGACGCTCAATCCGTTTGCGCCCATCATCGCGGTCACCAATGGGGCGGTGGAGTCCGCTTTATTGTTTGATGTCGGCCTATGGGACGCCGCCAGCAAGAGCGAGGATGTTCTCCGCTGGCTGGCGGAGGAAGCATCCCACGCCGATCATCATCACCATCATCATCATGACGTGAACCGACATAATGCCGGTATCCGCGCAACCTGCCTGACGTTCGATATGCCCTTGGAGCCGGTCGCATTCGATCGCTGGCTAGGACTTCTCACCATGTTCAAGGGGGCGGATCTGCTGCGGGTGAAGGGGATCGTCAACCTGGTCGGATATGACGCACCCGTGGTCGTCCATGGCGTGCAGCACGTCTTTCACCCACCGGTCGAGCTCGACCGGTGGCCGTCGGCGGATCGGCGTACGCGAATGGTGTTCATCACCCGCAACATCGATCCGGAGGAATTGCGTGGCACGCTGGCGCTGATGACGATGGGGTTGCAGAATGTCGAGCTTCAAGGGCTGATAGAAAGCGTGTCTCCGGAGATACCGGCCTGATCCATGGCTTGAGCATGCTGAACCTGCGACACTGTCCGAGCCTATCCGACATGGGGTTAACATGACGGTTTCGTGGGAACGCTGGCCGTTGCGATGCGGACAGGTGCGGACGCAATCAGTCCTGCCTTGGCTTTCGCTGTTCCTCGTTCGATGCGTTGGAAGAGGCCGTCATGCAGGGAGCATCAGCGTCGGCAACCGCTCCGGCGAAAGAGCCGGCAGAACCTTTCAGAAGGAACGAATGGATGTTTACCGAAGCGATGGTGCACAAGGCGTTGCAAACTTGGTGCGACAATGTGGTGGCGGTCGGCAAAGCTCATTCCGAGGGCGGCGACGCGCGCGCCGTTGCAATGCAGGTGCTCAGCGACAATTACGATTATGACCAAGGGAAGGTTCTGTTCAAACCGACCCTGACCTTCGGCACCCAGACCTTTCGACCGACGAAGGAGGGCGCTCTGGCCTATTTCATCGGGGGGAACGAGGCATTCCCCGATGACACGGGCTTCAAGCTGAAGCCGTGGGTCAAGGTTTGGTATAGCAAAGAGGATTTCATCCTGCATGGCGACCTGGCGATCGTACAATGCAATGTCCATTTCATCGGACAGGACGACACTCACATTTTCGTGAACAAGAGTTTCGTGTTCAAGGAATGTGAAGACGGCAGGGTTCGCATCATCCTCCACCAATCGTCCTTGCCATATCGACCCTGACGGGGCCTCGCGGCAGCGCTCTCGGTCCTTGCGCCGAATGGCTGCCGCCCAGCTGCGGCGGCCATCGGCCAATCTCATATGCGTTTTCCATTCACCCCAGAATATCTCAATCGGAATATACCCAGCCGAAGCGATGACCATCGGGGAACGCCACCACTCGCCGTTCGACGCGGTGCGCTTCCCGCTCGGCAAGCGGGCCAACGCCGGCTTATTCGCTCATTGCCTCACCGACCCGACGCTGTCTGGCGGCGTGCGGCGGTCAGGGTCGTCACGTTGAGATGAGCCATCACCGCACCAACCTTGTGACAGGATTCATCGCCGGGCGATAAAGGGAATGTTTGTCAGGAACGGAAACGGGCGGCCCCGGCGTGATGCGCCCAAGGATGTGGGCCTTCAACGGATATTGTGTAACCGATTGATCGGATCGTTGACCGGAACCTTGGCGACCTGCTCCATCAAGGCGTTGGGCATGGACACGCCTTTGCCACCTTTGCCGCAGGCCGCGAGCGCCATTCAGGCGGCGAGAGGAATCGGAATCATCGAACGCACGAAACACTCCCTGGTTGTGAAACTGCGACTGGCATAGCAATAGGATTCGGGAAAACCGGATATATGAGACGCCGCCGTCAAGCATCTGTGGAACAAGGGAGCGCCAGTGTCGAAACACCAGTATCTCCTTATCGGCGTATCGATGCTTGCACTTGTTGCCGGAAGTACTGCACTTTACATCGCGCCGCTGGCAGCGGGCCCCGTGGGGGCAAAGGATTGCAGCGGAATTCTGCCGCGGCTTTCGCCTCTTTCGCCGCTTCCCGCAAATGTTCCGGAGCCCGACTGGTCGCAGCGCGGCGGCCATGTCAACGATGCCAGCTGCCTCAGCCGGACCCCGGTCGCGGGCGTCGTTCGCGTCAGGACCGAAGCCGATGTCGCCACCGCCTTGCGCTATGCCGCCGCACATGGGCTGACCGTATCGGCGGCAGGGGTGCGCCATTCGATGGGCGGGCAGGCCTTCCGTGCCGGTGGCGTCATGCTCGACATGCGGGGAATGGACACGATCCATCTCGACCCGGAGGCGCGCACGGTCACGGTGGGGGCAGGCGCAACCTGGCACGCGATCCAGCTTGCCCTCCATCCCCGTTTCGCGGTCCAGGCGATGCAGTCGACCGACATCTTCTCCGTCGGCGGTTCGATCAGCGTCAATGCGCATGGCATGGATCACCGGGCGGGTGCGGTGATGGGATCGTTGCGCCGCGTCACACTGATGCTCGCGGACGGGCGTGTGGTCACTGCGTCACGGACAGAGAATGCCGACCTGTTTCGCCACGTCGTGGGTGGATACGGGCTGTTCGGGGTGATCTTGTCCGCGACCTTGGATGTCGTCCCCAATGATATCTATCGTTCCGGTCGCGAGCGGATCGACTATAGCGCCTTTCCAGACACGTTCCGACGGATCGCCGCGGACCCGGCCGTGGGGCTCAGCTACGTCCATCTCTCGACCGCACCCGACAGCCTGTTGCGCGAGGCGTTGGTTTATACCTACACCCGCCATCCGGAGGACCAGGGGCTCGACCGCGCCGCCCTGTCCGAAGTGGCCGCGACCCGGATACGGCGGTTGACCGTCAACCTCGCCAAGCGGAACGACCTGTTCAAGCGGGTGAAATGGTGGAGCGAGAAGCATCTCGAACACCGGTTTGAGCAGTGCACGGTGTCGCGGGCTCAGGCGCAAGGCTCGGGCGAGGCTTGTCTGGTCGCGCGCAACGACCCGATGCATGACTCTGTCGCCTATCTGGCCAACAATCTGCCGGGCGAAACGGACATCCTTCATGAATATTTCGTGCCGCGCGCCCGGATCATCCCGTTCATCGATGGAATGCGGACAATTCTTCGGACCGATCAGGCCAATCTTGTCAACGCCTCAATTCGTGCGGTCGGGCGCGAGGACAATGCGCTCAGCTATGCGCCCGAACCGGCCTTCTCGGTGGTCCTGTATCTCAACCAGCCCACCACCGCGGAGGGGACGGCGGCGATGCGGCGGTTGACCAGCGACCTGATCGATCTGTGCCTGCGCGAGGGCGGGCGGTTCTTCCTGCCCTATCAGCTTCACTATACCCCGGCGCAGCTTGCGCGCTCCTATCCCGAGATCGGCACGTTCTTCGCGGCCAAGCGCAGCTGGGACCCGAAAGGCCTGTTCAGCAACACATGGTATGCGCGCTACGCGCCTTTCTTCGCGAAACAGCCTGCCGCGATGCGCCCCTCGATGACGGCGGGCGCGCCCAAGGCGTAGAGACGCCTTACGAAGTCGGGGGCGTCGCTGCGCGCCAGGGTTGCGCCGTGACGGACTTCCACGACCTGACCACCCGCCTCGGCGACGATCCGGACTGCCCGTGGGCCATCGCCGACCACCGCCACTGGCCGTCCGGCGGGGCCGATGAACGGCATGGCGAGCATCACGCCGAACCATAGGCCAAGGACCAGCACCGCTTGCGCCGTGAAGCGCAGAGCTCGCTCAATAATCATAGACATGCTCGACCTCGCCGCCGCTTTGCCGCACCTGTCGCAGCGTGGCGGTCAGCGCGCGCACCGGCACGACGATCCCGACCCGCCGCCATCCCGCCCGGTCGATGGGCAACGAGAGCCGCACCTTGCCCGGCGGCGCGGCGGTGGCGGGAAGGAGCACGGTGACGAATATCTCGCCGTTACCCGCAATCTCCATCAGGTCGATCCGCGCGTCGGCGAGCTTGCCCAGGATATCGTTGAACTGCTGGTATCGCGGTGCCTGCGCAATCGTGAGGCCGTCCACGCTCGAGCCGATGGGCACGATCCTGGGATCGACGGCGCGCAGAGCCTGCGGTGCTGCACGGGCGACGAAGCGCAAGGTGGTTTCATCATGTCCCACCGTCGCCCCGGTGGCCGCGTCGATCGCCTTCGCATAGAGAGCCTTCACGCCATATTCGGCCGAAAGCGCGAAACGCCGTTCCCAATGCCGCGCATGCTGGAGCGGTTCGTCGGTCCGCCACTCGTCCCGCAGCGCCTGACCGAAGGGAAAGCGGAACCACGGCGTTTCGTGCAGAAATGCGCCATAGCGTCGCTGGACCATGGCGGCGTGGCGGTCGTCGGCGCTTGTCCATCCGCTCAGCCATTCGAATAAGCGCCCGACGGTGCGTTCATAGGCTGCATTGACCAGCAGTTCGGCGGTGTAGCTGATGCCGATGGTATAGATGGTCAGCTTGTAGTCGCTCGCGGTCGAACTGCCCATGGTCAGTTGGTTGACGGTGCAATAGCTGGTCCAGAAGGACGCGATGTGCCGTCCGAACGGAAAGGCGCTGGGTGGCGCGCCGCGGTCCAGATGGCGCGCATAGCTTTCCGCCTCATAGACGATGTGCCATTCGGGATAGGTCAGAAAGGTCGCTGCCAGCGGTCGCCGGTCGGCAGGCGGCAGGATCGAACGATAGGGCGGGGCGCCGGCCCGGTCCGCCGGGGGCGTGCGGCACCCCCCTTCGATATAGGAGACCGGTACGATCACCGTGCCCGCGACGAGCGCGGCCGCCGCGATCGCCAGTTTCCAACGGCGCCTCACCTTGCCGGTTCGGGACAACGGGCGAGCCGATACCCGACCCAGATCGCCACGCCACCGATCACCAGATGAGGCAGATTGGCGAAGATGTGGACGGCGACCGACTGTCTGATCGGCCCGTAGAGAAAGATGCCGCCGTCGAGATAGCCGCTACCCAGAAACAGCCCCATCACGCCGTCGGCGAAATAGAGTGGGCCGAACAGCCGAAAATAGCGCCGCGCCGCGCCATAGGACCACCAGGCCGCAACGCCCGCCCAGACGCCCGAGAAAAAGTGAAGGCTGTCGTCATACAGGTCGAGTTTGAACAGCCCGAAAAGATTGCCGTTCGCATCTAGAAACGGCGGAATATGTCCGATCGCCACCACCAGCATAAAGCCGACGCAATAGGCCGCACCGATCGCACGCACTGTCTTCATCGCCGATGTTCCTCCCGCGTATTTTTGGCCCTGCTTATTGCATAGTCCGTCTCGTCAAAAGAACGCATATTAGGATGCTGGCTTTGCCCTCTCCTTGGTGATGCCAAGGGGGCTTCGCCCTTCGGCGACCTGTCCGGTCCAATTGACGTCGCGGCTCCGCAAGTCATGGGATGGGCCAGTCCTGCCCATGTGACCACCCGCTGAAATTCGGCTGATGAGAGGGGTGGGGTGAAGGGGCTGGAAAAAGACACGCCCGGCTTGGGCGGGTGATTTCGTATCCGACAATCCTGGACGCATCCCAAGCACGCTCGGACCGCGCCGACCGGCGCAGCGCAAGCTGCCTCGGTGTCAGCCGACGCATGGCCAAAAAATTACGCCGTGATTGATGCCGATGAACACGTTCTCGAAAACCCACTTGCATTCTCATTTGTAATGTTAGACTTTCATATGTGCCATTAAAGACTTCTCGGTCAGGGAGGCGTGGCGGTGAGGGAGGACGGCCATCCCGGTCTCGCACAAGCTTTTGTCACGAATTGGTGGCAAATGAGCAGGTGCACTCTCGCTTATAAAAAGGAGAGATGGCATGCGCTATAAATTCAGCCTTCTTATCGGAACGGCGGCATGCTTGGCGGTCGGATCGGCCGCGCATGCCCAGACGAACGGCCCGATCGACGCCACCACGGCAACGGCCGCCCCCGCACAGGCGACGCCTGGCGTCGGGAGCGCCGACGTCGGCTCGGAACAGGGCGCGGAAATCGTCGTCACCGGCTTTCGCCGATCGCTCGACATCGCCAACCAGATCAAGCGCAACGCCAATGTGGTCAGCGATGTCATCTCTGCGGAGGATATCGGGAAATTCCCCGACCTGAACCTTGCGGAATCGCTGCAACGTATCACCGGTGTTCAGATCACTCGGTCGGCAGGCGAAGGATCGGGTGCGTCCATCCGTGGCCTTCCGCAGGAATTTACGCGCGTCCAGTATAATGGCCGGACGCTGGGAAGCGGCGGCACGCGGTCGTTCGATTTCACCGCCTTTTCGTCCTTGTTCACCAGCTCGGTCGAGGTGCTGAAGTCGCCGACCGCCGATATGATCGAAGGCGGCCTGTCGGGTACGGTCAACGTCAAGACCGCAAGGCCGCTCGACATCGGCAAGACCACGCTCAGCGCCTCGGTCGAGGGCGTCTATGAGGAAAATCGCGGGAAGCTGACGCCGCGGGTGGCTGCGCTCGGCAATTGGGTGAACGCCAGCGGCACCTTCGGGGTCAATGCGGGCATCGCCTTCGAGCGCCGTGACTATCGCGAGAAGTTCCTCAACACCTATGGCGCCGAAACCAGTCGCGAGTCACCGCTGTTCGACAGCAGTGGACGCGCGGTGCAGGGCGGCAAGTCGCCGCCGATTGATTACAATGTCGATGGCGACTTTAACGACACCTACAGCTTCCAGCACGGCTTCGACAATTGGAACACGCAAGGGCGGCGTGATCGACTCACCGCGATCCTGGGCTATCAGTGGAAGCCGACCGAAGAGCTCGAACTCTATGGCGACGCCTTTTACAGCAGCCTGAAGAGCGCCCAATATGTCAGCCGCGCGCAGGTGCGCTTCACCGATATCGCACCGCAGATTCCGGGCGGCACCAACTATGGCGTACGATCCAGCACGATCGACACGAGCTTCGTCGGCCAGCTGCTCGGCGGCTCGCAGGGCTTCCTGACCGCGCTGGATGCGGACGGCGTCAGCATCCAGGCGACCGCCCGTGAATATAACTCGAAGATCAACGTCTTCTCGGTGGCACAGGGTGCGAAATGGAAAAGCGGCAACCTGACGCTGGAGGCGCAGGGTTCCTATTTCCGGGCGACCAACGACACCCGCACCTTCGGCCTTCAGGCGCAGGGTCGCGCCTCGGCACAGCTCACCTTCCCCAATGGCCTGGGTGGCGGCCCCCTGGTCGGCTTCTCGCGCGGCTACGATCCGTTGAACGGCAGCAATTTCTACCTGAACGCCGAGGATCTGGGGGCCTTCACCAGCCCGGACCGCAATATCGAAGGACGCTTTGACGCGACCTACGCGCTGGGCGAGGATTCCTTCATCCGATCGGTCAAGGGCGGCGTGTTTGCCAGCGGCCGCCGCTTCCGGAACACCTCGGCCTTCTCGGTCCTGAATGCCCAGCAGATCGCGGCATTGTCGAATGGCAAGCTCACCGTCACGCCCGGTGTCGAGGGCGGCGGGGGCATCCCGGCTGCGGCCTTCCTTTCGGCAGGCGATTTCTCGGGGTTGCCGGGCAATGCGCGTCTTCTGGTGTTCGATGTGGGCAAGTTCGCATCGGTGGTCCCGCGATCCGCCTTTTACGACGATCAGGTGATCCCGGTGCAGCCGGGCGCAGGCTTCAATGTCGAGGAGAAGACGCTGGCCGCGTACGGCCAAGTCGACTTTGCCGGCATGGACGATCGTCTGGCGGGTAACTTCGGCGTGCGCTGGGTACAGACGCGGACGTCTTCGGAGGGGTTGGTCCCGAACCTGGACGCGCTGATCGTCGAGGCGGATCGGGTGACGGTGACCGTGCCCGCCGCGGGCCAGACCTCGCTGAAGGCGAAATACAGTTCGTTCCTGCCCAGCCTGAACATCCGGTACAATCTGACGCCGGAACTGGTCATCCGTGGCGCCGCCGCGCGCGTGATCGGGCGCCCCGGTCTGGGCCAGCTGAACGCAGGCACCTCGGTCGATGCGAATATCCGCTCGATCTCTTCGGGAAATCCGGCGCTGAGGCCCTACAAGTCCGATCAGCTCGATCTGTCGCTGGAATATTATTTCGCGCGCGGCGGGTTGCTGTCAGTGGCGGGCTTCTACAAGCACCTGACCGACTATATCGTCTCCGGCCAGACGACGGAGACCCATACGGTCACGTACCGGTCGGGGGGCAGCGCGACGCTGGAGTTCCGGCGGAACCAGCCGCTCAACCTGCTCAGCGGCGACGTCAAGGGCCTGGAAGTCGCGGCGCAATTGCCGCTATCCTATGTCACGCGCACGCTCGACGGGTTCGGGCTGTTTGGAAACTACACCTATATCGATGCGCCCTCCATCCCCCGCACGCAGGGCGGACAGGCCTTTCCGCTGGATGGCGTCGCCCGACACAACTATAATGTCGGCGCCTATTTCGAGAAATATGGCGTCGGCGTGCGCGGCTCCTATTCGTATCGCGGCCGCTACTCGAATGGCGGCGGCACCTTTGGCGACGGCAATTTCGTGCGACCCTATGGGCAGCTGGACGGGTCGATCAGCTACAAGCTGACCGAGAATGTCGATCTGAGTGCCGACGTGACCAACCTGCTGAACGAAAAGTCCTATCAGGACAATTCCTTTGGCCTACTATCCTATAGCGGCTTCACCGGCCGTCGTTTTACGGGCGGCGTGCGGATGCGCTTCTGATCCATGACTCAGTCGGCACCTCGGGAAGCGTAGGCGAACGCGACCGGGCGTGGATCTCATGGACGACCATGATGTCCACGCCCGAGACCGTATCACCCGCTTAGAATTCGGACCACTCGTCCTCGGACACCGCAAGCGCGGTGTTGCCTGCCGTTCGCGGCGGCGTGGCCTTGGCGATACGGCGTGCGGCGGTCGCCGCGCGATGTTGCAGGTCATGGACCGGTGAGGCGGATGCGACGGGCGCGTTGCCCACCCGGAACCGGGCGATCTGGAGGCTCATCCCGTCGACCTCGGAAGCAAGGCTGCGTGCCGCGGCGGTCGCTTCCTCCACCATCGCCGCGTTTTTTTGCGTCACGCCGTCCATTTCGGATACAGCCGTGTTGACCTGCTGGAGGCCGGTGGCCTGCTGCTCGGCCGACGCCGCAATCGCGGAAACCAAGCCGTTGATCTCGCCGATCTTGCCGATGATACGCTCGAGCGCCTCGCCCGTCTCGCCGACGAGCTGCACCCCCGCCGTCACCTGTACGGACGATGCGGTGATCCGAGCCTTCACGTCCTTGGCGGCCTCGGCGGAACGCTGCGCTAGGGCGCGCACTTCGGAGGCGACCACTGCGAAACCCTTGCCGGCGTCTCCTGCACGCGCCGCTTCCACACCCGCATTCAGTGCCAACAGGTTGGTCTGGAACGCGATGCCGTCGATGACCGAGATGATCTCGGAGATTTCGTTCGACGTTCGCTCGATGCCGCCCATGGCGTCTACCGCGCGGCGCACGACCGCGCCCGACCGTTCCGCTTCGTCACGGGCGTCGCGAACGGCGGTGTCGGCACGATTGGCGCGCTCCGCCGTCGAACGGACCGTCGAGGTGATCTCGTCCATGGCCGCCGCCGTTTCTTCCAGCGACGCGGCCTGTTGCTCGGTACGCTTCGAGAGATCGTCCGAGGCTTGGCGGATGTCGTTGGCACCGCTGTTGATGCCGCTCGCAGATTCGGTGACCTGCCTAAGGGCATTGCGTAAAGAGGCTGCCGCTTCGTTGAAGTCCGACTGGAGCTTGGCGTAGGCGGGCGGGAAATCCTGCTTCAACTGGAAGGTCAGATCGCCGTCGGCCAGCGCGGCGAGGCCGGTCGCCAATGCCTCGGTCGCCTGCGCGGCGGCGACGGCCTTTTCCTGCTCGGCCCGGACGACCGACTGGCGGAACACGTCGACCGATCGCGCGATGTCGCCGATCTCGTCCTTCTGGTCGAGATGCGGCACGTCCGCCGTCCCGTTCTGCGACGCAAGCCCGCGGATCGTTTCGGCCAGTCGCTGGATCGGAGCGACCACCTTCGACAAGATGATGATCAGCGACATGACCAGCACCGCAATCCCGCCCAGTACGAGTGCGATCATGATGGTGCGGTTCATCCGCGCCGTGTGGGTGGCGGCGTTGCCGGTGTTTTCCGCGATCTTGAGCTGGAGGTTGACCAGCTTGCCGATGGAGTCGGATACAGGATCGATGCTCTGATAGAGCTTGTTCAGGACGAAACCGTCAAGGGCGGCGCGGTCCCCATTGTTCAGGATCGTCAGAAGTTCGGCGACATGCTCGTCGGCAACCCGCATCCGGGTCTCGGCCTCCGCCGCAAGGGCAGCTTCTTCCCCGTCGATCTGAGTGGCGCGATACGCCTTCCAATGCTTATGCAAGTTTTCCGAGCCATCTCGCACCTTGGCGGCCGACTGGGCAAAAGTGAAATTGCCGTTGCGCGCCTTGTGTGAGGCATCGACGATGTCGACCGCGTATTTGTCGGCGACTGTCTTCAGGTCGCGCATGGGTACGAGGCGATCCTGAAGGATCG
This sequence comes from Sphingomonas sanguinis, assembly GCF_001476905.1. Lineage (GTDB taxonomy): Bacteria > Pseudomonadota > Alphaproteobacteria > Sphingomonadales > Sphingomonadaceae > Sphingomonas > Sphingomonas sanguinis_B. The sequence goes on along the minus strand of NZ_LDTE01000137.1, from coordinate 16,701 downwards.
AGTCGAGTGCCGTCTTGTTGGTGCTCATGCTCCAGAACGATAAGGTCGCGAGCAGCACAATCGACAACGCCAACGCCGCCAGGCAGGCGAAGAGTTTGCTACGGATGGTCATACGGTCCTCCTGAAGGAGCCGTATATTTTCCAATGCTTAAAATTTAACTTTGACTCCAAAACGGAATTTATCAGAAGTCAACTGCCAACGAGTTGATCTGGGATATTTCTTTAAATTGAGAAGCTTGGGTCGTACTCGTCCCGATAGAGCCATTCCTATTGGTGCGAGAGGAGAGCATGTCGAAGACGTTTGCCAGGGCGCAAGGAGGGCGAACGCTGAATCCTCGGCAGAGCGTCCCAGCCCGCGTCTGTTGGGCTCTTGTCGAGTGGCTTCGCTAAGGGCGAGGTGATTTCCTGGCCTATGCGGACCTGGCAGACTTCCTTATCGCAATGGCGCGGTCGAGGCGCGTATGGCGAGTTCGGCCGGGGTGATGACGGGACCGGTGGGAGTAGGGCGCCCGGCTTGCTCGGCGATGATGAGTTCGACCGCACGGGCGGTGACATCGGCGATGGGTTGAACCACGGCCGTCAACGGCGGGTGGACGAAGCGCACGATCGGTGTGTCGTCGAAGCTGACCAGCGACAGGTCGTCCGGGATCGCCAGCCCCCGCTCGCGCGCCAGCTCCAGCGTCGCCAAAGCCATTTGGTCGTTGCTGGCGATGATGGCAGTCGGGGCGGTCGCGCTGTCGAGCAGTGCGCCAGCCGCGGCCCGACCCGAGGCGAAACTGAAATCGCCCTTGGCCAATAGCCCCTCACAGGACAGGCCCGCCGCCGTCATCGACTTGCGCCACCCCTCGACCCGCCAGCCGCTCAGCTCATAGTCGTCCGGCCCGGCGATGAAGCCGATCCGCCGATGGCCGAGTGCGGCGAGATGGTCCGTCGCCATCCGCGCCGCGCCCTCATCGTCGATCGACAGCGCAAAGCCGCCGCCCGGCTTGAGCGACCCGATTCGGGCAAAGCTGATCCCATGCGCATCCAGCAGCTGCGTGATCAGCGGATTTTCCGAATGCGGCGGCGTCAGGATAACCCCATCGGGCTGCAGCGAGGCAATCGCGCCGAGCAGTTCGCGCTCGATATGGTCGCTATGCGTGTCGACCAACTCGACGATCAGGCGATAGCCGTGCTCGGCGCAAGTCAGCATACCCCCCAGCATCATCTGGTCGACCCAGTCGGTGCCCTGGCGGTTGCGCCAGTCGGCAATGGTCCGCTCCCGGTCGTTGAGCGCGACGATCAGATAGGAGCGCGATCCGCCCATGCGCTGCGCCGCGATCGAGGGGACATAGCCGAGCTTGGCGATCGATGCCTGCACCCGTTCCATCATCTCGGGGCGGACATTGGGCTCCTTGTTGATGACCCGGCTGACGGTCTGGAGCGACACGCCCGCATCGGCGGCGACATGGCGGATGGTGACGGACTGGCGACGACGGGGCGGCATGGTCGGGGTCAGGCCGCCGTGCCGCAGTGGCGCGCGACATAATCGGCGTGCGGCGGCAGGCTGCGCACCGTCGTCGCGACATTCTGGCGCAGCGTGGACAGCAGCCGCTCCAACTCCTCGTCGCTGAGGCGCGCGGTGATCGGGTGATGGCTCTCCGGGGTAATACCCTGGCCCATCATGACCTGGACCCAGCTGTTTTCGGCGAACAGTTCGTCGTTGCGGCGGAAGACGCGGCCCGTCTCGCGGAAAAGGGCGATCTTGTGCGCCAGGCTGTCGGGCACGTCCATGTCCGCGCATTGGCGCCAGAAGGCGCTGTCGCGCCGTTCATGGACCTTATAGTGCAGGATCAGGAAGTCGCGGATCTGCAGCATGTCGGTCATCTGCTGGTCATTGAATTCGGCCACGTCATGCGCGCTGATCGGACCGCCGGGAAGCAGGCGGATCAGCCGCAGGATCGCACGCTGGATCAGGTGGATGCTCGTCGACTCCAACGGCTCCAGGAAGCCACCGGACAGGCCGACCGCGATGCAGTTGCGATGCCACTGCTTGCGGCGGGCGCCCGTCTGGAAGCGCAGCATGTTGGGCTCGGTCAGGACCTTGCCTTCGATGGTATCCAGCAGCTTCGTCCGCGCCGCGTCGTGATCCATATAGCGGCTGCAATAGACGATGCCGTTGCCTGCCCGGTGTTGCAGCGGGATGCGCCATTGCCACCCCGCCTCATGCGCGATGGCGCGGGTATAGGGTACTGGCGGCCGCACGCTTTCGGTCTGCACCGCGACGGCGGCGTCGCACGGCAGGTAATGGCTCCAATCGTCGAACCCGACATGCAGCGCACGTTCGATCAGGAGCGCGCGAAAGCCGGTGCAGTCGAGGAACAGGTCACCCTTGACCCGTCGTCCGTCGTCCAGCACCAAAGCGGCGATACCGCCGGTGTCGGGGTTCAGGTCGACCTGGGCAATCCGCCCCTCGATCCGCGTAGCGCCGTCCCCCTCGGCCATGCGGCGCAAGAACCGGCCGTACAGCGTCGAGTCCAGCTGATAGGCATAGTTCATTCGCTCGTCGGGCAGATGCGCGAACCTGCCCTCACGCGCGGCGACCAACTCCAGGCAATATTCGTCATAGGGCGCACCGTGACCCCGACGGACGCCGTCCAGCCAGAAATGCTGGAACCCCGCCGCCCAGTGATCCTTGCCGGTCAGCCCGAAGGAGTGGAAATAGCGGTCGTCCGGCCCCTTCCACCCGTCGAACTGGATGCCCAGCTTGAAGGTCGCCTGGGTCGCGGCCATGAACTCGGCCTCGTTGATACCGAGCAGCCGGTTGAAGGTGATGATCGGCGGAATGGTCGACTCGCCGACGCCGATCGTGCCGATCGCGTCAGATTCCACCAGCGTGACGCTGACCGCGCGACCCAGTGTGCGGGCAAGAGCGGCGGCGGCCATCCAACCGGCGGTGCCGCCGCCAGCGATGACGATCCGGCGGGGCGCGCTCATCGGCTAAGTGCCCGCAGCAGGAAGGCGCGGATACGGCCCGCGAGATCGGGGGTCATCGGATCAAGGATACCGCGACCGCCCTGGGAAATATGAGCCACGACGCTCTCGTCATTGGCGAAGACATAATGGTCGAACATCTCCCGCCAATGCGCCTTCTGGTCGGCGGGCAGGTCGCGGATCGTCATCATCGCGTGGTTCAAAGCCTCTTGCGGCTGGCCCAGCCAGCGGGGCGCGTCGCGCCACCAGTAATTGACCAGCACGTTGAAATCCGCGGTTCCCTCGACATGGTGCCACCAAAGGGCGGGGATGAAGACCGCATCGCCAGCCTCCAACTCGGCCAATTGCCCGCTTGCCAGCGCCTCGGCGAAGCGGGGGTGGCGGTCGAGATCGGGGGCGTGGAAATCGACCATGCTGACCGCGCGGCCCGCAGGCGTGTTGTCGACCGGGCCGAGATAGAGGTTGCGGAACTGATCGCGTGGGAAGAGCGTGAAGCGCCGCTGCCCGACCGCGCAGACCGCCAGATTATGCGGGACGTCATTATGTGCCGCAATCCGCGTGCGCGTGCCGATCCAGATGCTGGCCAGCAATTCGCGCTCGCCCAGATCGATCTGGTTCGCCTCGTGCAGCCCGTCGAAATAGCGCTGCATATCGATCGAGGCGAGATAGATGGACGGCGCGTCCGGCTTGCCCGCAAACTCGGTAATGCGGGTGAAGATTTCGGGAAGCCCCGCCTCCATCATCCGGAAGTTCATCGCCATCGCATCGTCGTAGAACAGTCGCCCGCCGCTGCCTGGCACACCGACGGAGACGGTGAAGGGCCGGTCGCGACGATGGTCGAGCAGATAGGCCCGCGCCGCCTCCGCCGAGCGTCGGCCCGCCTGAACCAGCGGCCAGTCGGCGGCCAGTCCGCGCACGACGAAGGGGCGGTCGGCCTCGCGCAGTACGCGGTCGAGTTCGGCTGCATCGACAACCGTCACCTCGGGCACCCGCGGCAGGGCGGTCAATAGTCCAGGCTCGGCCTCAGCCACGCGTACCCCGCCGATTGCGCCGTGCGATCAGTCCGCTGAACTGGCTGAGCGAGGCCGTCGCCATGTAGATGGGCTCCAGATAGCCCGCTGCCTGAAGCTCGGCGAGCGCCGTACCGCTGAGCGCGGCCAGCCGCTCCTCGGCGATGATATGATAGCCGATCAGCCGGTTGGCCGATCCGTCATCCAGCGTCACGTCCAGCGTGAAGGGCTCCAGCAATTCGTGGCGCTGGAGCGCGGCAAAGAAATCGCCCGCTTCCCGAAAGCCGTGGTCGAGCGCGCCGACCTGTTCGATGATCCGCTCCAGATAGGGGGTGGGGCGGCCGTGCTTGTCGAACACGCGCACGCCTTCTTCTCCGGTCGCGATGCGGGGCGATTCGAGGTCGACATGCACCTGCTTGGGGCCATCATCGTCGGGGCTGCCGCCGATCAGGAACGGCTGGATATCGATCGCCAGGGGGCGATAGCGCGCATCCCAGCGGCCATCCGCCACATAGAGGTTCTCGCCATTCTCAAATCCGAACATGGCGAGCGCGCTGAATTGATCGCGGGTGTCGTTGAGACGGAACAGGATGGGATATTCTGCCTGCACCGCGCGAAATTCGGCCGGAACGGTGATGCAGGCCATGCGTGCATCGCCCAGCGCGGCGTCGCGGTGCTCCAGGATGCGCAAGTCGCGATGATCATCGGCGCTCAGGGCTTCGTGGCGGGACATCAGGCGATTCTTTCAGCAAGAGGTGCCTGCTCGGCGCGCAGCGCATCGAGATAGGCGCGGTTGGTCGGCAGGCTCGCCGTCAGCGCACGGGCACGCTGGTCGATCTGGCGAAGCTGGTTCGGCAGGTCGGGACGGGCCGCGCGACGGACGGGCGAGGGGAGGGGTGCGGGAAAACCCATACCCCATAGGATGTAGCGATAGCTGGCCGCCGGAAACAGCTCCTCCTGCATCGGCAGGTCGAGTGCGGAGGGCGCACGATGCCGCCACAGCACCAGCGCCTCGACCAGCCTGTCGGGGATGGAGGCGGGATCGCGGTGCGCGCGCCAATAGGGCTCGTCGCGCTGGCTGAGTACGTAATGCAGCTTCAGAAAGTCGACGATCCGCTCCCAGCGATAGCGGGCCAGCGCGTTGAAGCGCTGGGCCTGGATCGCCATCACCTTCCGGTCCACCGGGAAATCGTCCAGCAGCGCGTCGAGCGACAGCTCGATCATGACGATGGCCGAGGCCTCCAACGGCTCCATGAACCCGGCCGACTGGCCGATGGCCAGGCAATTGGCCGTCCAGGGCTGGGCCCGATAGGCCGAGCGGAAGCTCAGGCGGCGCGGGGCGGGGCTCTCCAGCGCGATCCGTCGACAATAGTCGGTCAGAATGCCCTCCGCCTGATCGTCGCTCATAAAGGCGGACGCATAGACGCAGCCGATGCCGCGCCGCGTCGGCAGGCCGATGTCCCAGATCCAGCCAGCGGCGTGCGCGGTCGCCATCGTCTGCGATGCGATGGGGCTGTCAGGGGTGACCGGCAACTGCACGGCCAACGCCCGGTCATTGAAAAGGACGGAGGAAGCATCGATCAGCTCCGCTCCCAGCGTCTCGTCGATCAGCAGGCCGCGGCGCCCGGTACAGTCGAGGAAGAGGTCCCCCGCAATCGCCCCCGACTGGCGGGTCGTCACCGCCCCGATGTCGCCGCTCTCGACCCGATCGACCGAGACGACGTGATCGCGGACATGCCGCACATTCAGACGGGTGGTCGCGTGGCGGGCCAGCAGCGTCGCAAGCTTGGCGGCGTCGAGATGATAGGCATAGTTCAGCGCGCCCCCATAATCGGGCATGGCGGGCTGGCGCGGGGCCAAATTTTCGACGCAGACCTGCGGCTGGGCGCAGGCGGTGAAGGCAAAAGGCCGATCGCCGGGCAGGTCAGCAGGATCGACATCGATCGGCGGAACGAAGGGGTGGTAATAGCGATCGTCGTCCACGCCTGTCGTCCAGCCGTCGAAGCAGGTCCCCTGCTTGAACGACCCGTCACAGGCCAGCAGCACCTCGGCCTCGCCAATGCCGATCCGCTCCAGCGTCCGGCGGATCGTCGGCCAAGTGCCTTCACCCACGCCGATGGTGGGCACGTCGGGAGATTCGATCAATGTCACCGTGACCGAACCCATGGTTGCGGCAGCGATGCGGCAGGCGGCCAGCCAACCGGCCGTACCGCCGCCCACGATCACGATTCGGGTGACAGGCTTGTCCACCGCTTTCCCTATCCCCGACCGTCTTCCGACATCATCCTTGCCGTCGATATGGAGGAAAAGCCAGTGTTCCCGGACCGGGAAAACCGGCTTTTCCCATGATCGTCAGAAGGTGAAGCGCACACCCGCCGAGTAGCGCGCATCCTGCTTCGTGACGAAGTTGACGTTGCGATCCGAGCGGAGGTGACCGCTGCGGTTCTCGCCCAGAATGTTGATGCCCTCGGCGAAGATGGCGACGCTCTTCGTCACCGCATAGCTCGCGCTTGCATCCAGCTGGCCATAAGTGTTGACATAGACCGGGTTGATGCCCGCCCCCGCCAGATACCCCTTGCGCCAGTTATAGGCCGCACGCGCCTGGATGCCGAACTTGTCGTAGAACAGGACCGCGTTGGCGCTGTCCGACAGGCCGGTGATCGCGAACTGCGACACGGTGGCGGGCAAGCGGTTATCGTATTTCCGGTTTCCGTTGACGATCGTGTAGTTCAGGATCGTGCCGAAGCCGGTATCCCAGAAATTGTGCTGGATCGCGAACTCGAAGCCGTCGACGCTGGCCGTCTGGCTGCTGTTGAACGGCGTCGTGATAACGAAGTTGACCGCCGGATCGTTGGGCTGCGCCACGATCGTGCCATTGACCACGCCGCCGGGGAAGTTGGCGGCGATATAGTCGCGGACCTGCGCGAAGGTCGCGTTGGCACCCAGCGCATTGATCGCTGCCTGATAGCGGGGCCCATATTGCGTCACGCCGTTGAAGGTGGTCACTGGAGAGGTCACGCCCGGAACCGTCGAGTTGACCTGGGTCTGGCCGATGAAGTTCGACACGTCCTTGTGGAAGAAGCCGACCGAAAGGTAGCTGTCGGACTTGTAATACCACTCCGCCGACAGATCGATATTCTTCGACTTGTACGGGATCAGGTTCGGGTTGCCGACACTGCCGGTGCCGCCGCCGATGCGGAACAGCTGAGACAGATTGCGACCGCCCTGCAGGCTGCCATAGTCGGCGCGGGTGATGGTGTGGCTGTACGACGCGCGCAGCTTGACGTTTTCCAGCGGCTGGAAGTCGAAGTCCACCGACGGCAGCCAGTTCTGGTAGCTGCCCTTGAAGGTCGTGAAGCCGCTACCCGAGAACAGGATGTTGAATTCGTTTTGCGAATTCTGCCGTGCGCCGACCGGGGTCGGTACCAGCGCCGAGGCCGAGACGTCCGTATTCTCGAAGCGAAGCCCCGCGATAAGGTGCGCGGGCCGTGCGAACAGGTCCATCTTGCCGTTGAACTGGAAATAGGGCGAGACGGTCTTTTCGCGGATGCGCGAGTCCGTGGTGTAGGGGATCAGGCACTGGCCGTTGCCGCCGCAGATACCATACGCCTTGTCGAGCAGCGAGACCATGTTGGGCAGGTTGAAGCCGTAGAAGGACTTCACGATCGCCGAATTGTTCGCGCCGCCAATGCCCGAGAACTTGTCGGGGATGCTGATCTGCTGGAACAGGTTGTCGGGAATCAGGGCCGCGGCCGCCGCACGCTGTGCCGCGCTGTCGCCGCCGGTGCCGCCCCAGGTGTCGTTCTGCAGCACGCTATACGCCGAGCGAACCTTGTTGTCGGTATAGTCGAAACCCCAGTCCAGGCTGTCCAGGAAGCCCTGCTCATGGTCGTAATGCCCGCGCAGCTGGACCTGGTTGATCTCGTCCCGGAAATAGGAATTGCGGAAGGCGTTGCCGGTGGGGACGATGTTGGCGGGGTTGAGCGGGTCGATGCCCGGCTGCATCGCGAACGAGATCACGGGCAGCTTGTTGTCGAAATTGACCGTCTGGCTCTGCACGCCGAAGATCGCGGTGCCGACCGAGTTGCTGTTGCCATACGGATTGTCCGGACGGGACTCGGCGGTCGAGTGGTGCGCGTCGAGCGACATGGTGACGCCACCCGGACCCTTCCAGGTCAGGTTGCCGCCCAGCGACCGGTTGATGCTGCGTACCGAGGTTTCGGACGCGGAATAGGCCAGGTCCTTGCCCTCGGCGGCGGTGAAGCGCTCGGTGTAGAAGATCGGCCCGGCGACCGGACCGTTGGTCCACGCGCTCGACGTGTCGTTGTGGTTGTACCAGATGCCGACATTGTTGTCGCGAATGTCGACGGTGTTCTGCGAGTAGGTATAGTCGACCGTCGCCGTCAGATTGTCCGACGGGCGGAATTGCAGGACGGCCTGGCCGTTGATGCGCTCACGGCGGCCATTGACGATGTTGTAGCTGGCGTTCTGCGGCACCTGATAGACGTCGTTCGCGCCCGGCCGATTGGTGATGTTGGCGTAGCGGGGATCACCCTGTTGCGCCAGCGAACCCCAGTTGTTCTCCGAGCCCAGATAGCCGTCACGCCAACCGACATTGGCCTGATTCTGGCTGAAATTGCGGCGCTGATAGGCACCGGTGACGAGGACGCCGATCCGGTCGTCGGCGAAGGTGTCGGAGAAGATGCCGGACACTTCGGGCGTGACGTTCTTGCCGCCATTCTGCGAGGTGTCGACGACGCCGCGCGCCGAGAGCGATCCGCGCAGGCCGGGTTTATCCAGCGGGCGCGGCGTGCGGATGTTGATGGTCGAGCCGATGCCGCCCGAAGGCACGGTGGCGCGCCCGGACTTGTAGACTTCGAGCGCGGCGACGCCTTCGGAGGCGAGGTTGGCGAAGTCGAACGAGCGTGAGCCGGGCGCGCTCATTCCGTCGCCGATCGCGGCGGTCGGCATCTGGCGGCCGTTCAGGGTGACGAGGTTGTATTCGGGGCCGAAGCCGCGCACCGTCACGAACTGGCCTTCGCCGTTCGATCGGTCGATCGACACACCGGTGATGCGCTGGAGCGACTCTGCCAGGTTCGTATCGGGGAACTTGCCCATTTCCTCGGCGCTGATCGCGTCGACCACGCCCTGTGCGTTGCGCTTGATGTCGATCGACTGACGCAAGCTGGCGCGAATACCGGTGACGACGATATCGCCTTCGCCCTGGGCGGGATCGGCCGGGCCGGTGGTCGGCGCTTGCGGATCGGTCTGGGCCGGGCCGGTATTGCCCATGGTGGCGGCGGCATCCTGCGCCAGCGCGGCGGCCGGCAGGGTCAGCGCGACTGCGGAAACACCGATGGCAAAATTCGAAAGCAGGCGAGCACGAACGCTTCGCATGAAATCCTCCCCTTCGTGAACGGGCGCGGTAACCCGCGCTCTTGAGAACGTTCACTCCTTCAAAGGCCAAACGGTGTCAAGAGAGACCAGTCGTCGAAAAGTCGCGATTGTGAACGTTCTCTGGACACGATGGCAGTTATGCAACACAAAGCGCCCAAAGCATTCGATCTCGGGAGGATGACGGTGACGAAGGGACAGATGGCTGGCGGCCTGGCGATGGTCGCGCTGGTCACGGCGGGGGCCAGCGCGCCCGTTCAGGCACAGGCGCCGACCACCAAGGCGCAGAAGAAGACGACGTCCGCGGCGGCCCGCGCGCGGGCCGATCGGATCGTCGCGAAGATGACGCGTGAGGAAAAGATCGCGCTGCTCCACGGCTTGTTCCCACCGATGGCGGCGGGCAAGACGACCAACGAGCTGATCCCCTCGGCTGGGCATATCGACGGCATTCCCCGGCTGGGCGTGCCGCTGGTTCGCGAGAGCGACGCCTCGCTTGGCGTGGCGAACCAGGTCGAGCAGCGGGTCGGCGACGTCGCCACCGCACTGCCTTCGGGGCTCGCCACGGCGGCCAGCTTCGATCCAGCCATCGCGCAGGCAGGCGGCGCGATGATCGGGGCAGAGGCGCGGGACAAGCGCTTCAACGTGCTGCTGGCGGGCGGCGTCAACCTGACCCGCGATCCGTGGAACGGGCGGAACTTCGAATATCTGGGCGAGGACCCGCTGCTCGCGGGCACGCTGGGCGGTGCGCATATCCAGGGCGTGCAGTCGAACCGCATCGTCTCGACGATCAAACACTATGTCCTCAACGCGCAGGAGACCGGGCGCAACGTGCTCGACGCCCGGATCGGCGAGGCGGCATTGCGGATGAGCGACCTGCTCGCCTTTCAGATTGCGATCGAGAAGGGGCGGCCGGGCTCGGTCATGTGCGCCTATAACAAGATCAGCGGCGACTGGGCGTGCGAGAACCGCCATCTGTTGACCGACGTTTTGAAGCGCGACTGGGGTTATGCCGGTTGGGTGATGAGCGACTGGGGCGCGGTGCACTCGACGGCCAAGGCCGCCAATGCCGGGCTGGACCAGGAGTCGGGCCAGGAGCTGGACAAAGAGGTCTATTTCGGTGCCCCGCTCGCAGAGGCGGTGGCCAAGGGCGAAGTGTCCGAGGCGCGGTTGAACGATATGGTCGCGCGTTACCTGACCGGTCTGATCGAGACGGGCGCCTATGACACGCCTGTCCCGACCCAGGCGGTGACCCCCGATTACGCCGCCCATGCCGATGTGGCGCAGCGCGCGGCGGAGGCCGGGATCGTGCTTCTGAAGAATGACGGCAACCTGCTGCCCATCGCACGCACCGCTAAGCGCATCGTGGTGATCGGTGGCAATGCCGATGTCGGCGTGCTGTCGGGTGGGGGCTCGTCGCAGGTCCGCTCGGTCGGCGGTGCGCCGGTCGAGATTCCACTGGCCTATGGCGGATCGGCCTCATTCGCGCGCATCACCTATCACGCCTCCTCGCCGCTTAACGCACTGCGTAAGGCGCTGCCGGGGGTGGAGATCGAATGGCAGGACGGGCGTAATCTGAATGCCACGCTGGCTGCGGCCAAGGCGGCGGACATGGCAATCGTCTTCGCCACGCAGTGGACGACTGAGGCCGATGACGTGCACGATCTGCGCCTGCCCAACCAGCAGGACGCGCTGATCGCCGCGATTGCGGGCGTGCAGTCGAAGACGGTCGCGGTCATGGAAACAGGCGGCCCCGTGCTGATGCCGTGGATCGCCAAGGTGCCCGCCATCGTCCAGGCCTGGTATCCCGGGCAGCGCGGGGGCGAGGCGCTGGCCGCCATTCTGACCGGCCAGGTCAACCCTTCGGGGCGCCTGCCCATCACCTTCCCGGCCGACGCATCGCAACCGCCGCGTCCGCGCCCGGTGGGCCTTGACCGGCTGAGCGAGGTCGAAGCCGCCGCCGCCGCCAATCCGGCTGCCGCGCAGGGCGTCACGCTGCAAAGCTTCCCGGTCGATTATGTCGAGGGTGCCGATGTCGGCTATCGCTGGTACGAGAAAAAGGGGCTGAAGCCGCTGTTCCCGTTCGGCCACGGGCTCAGCTATACCAGCTTCGCCTATCGCAACCCGGTGGTCACCGGCGGGCGGACGATCCGGGTGACGGTGGATGTCGTCAACACAGGTCAGCGCGAAGGCTCCGATGTGGCGCAGGTCTATGTCGCCCGCGACGGCGGCGGAGAGCCGATGCGGTTGGCCGCGTTCCAGCGCGTCGCACTGAAGCCCGGCGAGACCCGTCGCATCACTCTGACCGCCGAGCCGCGCATCCTGGCCGATTACGATACCGGCCTGCCGGGCTGGCGGATCGCGGGCGGTGCCTACCGAGTTGCGGTGGCGCATGACGCCGCCGACCGCGCGATGGTCAGCACCACGACGGTCGAGGCGCAGACGATGAAGCCGTAACGGGCGTTGCCGAAACGCATGATCGGGGGCAGGGTGGGTCATGTCTGTCTCCCATCCCGATCCCCTGCGGTCGCGCACGCCTCTGTCCCTGTGGCTGTTTGCGCTCGCCAATATCGGCGGGGTGATCGCCTATTGGCCGCTATTGACCCTGCTCGTGCCCATGCGGGTCGAGGTGGTGAGCCCGGACGAGCGGATCGCGCTTCTGTCCCTGATCGCGGTCGCTGGGGCGGTGGCGGCAAGCGGCGCCAATATCCTGTTCGGCTGGTTGAGCGATCGGTCACGTCGGGCGGGCGGGAGCAGGCGGGTCTGGATGGCGCTGGGGCTGGCCGGGATCGCCGCGAGCTATGCGGCGATCGGCTGGGCGGCGACCCCGATGGCGTTGGCCCTGTCGGTGCTGGGATTCCAGGTCGCGGTCAACGCGCTGCTCGCGCCGATGATGGCGGTCATGGCCGAGGAGATCCGCAATGCCCAGCGTGGCATGGCGGGCGGCCTGATCGCGCTGGGCAATCCGGTGGCGGCGGCGCTGTCCGCCTGGCTGGTGGGCGAGCAGTGGCTGGGGGAGCGGGGGCGATTGGTCATGGTGGTTGCGGTCGTCCTGCTATGCACCCTGCCGCTGTTGCTGGTCCGGCCCCGGATAGCAGGGGAGGAAGCTGCCATCGTCACGCCCGTGGCTCGCCCGCCCCGGCGCGATTTCTGGATGGCCGGGCTGTCGCGCCTGCTGGTCCAGGTCGCGGCGGTGGTGACCCATGGCTATCTGCTCTACTATTTCGAGACGATCGTACCTCCGTCGGCGCGCGCGGACCTGCCGCGATGGGTCGGGCAGGTCTTCACCCTGGCCTTTATCGTGCCCCTGCCTATCGCGCTGTTGCTGGGGCGGATGGCGGACAGGACCGCGCGACGGCAATATGTGCTGCTGCTGGCGGCGCTGGTCGCGGCGTCGGGGCTGTTCGCGATGGCGCTCGCCAAGGGGCCCGTCGTGGCGGCGGCGGCCTTCATCCTTTACACCGCCGGGTCGTCGGTCTTCGTCGCGCTGCATTCGGGCCTGAGCTTTCAGCTGCTGCCCGACCCGCGCCATCGCGGTCGCGACCTGGGGCTATTCAACCTCACCAATACGCTGCCCGGTCTGATCGGGGCCGGGCTGGCCTGGCGGTTTGCGACGCCGCATGATTTCGGTCCGGTCCTGTCCGTACTCGCCATGATGACGCTGGCGGGGGGATTGACCATCCTGGGCGTGCGGGCCTGGCGCTAGGCGGCAGGGGCATCCATTCCCGGCCGTTCGCGTTGAGGCGCGATGAAGTCCTCCGAGCATGGCCGCTACCCCTATCGTCCCATCGTCGATCGTCCGGTCTATGACTGGCCGGAGGGGCGGCGGGTCGCCATCTATCTGGGCGTCAATCACGAGGTCTTTGACTTTGGCGGCGGCCTGGGCGCCGAACTCGCGCCGTCGCAGACCCAGCCCGACGTCATGAACTATGCCTGGCGCGATTACGGCAATCGCGTGGGCGCGTGGCGGCTCTTCGAGCTGTTCGATCGGCTGGAGCTGAAGACGACCGCGCTGCTGAATGCGGAGATACTCGATCGCTGTCCCGGCCTGGCGGAGGCCTGCCGCGATCGTGGCGACGAGATTGCGGCGCATGGCGGCACCAATGCCAAGGCGCAGGGCGAGCTGGACGAGGGCAAGGAGCGTCGCCTGATCGACGAGGTGACCGAGCGCTTGGCGTCGTTGGGCGTTCGACCCACGGGATGGCTGGGCCCCTGGATTTCGGAGAGCGAGGCGACGCCCGATCTGCTGAAGGCGGCGGGTTACCGTTATGTGCTCGACTGGGCGCATGACGACCAGCCGACGCGGTTGAAGACCCGGCATGGCGATCTGCTGTCGATCCCCTATTCGCAGGAGATCAACGACATTCCTTCGCTGATCCAGCGTCGGCAGGAGGCAGAGAGTTTCGCCACGATGATCCGCGATGCGGTCGCTCAACTGCTGTCCGAGGCGGATCGGCGTCCCTCGGTCCTGGGCATTGCGCTTCACCCGTATATCATGGGGCAGGCCCACCGCGTGCCGCCCCTGGCGCGCGTGCTGGAGGAGCTTCGCGAGGCAGACGATCCCCGCATCTGGTGGACGACCGCCGGTGCCATTGCCGAGCATGTCGAGGCAAAGGGCCTGGCCGTCTAGGCGCTGCCGACGGGAATGACGTGTCCCCGAGGCGCATCCTGACCAACGGGCATATCACACGTAACTTGGCGTGGTGCTTGTCGCGCGGCGGGGAGCGGCGCAGGATTCCCGGTCGCTCCCCACCTTGTAATCGGGCTTACGAAGGCTGCCAGCCGCCACCGATGGCCCGGAACAGCGCCACGCTGGCGGCCTGTCGCCGGGTCTCCAGGTCCAATGCGGCTTGGCGGTCGCGGAGCGCTGCTTCCTGGGCGGTGGCGACGTCAAGATAGGTAGCGGCCCCCTTCACATAACGGTCGAGCGCGATGTCCTGCGTCGTGGTGGCGGCGGTGACGGCGCGGTCCTGTGCCGCCTGCGCGTCGCCCAGATGATGCAGCGTGGCGAGGGCATCTTCGACATCCTGAAACGCGCCGAGCGCACGGGCGCGATAGTCGCTGGCCGCCAGCGTCCAGGCCGCGCGGGCGGCGGCCAGGTCGGCGCGGCGACGGCCACCATCGAACAGGTTGAGGATCGCGCCCGGCCCGACCGCCCAGAACAGGCTGGGCGCGGCGATGAGACCGGCGAGCGCGGTGCTCTGGAAGCCGCCATTGCCGCCCAGCGTGATCTGCGGGAAGAAGGCCGCCTTGGCGACGCCGATCCGAGCGTTGGCCGCGGCCATGCGCCGCTCCGCACTGGCGACATCGGGACGTGCGGCGAGCAGAATGGAGGGCAGGCCGGTCGGGATCGCGGGAATGGCGAGGACCGTCGCGGCTGGGGCCAGCGTGAAGGACGAGGCGGGTTCGCCGACCAATGCGGCGATGGCATGTTCCGTCCGCGCCCGGCTCGCCGCGACCTCCGCCGCCTGGGCCTGGGCCTCGCCCAGCAGCGCGTCGGCGCGGCCCACATCCATGCCCGATGCAATGCCGCCCTTGAATCGCCGCCGGGTCAGCGCGTCCGCCTTGCCAAAGGCGTCGATCGTCTGGTTCAGCAATGCCAGTTGCCGGTCCTGGCCGCGGAGGGCGATATAGTCGCTGGCCAGTTGCCCCTCCAGCGACAGCTTGACGGCCGCAACCTCGTCGGCCGCGCCTTCCGCTTCGGCGCGGCCAGCGGCGACCGAGTTGCGCACCCGGCCCCACAGATCGGCCTCATAGCCGATGTCGCCACCGATCGCGGCGGCCGTGTAGAAGTCGGGCTGACTGCCGCCGCGTAAGGGTCGCTCGTCCGACTGGCGATTGCGGATCACGCTCGCGTCGAGCCCGACATGCGGCAGCAACCCCGCCTTCGCCCCGGCCAGATAGGCGCGGGCGATGTCGTAGCGCGCGAGGGCCCCCGCCAGCGTCGGGTTGCTGGCGTCGATCCGTGCCTCGAGCGTGTCGAGCGTCGGGTCGCCAAAGGCCGTCCACCAGTCCGAACGGGGGCGGGCCGTGCCCACGGGGTGCCAGACCCCGTCCGCTGGCGCTGCCTCCTTATAGGCCGGGGGCATGGCGATCACCGGCGGGTGATAGGCGGGCGCCATCGAGCATCCGCCGAGCAGCGCCAGCGCCGAGCCGGCCAGCCAGCTTCGAAAGGATTTACGGACGGCATCAGCCATGGCTCGTGGCTCCCACGCGGACCAGTTCGCCGGGGGACAGCGAGTCCGGGGGATTGTCGACGACCTGCATCCCGGCGGTCGCGCCCGACAGGATCTGCACAGTGGGGCCGTCGTCCTGCCCGATGCGGACGGCGTGAAGCTGGACATGGCCCTTGCCATCGACGGTCGCCAGCTGTGCGCCGCCTGCGCGAAACAGGATCGCGCTGGAGGGGACGGTCACCGCGCCGCTGTGTTCGGGCAGGTCGAAATGAATCTGGGCATAGCCGCCGGGTTTCAGCGCGCCCGCCGGATTGGCGGCGGTAAGCTGGACCCGGAACGCGCCCGATTGCGGGTCGATCGCGTCGGACGAACCGATGACGCTGGCGGTAAAGGTCTTGCCCGGTAGCGACGGCACGGAGAGCGTCGCGGACATGCCTGGACGGATCGCGGCGGACAGCGCCTGCGGCACGCTGACATAGACACGGATGCGGCCCGTATCGGCGATTGCGAACATCGGCGTCTGCGCGGCGGCACCGGGGCCGACCAGATCGCCGATCTCGGCATTGCGCTGGGTCACGGTGCCGCTGAACGGCGCGCGGACCACGGCATAGCGCTTCTCCGCCTCCAGTCGGGCGAGCGCCGCGCGTGCCTGCGCCACATCGGCGGTCTTGACCGCCAGATCGCCGTTCTTTTCATCCACTTCCTGTTTCGATACCGACTTGCTGGTCAGCAGGTCGTTCCAGCGGGCGGCGGTGCTGCGCGCCAGCTGAAGATGGGCCATGGCGCTGGCGAGGGCGGCGCGGGCCTGGCCGATCTGTTCGTCCAGCTCGGGCGTTTCGATGACGCCCAGCGGCTGACCGGCGCGGACCTGGGCACCGATGTCCTGCGACCAGCTCTGCACATAGCCGGGCACGCGGGCATAGAGATGCGCGGCATTCCACGCCGCCAGCGTCGCGGGCAGCTCCAGTGTGTCGGTCGCCGCGCCGCCCTTCACCGGCACCAGATGCACGGTCGGGATGGCGTTGGCGTCGGACCAGGCGGCGGCGCGCGCCACGTCATGGTCGCGGGTCACGATGCCGAAGCCGACGACGCCGATCGCGAAAAGAGCGGCGGTGATCCCGGCGGTCTTCAGGCCGCGGGGGGCGGGGGTG
>NZ_LDTE01000136.1 GCF_001476905.1 Sphingomonas sanguinis | reverse complement strand
ATGGGGGAGGGCAGGGCCACGGGCGATGACGCCCCAGGCCTCACTCACCCCAAAAAGAAACAACCGCTCGCACGCGAGCAGGAGCAAGACGATGACGACCCGCGACACTTTCCTGGCCGAAGCCGCCAAGCGCATCCTGATCACCGACGGCGCGTTCGGCACCGAGATCCAGAACTGGAAGCTGGACGAGGCGGCCTATGCGGGCACGCTGGGCCTGACCCACGACCAGAAGGGCAATAACGACATCCTCGCGCTCACCAAGCCGGAAGTCCCTGAGTCCATCCACCGCGCCTATTTCGAAGCGGGCGCGGATATCGCCGAGACCAACACCTTCTCGGCGAACCGGATCAGCCAAGCCGATTACGGCGCGGAGCATCTGGTGCGCGAGATCAACGTCGAGAGCGCGAAGCTCGCCCGGCGTCTGGCGGACGAATATCAGGCGAAGGACGGCCGCCCCCGCTTCGTCGCGGGCGCGCTGGGGCCGACCAACAAGACGCTGTCGCTGTCGCCGGACGTCAACGATCCGGGTTACCGCGAGATCGACTTCGATTACCTGAAGGACGTCTATCGAGAACAGATCGACGCACTGGTCGAGGGCGGGGCGGACTTCATCCTGATCGAGACGGTGTTCGACACGCTCAATGCCAAGGCCGGGATCATGGCGACGATCGAGGCGGGCGAGTCGCTGGGCCGCGACATCCCGATCATGCTGTCGATGACGCTGACCGATCTGTCGGGCCGCAACCTGTCGGGCCATACGGTCGAGGCCTTCTGGCACGCGGTGCGCCATGCCAAGCCTTTGACCATCGGGCTGAACTGCTCTTTCGGTGCCGAACAGCTACGTCCGCATGTGAAGACGCTGAGCGAGATTTGCGACACGCTGATCATGATCTATCCCAATGCCGGGCTGCCCAACGAGCTGGGCGCCTATGACGAGGCCCCCGTCACCACCGCCGGGCTGGTCGGCGAATGGGCGGTCGAGGGGCAGGTCAATGTGCTGGGCGGCTGCTGCGGTTCGACGCCGGCGCATATCAAGGCGATCGCCGACAAGGTGCGGGGGATGAAGCCTCGCAGCGTCCCGACTCCGCCGGTCGTCACCCGCCTCGCCGGGCTGGAGCCGTTCACCATGGCGGCGTAATCTCGTAATTCCTCCCCTGTAAGGGGAGGGGGACCAGCGAAGCTGGTGGAGGGGTGTCCCCCCTCTCGATAGCGTGACACCCCTCCGTCAGGGCTTCGCCCTGCCACCTCCCCTACAAGGGGAGGAATAGAGATCAAAAAATGACCCAGACCGCATCCTCCACCAATTTCGTCAATGTCGGCGAGCGGACCAACGTCACCGGATCGGCGGCGTTCAAGAAGATGATCCTGGCGGGCGACTATACCCGCGCGGTGGAGGTGGCGCGCAGCCAGGTCGAGAATGGCGCGCAGGTGGTCGACGTCAACATGGACGAAGGGCTGCTCGACGCCGAATACGCCATGACCACCTTCCTCAAGCTGATCGCCGCCGAGCCGGATATCGCGCGCGTGCCGATCATGATCGACAGCTCGAAATGGAGCGTGATCGAGGCCGGGCTGAAGTGCGTGTCCGGCAAGCCGATCGTCAACTCGATCAGCATGAAGGAAGGCGAGGAGGCGTTCCTTCACTATGCCCGCCGCTGCATGGCGTACGGCGCGGCGGTGGTCGTCATGGCGTTCGACGAGGTCGGCCAGGCCGACACCAAGGACCGCAAGGTCGAGATCTGCGCCCGCGCCTATGACCTGCTGATGTCCATCGGCTTCCCGCCCGAGGACATCATCTTCGACCCCAATGTCTTTGCGGTCGCGACCGGCATCGAAGAGCATAACAATTACGGCGTCGACTTCATCGAGGCGTGCCGCGAGATCAAGGCGCGCTGCCCCCACGTCCATATCTCGGGCGGCCTGTCGAACCTGTCGTTCAGCTTCCGCGGCAATGAGCCGGTGCGCCGCGCGATGCACTCGGTGTTCCTCTACCACGCCATCCCGGCGGGGATGGACATGGCGATCGTCAATGCCGGGCAGCTCGACGTGTACGACACGATCGACCCCGAGCTGCGCCAGGCGTGTGAGGATGTCGTGCTCAACCGCGATCCCGAGGCGGGCGAGCGGCTGGTGGCGCTGGCCGAGCGCTATCGTGGCACCGATGCGGTCGCCGAGAAGCAGGCAGCCGAATGGCGCAGCCTGCCGGTCGCCAAGCGGCTGGAATATGCGCTGGTCAAGGGTATCGACGCGCATGTCGTCGACGATACCGAGGAGTGCCGCCAAACCTTTGCCCGCCCGATCGAGGTGATCGAAGGTCCGCTGATGGACGGGATGAACGTGGTCGGCGACCTGTTCGGATCGGGCAAGATGTTCCTGCCGCAGGTGGTCAAGTCCGCCCGCGTCATGAAGAAGGCGGTCGCGCATCTCCTCCCCTTCATCGAGGCGGCGAAGGAGCCGGGTGCCAAGGGCAAGGGCAAGATCGTGCTCGCGACCGTGAAGGGCGACGTCCACGATATCGGCAAGAACATCGTCGGCGTCGTGCTCCAGTGCAACGGCTTCGAGGTGGTCGACCTCGGTGTCATGGTGCCCTGGTCGAAGATCCTTGCCTCGGCGGTCGAGCATGACGCCGACATGATCGGGCTGTCGGGCCTCATTACACCGTCGCTGGACGAGATGGTGACGGTCGGCGAGGAGATGCAGCGGGCAGGCATGACCATGCCGCTGCTGATCGGTGGCGCGACGACCTCGAAGGTTCACACCGCGCTTCGCATCGCGCCCGCCTATGAGGGGCCGGTGGTCCATGTCCTCGACGCCAGCCGCGCGGTCGGCGTGGCGACGACGCTCGTGTCCGATACCCAGCGCGACCCCTATGTCGCGCAGGTCGCCGCCGATTACGAAGCCGTTCGCAAGGCGCGCGAGGGCAAGGGGGCCAATGCCCTGCTGCCGCTGGAAGAAGCGCGCGCGCGCGGCTTCGTCGCGGACATGGCGCTGAAGGCGGGCGAGCCCAAACAGCCCGGCGTGCATGTCTATCAGGATTGGGACCTGTCTGACCTGCGCGACTATATCGACTGGACGCCCTTCTTCCGCGCCTGGGAACTGGCGGGCAATTTCCCCGCCATTCTGGCCGACGAAGTGGTCGGCGAGAGCGCCAGCGGCCTCTATGCCGATGCGCAGGCCATGCTCGACACGATCATTGCCGAGAAGTGGCTGACCGCGCGCGGTGTCGCCGCGCTGTGGCCGTGCCGTCGCGATGGCGACGACGTGATCCTGACCACCGAGGGCGAGGAAACCCGCATCCCCTTCCTGCGCCAGCAGATCGCCAAGCGCGAAGGCCGCGCAAATATGTGCCTGGCGGACTTCATCGATCCGGCGGGCGACTGGATCGGCGGCTTCGCGGTCGGCATCCATGGCATCGACGCGCATATCGAGCGGTTCCGCAGCGGGCATGACGATTATAACGACATCCTGCTCAAGGCATTGGCCGACCGCCTGGCCGAGGCTTTTGCCGAGCGGCTGCACGCGCATGTCCGCACGGACCTGTGGGGCTATGCGGCGGGCGAGCAACTGACCAACGAGGCGCTGATCCGCGAACAATATCGCGGCATCCGCCCCGCGCCGGGCTATCCCGCCTGTCCCGAGCACAGCATCAAGCGGACGCTGTTCGACCTGCTGGGGGCGGAACAGGCGGTCGGGTTGGAGTTGACCGACAGCTTCGCGATGTTGCCGACGGCGGCGGTCAGCGGCTTCTATTTCGGCCATGGCCAGGCCGAGTATTTCGGCGTGGCGCGGATCGGTGAGGATCAGGTGGCCGACTATGCCGCTCGGCGCGGCGTGGACGTGCCGCAGGCAACACGTTGGTTACGCCCCAATCTGGACTAACTTCATGGAAGTGCTGTGCCGGTCTGGTTAATGAAGATGGTTAACCTCGACCCGATTGATAATTGCTGAAATGGCGGCAGCGCCTATTTCGGCAGTTATCAATAGCAGCCGATTCGATAAATCGTGGTTAACGTATATCGTCTCTGATTGTCTTATTGCATAATGTCACTAATCCCTCGCCGCGTTATTATGAGTCGCAGCTGGGGAGGTTGGCTTCACGACTGGCAACGCGGCACAAAAGGATGAGTGCTTTGCCAGCTGCGATTCATCATATCGAGATCAGCAATCTCGAATTGCTCGAGGCTTGCTGGGGTGTTGTTGTTGCCGATCTGGTCATGGGTCATGTGCAGACCCGGCTGCGGCAGGCGGGCCTGCGCGTGGAGTCGGAGCGCGATTTTGGCCGTTTCCTGATCCTGGGGGACATACGCAGCGGTGGCCCTATCGACCCCGACCGCTTGGCCAGCCTTCCCTATCAACTGACCGCAGAGCCCATCCCGATCGATCTGGTGACGGGGCAAATGGGTGCGGCCGTTCACGCGGTGATATCTTGGCAGGCGCTCAACATCCCGCGCTACCGCACGCCGCGCGATATGCGATCCGATCATGGCGAGCGCTGGTTCGCGATTTACAAGAGCGATATGCAGGTGGTGGCCCATGCCTTTACCTGCGCGCGCGACGGGCGGTTGAACCCGCATTGGCAACCAGTGTGCGATTGCTGTGACAGCGGCCGCATCCTGTATCACGAAGCGCTGGCGCGGTTCGGCGATCAGGGCGAAAGCCTGTCCCCGGCCGTGATCTTTCCCGCGCTCGAGCGGCTCGGCATGGCGTCGGCCTTTGACAAGCTGATGGCGCATCACGTCCTGGCCGAACTACGCGCCGATCCGACCGCGACATTGGGGCTCAACATCTCGGCCACCTCGGCACATCTGCGCGGGTGGTGGCGCCAGATCCTACGCGACCTGACCGACCGACCGGACATCGCCAGCCGGCTGATCGTCGAGATTACCGAGACCGAACCGATTTTTCGCCTCGATGAAGCGGTGGCCTTCGCTCGGGCGCTCCGCGCGGCCGGTGCGACACTGGCGCTCGACGATTTCGGCGCGGGTTTCACCACCATCCGGGAATTGATGGACCTCATGCCCGCATTGGTGAAGGTCGACGCGCTGTTCCTCCACAGGGCCATGACGGACGGAGGCGTCGCCCAGAGCCTGCGGCATCTGATCGGCCTGATCCGGGAATTGGGCGGCACGGTCATTATCGAGGGGGTGGAGAACCAGGCGATGGTCCAGCTTGCCCATGTCAGCGGTGCACGGTGGCAGCAGGGTTTCCATTATCGCCGACCATCGCCGGTCCGGTTGATCTCAAAATCATCGATCGACGTGCCCAGACTGGCCCAGCAGCGCGGCTGACTGGCAACGGATCGCACGGCGATGTTGATCTCTATCAATTCAATGGAGCATTGACCGGCAATATATTGGCGAAAAACAGTTTTCGCGGAACGGCGGCTGTCCGGCGCACGTTCAGCCGGGCGATGTCGAACCATAACAGCACCCTATTTCCCGCGCATGATCCGAGCGAGCCGGAGTCGGCCGCCTTGTTGCGCGATCATATCGCCGCTGCGGATTTTCCTTGCGTCGGCGCCAGGGCGGCGATGGCGCGCGGCACCCTGGAAATCCTGGGCGCCCGCGACATTGCAAGCGCCTGGGACGATCTGCGGATTCACGACTGCCTGCGCCGCCTTGCTGCGCGTTACCGGGCCGAGCCGCAACTGTTCCGCAGCCTCGCGGTCGTCTTCGCCGGACCTGACGAGCTGGACGAAGCGGCGTTCGAGCGCGCGGTATGGGCGCGTATCCAATCGCTGTCCGACAAGGATGTCTGGCTGGGCCAGGACTGGGATGAGCGGGTCAGCGCCGATCCCGACGATCCGCATTTCTCGCTGTCCTTTGGCGGTGAGGCGTTTTTCGTCGTCGGGCTGCATCCCCATGCTAGCCGCCCTGCCCGGCGCTTCCCGCGCCCGGCGATGATCTTCAACCTGCACGACCAGTTCGAGACGCTGCGTGCGCAGGGCAAATATGAGACGATGCGAGAAAAGATCATGATGCGCGACGAAGCGCTGGCGGGCACGCGCAATCCCATGCTCGCCCGCCACGGCGAAATGAGCGAGGCGCGGCAATATAGCGGCCGAGTCGTCGAGGAGGGCTGGCGCTGTCCGTTTCACTATGCGGGTGCGCCGGGCGAGGCCAAGGCATGAACGCTGCGACCGTCGAGATCCCACCGCGCAGCGGGGACGCCTTTCGCCTGTCCAAGGGGGACAGCCTGACCGTGATCGACCCGCGCGGGCGACAGGTCGCCGATCTATTGGCCTTCAACGCCGACGATCTGGACGAGGTGATCTCGTCAGGGCGGACGCTCGACTATGCGGAGACGATCCGGCTGACCAAGGGGCACAAGCTCTACTCCAACCGGTCGCGGGTGATGCTGGAGATCGTCGAGGATACGGTCGGGATGCACGACTTCCTGCTGACGCCGTGCTCGGTCGATACCTTCGACCATTTCTATCCCGACCTGCCGCGCCATCGGGGATGCTTCGGCAATCTCGCGGCGGTGCTGGAGCCTTATGGCGTGGTGCCGGACCGCATTCCGGTGGCGTTCAACTGCTTCATGAACGTGCCCGTCGACGGAAAGAGCGGCAAGCTGGAGGTGCTGCCACCGTTGAGCGGTCCGGGCGACCATATCCGCTTCGTGGCCCATATGGACCTGGTGATCGGCCTGACCGCGTGTTCCGCGCCCGCATCCAATGGGGGCAGTTTCAAGCCGATCGAATATCGCGTGGAGCGGGCTTAACCAAAATTCCTCCCCTGTAAGGGGAGGGGGACCAGCGAAGCTGGTGGAGGGGTTTCACCGTCTCGATAGCGTGATACCCCTCCGTCAGGGCTTCGCCCTGCCACCTCCCCTGCAAGGGGAGGAAAGAGGGCTTACTTCTTGCACGTATCCGCAGGGCCCGGATCGAGGTCCAGGCAGCGGCCATCGACGCCCGGGATCGGCAAGCCGATCGTCGCGGCCAGTGTCGGGGCGATGTCGACCGTCTCGACCGACAGCGGCTGCTCGAACCCGGTCATCCCCTTGCGCCAGAACAGGATCGGCACGCGGCGATCATAGTCCCAGGGCGAGCCATGCGTCTCGACATAGCCGGGGCGGGGTTCTTCGATCGTGGTCACGCCCGACCGGAGCAGCACGAGCAGATCGCCCGACCGCTCCGGGTCGTAGGAGGAGCGGGCGCGCTCCTTTAGCGTCCAGGTTTCCGGCGGCGTCTTCGGCCAGGGCGTCGCGGCGATTTCCTCGCGGGTCAGCGCGGCGGCGACCTGCGGCTGCGCTTCATAGCGGCGCTTGGCCTCGGCCAGCACCTTGGCGCGGGTCGCGGGGGGCAGGGCGCGGTTGATATAGACGTCGCTCTCCGCGCTCATCAGCACCGGCGGGCTCTCGGGCAGGCCGAGCTGCTTGGCGACCGCCGCCGACATGATCTTCGTATCGGCTTCCAGCGAGACATGGCTTTCCATCGGCATGGCGCGGATCTGTTGCCGCTCGGTCATGTCGTGCGCACCGTGGTCGGCGGTCAGCATCACCTCGTAATCGACGCCGGTGGCGTCCAGCACCTCGAAGAAGCCCGCCAGCGAGCGGTCCAGTTCGGCCATCTGGATGCACATCTCGGTGCCCTGGGTGCCCAGCGCATGGCCGATATAGTCGGTTGCCGACAGGCCGACGGACAGGATGTCGGTCTGCGGACCCTGGCCCAGCTTCATGTCCTGGACGAAGCCCGCCGCCATGGCGAGCACTGCCGCGTCGGAGGCAGGCGACACGCGGAAGGCGGCTAGGTCGCCCGCCGCACGCTGGAAGCGGCCGGTGCCGAGTGTCTGGCCGCCGACGGTGATTTCGCGGTCCAGCGGCTTGCAGAAACCGGGCAGCGGCAGCGGGGCCTGGGGCTTGGCGATCAGGTCGGCGACCGCCTTGCGGGTCCGCTCCACGACCGGGGGCACGGCGCGACCGGCATAGGAGACATAGGTCTTGCCGTCCCACCACCAGATCTCGTCCATCTTGTGGCCGCCCATCATCACGGCGGCGCGGTCCTTGCCCGCGACCGAGACGGTGCGGACGCGGGGATCGGCGGTCTTCATCCGCTCGCCCAGCGTCGGCACCTTCAGGTGCATGTCGGACACGACATAGTCGGTATGGGACTTGCCGGGAACGCGCTCGTCCTCCGAGCAATAGACGATCTTGTCCGGCCGACCGACCGACTGGTCGACCCAGTTGTTGGCGATGATTCCGGTATGGGCGGGGCGATAGCCGGTCAGGATGGTCGAGTGGCCGGGGCACGTTTCGGTCGCGGCATGGCTCTGATAGCCCGAGGGGAAGACCGCGCCGGTCAGCAGGCGAGCCATGCCGCCGGTGAAGTGGTTGCGATACTGCGCGAACAGGTCGGCCGAAAACTGGTCGACCGAGATGGCGACGATCAGCTTGGGGGCTTGGGTCGGGAA
>NZ_LDTE01000135.1 GCF_001476905.1 Sphingomonas sanguinis | reverse complement strand
ACCTTGGGCTCTTCCACCTTGGGCTCGGGCACCGGGATCACCGGACGCTCGACCGGGCGGAAGGGACGTGCCTGGACCGAAATGGTCGGGGCCGCGACGACCGGCTCGCTCGGAGCCGCGCTCGGCGCTTCCGCAACGGGCTCGGGGGCCGGAGCAGGAGCGGGCGTCGGTTCCGGGGCGGGAGCAGGCGCGGCCTTGGCTTCCGCCTCGGCACGGGCACGCTCTTCGGCACGGGCACGCTCGTCCTCGGCGCGCTGCTGACGCTCGGCGTCCTCGCGGCGACGAATCTCTTCCTGCATGGCGAGGCGCTGTTCCTCGGCCTCGCGCAGCAGACGGGCCTGACGCTCCTGCGCCGTCTCGTTCGACGGCACGGGGCGCGGCGGGGCGGCCGGTGCGGGCGCAGGTGCCGCCACCGGAGTCGGGGTCGGCGCAGGGGCGGCCGCTTCCGGCGCTCCACCCTGCGGGCCCAGGACGCGACGGCGCTTCGTCTCGACGATCACGGTGTTCGAGCGGCCGTGGCTGAAGCTCTGCTTCACCTTGCCGGTCTCGACCGTGCGCTTCAGCCCCAGGGGCTGGCGCATTCCGAGTTTCGGCTTGTCGTTGTCGGTCTCGCTCACTCAAAATCCTCGTGTACGGTCACGGCCGTTCGGTCACCGGTAATGTCGGACGCCGATGCGCCTTGCGAGGCCGTTTCGCAAGGCGTTGCCACAGGGTCGGGTCCGATAAAATGCAGCCAGCGGTCGAGCGCCTCGCTCACCCGCTTTGCCGCGTTACGATCTGTCAGGCCGATGTGTACCACATTTTCGCGGCCCAACGCCATTGACAATATGGGGCGTGTGGCGGGCAGTGCCAACCCCTTGAGATCGGAACCTTCACGGTCCGACCCCACGCGCCACGCCTGCGCCAGCTTGCGACAGCCATCATCGCCCGCATCGGACGCATGATAGAGCGCATGCAGTTGACCCGAGCGTGCCGCCGTCGCGATCTTGTCCGATCCGGTCAAGAGCATGCCCGAACGCGACTCGAGACCCAGCCGGTCGAGCGCGTTGCGCTCCAGCGCGGTGGTGATCAGGTCGGGCAGGTCGTCGGGGATGGTGAACTCGCCCGTCTTGAACGCGCGCGCCAATGCTCCCTTCAACTTGCCCTTGGCGATGGCCGTTTCCAGCTCGCCGCGAGTCACGCCAATCCAGCCGCCCCGGCCCGGCGCCTTCGCGCGGACATCGGGCAGCACCCGCCCGTCGGGCGCGAGCGCCAGACGGATCAGGTGCGGGCGCGCGTCATGCTCGCCCGACAGGATGCAGCGGCGGACCGGCCCGTCGATCGAGTCGCGGGCGGCCTTCGCCGATTCTCTGGGGCTCCGGCCCTTCCTGGCCGGAGCGCTGTTTACGCCACCGCGCTCATTGTCCCGGTTCCGCATGCGCGTCTCCCGGGGGTGTGGTGGTAGGCGCGTCACGGTCGGCGATCAGCTGACCGCCTGCCCCGTAATTTTCGGTCGAAACCTCCTCGATCACGATCTGGACGGCGGCCGGGTTCTTGCCCAGCCGCTCCACCAGCGAACGAGTCACGTCGGCGACGATCTCGGCCTTTTGCTGCTTGGAGGCGGTGCCCGCCAGACGGATCGAGACGAACGGCATCAGGCTTCGTCGCCCTCCGCCTGCGCTTCGTCCGTGGCTGGCTCTTCCTCATCGGCGAACCAGTGTGCGCGCGCGGCCATGATGATCTCGTTACCCTGCTCGTCGCTCAGGCCATATTCGGCCAGGATGCCGCCCTTGGGGGCCGCACGCGGGGTATCGTCACCACGACGACGCGGCTCGGCGCGCTTCTTCTCGACCAGTTCGTCGGTCGCGAGATCGGCCAGGTCGTCGAGCGTCTTCACGCCCGCCTTGCCCAGCGTGACCAGCATCGCCTCGGTCAGATACGGCATCTCGGCCAGCGCGTCGTCGACGCCCAGGGCACGACGCTCGTCACGCGCAGCCTGCTCGCGGCGGTCCAGCGCTTCCTGCGCACGGCTCTGCAGCTCCTGCGCCAGGTCCTCGTCGAATCCCTCGATCGCGGCCAGCTCGTCGAGCTCGACATAGGCGACTTCTTCCAGCGCGCCGAAGCCCTCGGCGACCAGCAGCTGGGCCAGCGTCTCGTCCACGTCCAGCTCGTTCTGGAACAGCTCGGAATTCGCGACGAACTCCTTCTGGCGCTTCTCAGAGGCGTCGGCCTCGGTCAAGATGTCGATCGCCTTGGCGGTCAGCTGGCTGGCCAGGCGGACATTCTGGCCGCGACGGCCGATGGCGAGGCTGAGCTGGTCGTCGGGGACGACGACCTCGATACGGTCCTCTTCCTCGTCGATCACGACGCGGCTGACATTCGCGGGCTGGAGCGCGTTCACCACGAAGGTCGCGGTGTCGGGCGACCAGGGGATGATGTCGATCTTCTCGCCCTGCATTTCCTGCACGACGGCCTGAACGCGGCTGCCCTTCATGCCGACGCAGGCGCCGACCGGATCGATCGACGAGTCGTGGCTGATGACGCCGATCTTGGCGCGGCTGCCCGGATCGCGTGCGGCGGCCTTGATCTCGATGATGCCGTCATAGATTTCGGGCACTTCCTGCGCGAACAGCTTCTTCATGAAGTCGGGGTGCGCACGGCTCAGGAAGATCTGCGGGCCACGGTTCTCGCGGCGGACGTTCAGGATCAGCGAGCGGATGCGGTCGTTCACGCGGACGACTTCGCGCGGGATCTGCTGGTCGCGACGGATCACGCCCTCGGCGCGGCCCAGGTCGACGACGATGTGACCGAACTCGACGCGCTTGACGACGCCGGTGATGATCTCGCCCTGGCGGTCCTTGAACTCGTCATACTGACGATCGCGCTCGGCGTCGCGGACCTTCTGGAAGATGACCTGCTTGGCCGCCTGCGCGGCGATGCGGCCGAATTCGATCGGGGGCAGCGGGTCGACGATGAAGTCGCCGATCGCGGCGCCCTTTTGCAGCTTCTCGGCACCCTTCAGGTCGATCTGCTTGTAATAATCGTCGACCTGCTCGACCACCTCGACGACGCGCCACAGACGCAAGTCGCCCGAGTTCGGATCGAGCTTCGCGCGGATGTCGTTCTCGGCACCGTAGCGGGCGCGGGCGGCGCGCTGGATCGCGTCCTCCATCGCCTCGATGACGATGCCCTTGTCGATCATCTTTTCCGAGGCGACCGCATTCGCGATCGCGATCAGTTCCGCCTTGTTGGCGGAAATGGCGGTAGCCATCAGTGCCGTCCTTCCGTGGTGGCGCCGTCCTGTTCGGGCGCATCCTGATAATAAACTTCTTCCGCGCCATCGAGGGACAGCGGCACCGTCGCGGCGATCAGCCGGTCGGTCATGACGAGCTTGGCGTCCTCGATCGCGGTGAAGGGCAGTTCGTGGCGAACCTCCTCGCCATCGACGATGACGACATTGTCGCCCTCGACCCCGGCGAGATCGCCCTTGAACTGCTTGCGACCGTTGAGCTTCTCGGCGAGCGTGATCCGCGCCTCGTGCCCCGCCCAGTCGGCGAAGTCCTTAAGCCGGGTCAGCGGGCGGTCGATGCCGGGCGACGACACTTCCAGCCGGTACGCATGGTCGATCGGGTCGCGGCCCTCGGCCTCCAACGCGTCCATCACGTCCGAGATGCGGCGCGACAGGTCGGCGCAGTCGTCGATGTTGAGCTGGCGCGTATCGGGACGCTCGGCCATCACCTGCAGCGTGGGGTCCGACGTGCCGCCATACATCTTCACGCGCACGAGCTCGAAGCCAAGCGCCTTGGCCTCGGGTTCGATGAGTTGCGTCAGAAGGGCGATGTCCGCCATGAAAGCTCCAGATGTGCCGGATCGGTGCCGCGGAACCCGTCCCGCAGCCTCTTTCACCCGACGATGTAAGAGAATGGCGCAGTCTATACACGCTTCACCCGGATGAAACAAGCATCCATGCTGGGGCGTTGGCGGCCCATCGGGCCGTCAGGGTTCGCCGGGAGAGTATATCATGAAACTGTCGTTGCTCGCCGCCTTGCCGATGGCGCTGATCGCTTGTTCCGGAAATGGGCCTGCACCTGACGAGACGGGCAATACGCCGCCGGTCACCGTCGCGCCGGGCGGCACGCCCACACCGACGCCCTCGGCCTCCGCCACCCCGCCTGCGACGGTGGTCGACGGCCAGCCCTTCGGCCGGACCGTCATCGCCGATTTCGACGCGCCTTGGGCGATGACCTTCCTGCCCGACCGGCGGATGCTGGTGACCGAGAAGGACGGGCGGATGCTGCTGGTCAGCACGGACGGGCAGTCCAGGCAGACGATCGCGCGGATCGCGGTCGATTCGGCGGGCCAGGGCGGCCTGATGGACGTGGTCCTCGCCCCCGACTTCGCGCAGAGCGGCCGGGTCTATTTCAGCTATTCGGCCGCGACCGACGGCGGCAAACATGTCGTGCTGGCGCGTGGTCGCCTGCAGGAGGCGAACGGCACCGCGCAGCTGACGGGTATCGAGACACTCTGGGGCGCCAGCCCCGCCGTTACCGGCGACGGTCATTATTCGGGCCGCATCGCCTTCTCGCCCGACGGCCAGTATCTGTTCTTCACCGCGGGCGACCGCCAGAAGTTCACGCCCGCGCAAGACCCCAAGGCGACGCTCGGCAAGGTGCTGCGCCTGACCCCGGACGGCAAGGCCGCTGCGGGCAATCCGCTGGCCGCGCAAGGCTTCGACCCCGCCATCTGGTCCTATGGCCATCGCAACCTTCTGGGCATCGCCTTCGATGGCGCAGGCAATTTGTGGCAGCAGGAAATGGGGCCCAAGGGCGGCGATGAGCTGAACCTGATCCTGCCGGGGCGCAACTATGGCTGGCCCAACGCATCCAACGGGTCGAACTATGATGGCAGCGACATTCCCGACCACCGCGCGGGTGACGGTTACGAAGCGCCCAAGGTCTGGTGGAATCCGGTCATCTCGCCGGGCGGGCTGATGATCTATTCGGGCTCGCTCTTCCCCCAGTGGCGCGGCGACGCCTTTATCGGCGGCCTGTCGAGCAAAGCGCTGATCCGCGTCGACCTGAATGGCACCAGCGCCACCAAGGGCGACCAATGGGACATGGGTGCCCGCATCCGCGAGGTCGAGCAGGGGCCGGACGGCGCGATCTATGTGCTGGAGGATGGCGGCGATTCTCAGGGGCGGTTGATCAAGCTAACTCCGGCCTGACGGCCCCTCGCCGCCCCGACATAAGCCCCGGAAAATAGGACCAATGTGTCGGGGCGGCGAGGGGCC
>NZ_LDTE01000134.1 GCF_001476905.1 Sphingomonas sanguinis | reverse complement strand
GAGGGGTCGGGGGAGGGCAAGACGCCTCGCAGAGACCGTCGCTGCCGATCAACACTAGAAACAACCCGATGATCTTCCCCCCCACCACCTGCCAGCGCCTGATCGTCAAGGTCGGCTCCGCCCTCCTCGTCACGCCCGAGGGTGAAGTCCGTCGCGACTGGCTGACGGGACTGGTCGCCGACATCGCCGCGCGGGTACGCGCCGGGCAGCAAATCGCGATCGTCTCGTCCGGCGCGATCGCACTCGGCGCGCGTCGCCTGGGCCTGCCCAAGGGGGGCCGCGCAAGCCTGGAGGATGCGCAGGCCGCTGCCGCCACCGGCCAGATCGCGCTCAGCCAGGCCTGGGCTGAACTGCTGCACGGGCAGGGACTGACCGCCGCGCAGATGCTGGTAACGCTCGACGATCTGGAGGATCGCCGCCGTTACCTGAACGCCGCCGCGACGCTGAACCGCCTTCTGGGCTTGGGCGTAGTGCCGGTCATCAACGAGAATGACAGCGTAGCGACCGAGGAAATCCGCTTCGGCGACAATGACCGGCTCGCCGCGCGGGTCGGCCAAGCGGCGGGCGCGAACGGCGTGTTGCTGCTCTCCGATGTGGATGGGCTCTACGACAGCAACCCGCACACCAACCCGAATGCGCGCCATATCGAGCGGGTCGAGCGGATCGACGCGGTCCACGGCATGGCCGATGGCGGCTCCGCCTCGGGCATGGGATCGGGCGGCATGGTGTCGAAGATCGCCGCCGCGCGCATCGCGGTCAGCGCGGGCGCGCATCTCGCCATCGCCTCGGGCCGGATCGACCATCCGCTGTCGACCCCCGCCCGCCACACCATCTTCGTCGCCGAAAAGAGCGCGCCGGCCCGCAAGGCGTGGCTGGCGGGCGGCCTGACCGCGCGCGGGGCCATCACCGTCGATGCGGGCGCGGCCAGGGCGCTGGCGGAGGGCAACAGCCTGCTCGCGGCCGGGGCGACCGCCGTGCAGGGCCATTTCGCGCGCGGCGACCTCGTCACTGTCGAAGGTCCGAACGGCACCATCGCTCGCGGCCTCAGCGAATATGACTCGACCGAGGCGCGCGCGCTGATCGGCACGCGATCGGACCAGCAGGCCGAGATACTGGGTCATGCGCCACGCGCCGCGCTGATCCATCGCAACCATCTGGCCCTGCTATGATCGTCGCCATCACGGGGGCGACCGGTTTCGTCGGTCGCGCGGTGGTGGACCGTGCCGCCGGTTCGGGCCTGACCTTGCGCGCCCTCACCCGCCGCGCCCAGCCGTCGCGCGCCGGGATCACCTGGATCGCGGGTGCGCTCGACAAGCCCGAGAGTCTCGCCACGCTGGTCGAGGGGGCCGATGCCGTGCTGCACATCGCGGGCGTGGTGAACGCCCCCGATCGCGAAGGCTTTGTCGCGGGCAATATCGAGGGCACCCGCGCGATCGTCGCGGCGACGCAGGCGGCGGGCATCCGTCGCTTCGTCCATGTCTCCTCGCTGTCGGCGCGCGAACCCGACCTGTCCGTCTATGGCTGGTCCAAGCGCCAGGCCGAGGATGTGGTGACGGACAGCGGCCTCGATTGGACCATCGTCCGGCCGAGCGGCATCTACGGCCCGCACGATACCGAATGGCTCGACGTGTTCCGCACCGCCAAACTCGGCCTCGCCTTCATGCCGCCGCCGGGCAAGCTGTCGGTGATCGCGGTCGAGGATTTCGCCCGGCTGCTGACCACGCTGGTCGCCACCGATGGCCCCCGCGCCGTGCTGGAGGTCGATGACGGGCAGGTTCTGACCCATGCCGAACTCGCCCAGGCGATGGGCGCGGCGGTCGGGCGGCGGGTGATGACGCTGCATCTGCCCAAGGGACTGATGAGCCTGGGCGCGAAGATCGACCGCGCCTTGCGCGGCAAGGGGGCCAAGCTGACCGCCGACCGGGTCGGCTATCTCTGCCATCCCGACTGGACCGCCGACCCTGCCCTGCGCCCCGACCCGGCGCTGTGGGAACCCGCCATACCGCTCGCCAAGGGGCTGGCGGATACGGCACGGTGGTATCGCGCCAACGGCTTGCTATAGCAGCAAGATACGCGCGGTCGAAAAGCCGCCGCATTTGGGTGCCACTAGGCGCCCGACTGAAAGGATCACCATGAGCGACCGCCAAGCCATTTTCGATACCGTCGCGGCCCAGATCGCGCCCTTCAACAAGAAGGGTGTCGCACTGACCGAGGCGACGACCTTCCAGGGCGATCTGGAGTGGGACAGCCTGACCGTGATGGATTTCGTCGCCGCGATCGAGGACGAGTTCGACATCATCATCACGATGAACATGCAGGCCGAGATCGAGAATGTCGGCCAGCTGGTCGACGCGGTCGAAAAGCTGAAGCAAGCCTGATCGCCTTCAAACGGACACCGACATGACCGAAGCCGCTGCCCAGCCCCACGCCCTTCCCGCCGATGCGCCGGAAATCGCGCCCGAGCACGACCTGCTGTCCAAGTTCGACGGCCTGATCGCCGAGCGGCAGAAGCTGCTCGACTCGGGCGTCACCGATCCCTTCGCGATCGTGATGGAACAGGTGAAGTCGCCGACCGAGGCCGTGATCCGCGGCAAGGACACGATCCTGCTCGGCACCTATAATTATATGGGCATGACCTTCGACGCGGACGTGATCGCGGCGGGCAAGACCGCGCTGGAGCAGTTCGGCTCGGGCACGAACGGCAGCCGGATGCTCAACGGCACCTTCCACGACCATATGGAAGTCGAACAGGCGCTGCGCGAATTCTACGGCACGACCGGCGCGATCGTCTTTTCGACCGGGTACATGGCGAACCTGGGCATCATTTCGACGCTGGCGGGCAAGGGTGAGTATGTCATCCTCGACGCCGACAGCCATGCGTCCATCTATGACGGCTGCCAGCAGGGCAATGCCGAGATCGTCCGCTTCCGCCACAATTCGGTCGAGGATCTGGACAAGCGGCTCGGCCGCCTGCCGAAGGAACCGGCCAAGCTGGTCGTGCTGGAGGGCGTCTATTCGATGCTGGGCGACATTGCCCCGCTGAAGGAGATGGTCGCCGTCGCCAAGAAGCATGGCGCGATGGTGCTGGTCGACGAGGCGCACTCGATGGGCTTTTTCGGCCCCAACGGGCGCGGC
Source organism: Sphingomonas sanguinis (assembly GCF_001476905.1). Lineage (GTDB taxonomy): Bacteria > Pseudomonadota > Alphaproteobacteria > Sphingomonadales > Sphingomonadaceae > Sphingomonas > Sphingomonas sanguinis_B. The sequence continues at coordinate 9,919 of NZ_LDTE01000134.1, read as the reverse complement.
GTGTACGAGGCGCAAGGGTTGGAAGGCCAGGTCGATTTCGTCGTCGGCACCTTCTCCAAGTCGGTCGGTACGGTCGGCGGCTTCGTGGTGTCCAACCACCCGAAGTTCGAGGCGGTACGCCTGGCGTGCCGTCCGTACATCTTCACCGCCTCGCTACCGCCGTCGGTGGTGGCGACCGCTACTACCTCGATCCGCAAGCTGATGACCGCGCACGAGAAGCGCGAGCGGCTATGGTCGAACGCGCGCGCGCTGCATGGCGGATTGAAGGACATGGGCTTCCGCCTGGGCACCGAGAATTGCGACAGCGCCATCGTCGCGGTCATCCTGGACGACCAGGAACAGGCAGTCATCATGTGGCAGGCGCTGCTCGACGGTGGTCTCTATGTGAACATGGCGCGACCCCCTGCGACTCCGGCGGGCACCTTCCTGCTGCGCTGCTCCATCTGTGCCGAGCACACGCCCGCGCAGATCGAAACGGTGCTGGGCATGTTCCGCGCCGCAGGCCAGGCGGTGGGCGTGATCGGCTGATCCACTCCGCCCGCTTTGCAATATCTGCTGGTCGAGGATAGCGTGGCGACCGTGATCGAGCAGGATTATCAGCGAGAGGGGAGCCGCTGGCATACCCTTGCCCTGATCGCGGTGGCGCTGGCCGGTGCGGTCACGCTGGTCATGCTCATCCTGACGCTGGGCCATGCCAATCGCGAGCGTGACATCGCGCTGGAGCGGCAGCGGCACAGCTATGACGTGATGATCCTAGCCCGGACGCTGGCGGGTACCATCGCCCGGTCGGAGGCGTCGCTCGGTCGCTATGTCATCTCGGGCGACAGCAAGCTGGGCCAGATCTATTCGGACGAATGGACCCTGGCGGGCGCGCAGCTCGACCGGCTCGACATCCTTGTCGAGGATCGCGCGCAACAGCGGCTGATCGACCAGCTTCGCGCGGCTTACGGCGTGCGTGGCAAGGAATTGTCGACCATCGCGCTGTCGACCACCTATCACCGCAATCGACAGGCCTATGCGCTCTACTACCAGGCGGGTCAGGCCAAGGCGCTGTTGCGGATCGGCCGAACGCTCGATGCGCTGATCGATGGCGAGCGGGTGCTGCTCGACCAGCGGAGCGCCGCCGCGCGCGACTCGGTGCTCCACGCCAACCGGATCGCCGGCGCGCTGGCGCTGTTGGTGATCGGGCTGGTGCTCGGCGGCATCCTGCTCGGCTGGCTGATCCTGCGCGCGGTAGGCGAGCGGGCCGAGGCCCATGCCGAGGCCCGCGCCGAACGCGCCCGTGCCGAGGAACTGGCCGACGCGGTCGAAGCCGCGACCCAGGAGCTGAAGGTGCAGGAAGCCAAGCTCCGCCAGGCGCAGAAGATGGATGCGCTGGGCCAGCTGACCGGCGGTATCGCGCATGATTTCAACAATATGCTGGCGGTCGTTCTGGGCGGACTGGAACTCGCCCGGCGCTCCGGGAATGACGAGGATGTCCACCGCCATCTGGAGAGCGCGACCGAGGGTGCGCACCGCGCCGCCGCGCTGACCCGCCGCCTGCTGATGTTCAGCCGCGAAGAGGCACTGGCCCCGCAATGCCTCACCCCGCGCCAGCTGGTCGCCGACATGCGCGACATGCTCGACCGGACGCTGGGCGACGGCGTGAAGGTGACGGTCGAGGATGCGACCAGCGACTGGATGCTGTTCGGTGACCGGACGCAGATGGAGAATGCCATCCTGAACCTGGCGGTCAATGCCCGCGATGCGATGGACGGACGCGGCGAGCTGACCATCCGCACCGCCGAGGCGCAGGTCGGCGCGGACACGCTGCCGCGTGGCGGAGCGGGCGATTATGTCCTGCTGTCGGTCACCGACACCGGCGAGGGCATGCCGCCCGAGGTCGTCGAGCGAGTGTTCGAGCCCTTCTTCACCACCAAGCCCGCAGGCAAGGGCACGGGCCTCGGCCTAAGCCAGATCTTCGGGCTCGTCGGCCAGATGGGCGGCGACGTGACGATCCAGACCGCGCCTGGCGAAGGGACCACCGTCAGCCTCTATTTTCCCCGCCACATCGCCAGGCCCGTGGCCGCCTCCGTCGAGCCGGATGCCCCCGCCCCCGATGTAGCCGAGGATATGGGGGCGCTGCGCATCCTGCTGGTCGAGGATGATCCCCGCGTGCTCGCCGCGACGATGGAAGCGCTGGGCGAGCTGGGCCACGATCCCATTGCCTGTGGCGATCCACGCGAGGCGGAGGGACTGTTGGCGCGACATCCGGGCATCCGGTTGATCGTGTCGGACGTGCTCATGCCGCATCTGACCGGCCCCGAGCTGATCGCCGCGCTGCGCCCGCGTCACCCGGACGTCGCGGTGCTGTTCGTCACCGGCTTTGCGGGCGATGCGCAGGCAACCGGGTTCGAGGGGCATGAGGTGTTGCGCAAGCCCTTCACCCTCGCCGGGCTGGAGCGCGCCGTCGCGGCGGCATTGAAGCGGACCGAGGGGCCGGTCTGCGCCGCGGCCTGAGCCAAGTCGGACGCCGGAAGAATCCCGCGCAAACAAGGGGTGACGCGCCCTGCCCGCCCCCGTATAGCCATGGCCGTTTTATCGCGCGAGTGATGGCCCCCGGATGAAGTCCCCCGCATGAAATCCATCGATCGCTACATGGCCCGGTTGATTGCGTTGCCGCTGTTCGCGACGCTGCTCATCTCGGCGATGCTGCTGGTGCTCGACCGCATCCGCCGCCTGTTCGAGTTCGTCGCGACCGAGGGCGGGCCGATCAGCGTGGTGTGGCGGATGCTCGCCAACCTGCTGCCCGAATATCTGGGGCTGGGCATTCCGATCGGGCTGATGCTGGGCATCCTGCTCGCCTTCCGTCGCCTGGCCACCTCGTCCGAGTTGGACGTGATGCGCGGCGTGGGGATGAGCTATACCCGGCTGCTGCGCGTGCCGTACATGTACGCGATCGTGCTGGCGGCGCTGAACTTCGCGATCGTCGGCTATATCCAGCCGGTTGCCCGCTATTATTACGAAGGCCTGCGTTACGAGCTGCGGACTGGCGCACTGGGCGCCTCGATCAAGGTCGGCGAGTTCACCCATCTGGGCGACCGCATGACCCTGCGCATCGAGGAAAGCCGCGAGAATGGCCGCGACCTGTCGGGCATCTTCGTCCACGCCAACACGTCAAAGGGCGACTGGATCGGCGTGACGGCGCAGCGCGGGCGCTTCCTGGCGACCGACGATCCCAACGTCATCATCTTCCGCCTGACCAACGGCACGCTGATCCACAACCGGCCCGAGTTCAAGGCACCCCGCGTGCTGACCTTCTCCAGCCATGACCTGCCGATCGACCTGCCCAAGTTCGACAATTTCCGCCAGCGCGGCGGCCGCGACCTGGAGTTCACCCTGCCCGAGCTGGCCCGTCACGGTCAGGAGGCGCAGAGTGCCGAGGCACGCGCCGGCAGCCGCTCCGAGTTCCACTTCCGCGTGGTCGAGGTGGTGACGATGTTCCTGCTACCCCTGCTCGCGGTATCGCTGGGCATACCCCCGAAGCGATCGACCTCGGCACTGGGCGTGTTCCTGTCGATCGTGATGCTGGTCACTTATTTCAAGGTGAACCAATATGCCGCCGATATCGGCGCGCTGGGGCGGGTGAACCCGATCCTGGCGCTATGGGGGCCCTTCGCGGTATTCGCGGGGCTGGTCCTGTGGATGTATTATGTCACCGCCTATGTGCCCGGCGGCCAGCCGATCGGTGCGCTGGAGCGCGGGGTGGCGAAGCTGGCCAAGGCGATCGGTCGCTGGATACCCGGCCGCCGCCGTAAAAAGGCCTATACGGCATGAGCCTGTCCAACATTTTCCCGTCGAAGACGATCGCCATCTACATGGCGAAGATGTTCCTGGTCCGCACCTTCGCCATCCTGTTCGCGGTGGCGCTGGTGCTCCAGACGCTCGACGTGCTGAGCGAGTCCGGTGCGGTGCTGGCCGCGCCCGGCAACGGCCAGGCGCAGGTGTGGCGCTATGTCTCGCTGCGCCTGCCGCAGATCGTTTCGTTCCTGCTGCCCTTCTCGGTGCTGCTCGGCACGATCCTGACCTTCTTCACGATGAACCAGAATTCGGAGGTCATCGCGCTGAAGGCGGCGGGCATGTCGGCGCATCAGGTGCTCGCCCCCCTGCTGATCGCCAGCGCGGGCGTGGCGGCCTTCAGCTTCGCCTTCAACGACCGGATCGTGCCGCGCGCCAGCGCGACGCTGTCGGCCTGGCAGAAGGTGCAATATGGCCCCCTGCCCATCGATAGCGGCGACCGGGCCAATGTCTGGGTTCGCGACGGCGACGACCTGCTCTCGGTCGATCTCATCCAAGGGCGTGGGGCCAAGACGCAGCTGGGCGGCGTGACGCTCTATGACCGCGCGGGCGGCAGCCTGCAGGCGATCGTGCGCGCCCCGCGCGGCGTGCGGGCGGGCGATGGATGGCAGATCGGCCCGGCGACGCGGTTCGAGGTGAAATCGGGCAAGCTGACCCAATATCCTTCGCTGATCGTCGGGCGCGGGGTAACCCCGGAGCAGCTCACCCTGGCCAGCGTCAATGCCGACAGCCTGTCCTTCGGCGCGCTGTCGAGCGCGATCACCGACCTGCAAGAGGCGGGACGGCCGACCAAGTCGCTGGAGGGGTCGCTCTGGCACAAGCTGTCCGCACCGATGTCGGCGATGCTGATGCCGCTGCTGGGCGCGGTCGCGGCGTTTGGCATCGCGCGCTCGGGCAAGCTGTTCGTCCGTGCCGTCATCGGCATGGCGCTGGGCTTCGCCTATTTCGTCGCCGACAATTTCTCGATGGCGATGGGCGATCTGGGGGCTTACCCACCCTTCCTCGCTGCCTGGGCCCCGATCCTGTTGTTCTTCCTGATCGGCGAGGCCGTGCTGTTCCGTACCGAGGAGTGAGGGCGTAAGGCCCTCACCATTTGGGGATCACTTGCCCCGGCGCATCGTGCTTAGCCCGATCTTGGCGACCAGGCCCGGCAGGCCCTTGTAGCTCGCCTTGTGATAGGGCGAATCCGGTGTCAGCGCCGCACTGATCCGGCGGTGCGCCTCGCCCAGCGCATGATAGGGCAGCGACGGCAGTAGGTGATGCAGCGCATGATAGCGCAGGCCCACCGGTGCCCACAGCCCCGGAAGCAGCGCGGGCGGCGGCACGTTGACCGAGTCGAGATACTGGGCCGTGACGGTCATCTGCTCGCCCTCATTCTCCCAGAGATGGGCGACCAGTGTGCGCACCTGGTTCAGCACGGCGACCGCTGAGCCGATCGCAAAGCCGATCGCGAAGCCGCGCACCGGGATCACACCCGTCGCGACCATCGCCACCAGCGCGATCGCCCAGATCGACGCTGCCGCATCGGTCCGGTTGAAACGTACCAGCGCCTCACCCTCAGGCATGCGGCGGCGGAACTGCGGGTTGATCGCCAGCGCCGAATACCGCTCGACGACGATCTTGCGCAGGCCGGGGATCACCCAGGACAGCGGCGACAGGATCGCAAAGCGGATCAGCAGGCCCAGCGGCGCCAGCGCGGACACCAGGATGAACACCGGCAGCGTCCATGGCTTCATCAGCGCCAGCGGCAGATATTCGGGATCGTCCGCCGTGCCATAGCGCGTCTTGGCGTGGTGCAGGTTGTGAACCCCCTCATACATGAAGGCGGGCGTCAGCAGCGGCACGCCGACCAGCGCGTTCCAGCCTTCGCGGAACCGCGGCAGCGCCGAATGCTTCATATGGCTGACTTCGTGGATGAACAGCAACGCGCGGTAGAGCGCCAGCACCGCCACGACCGAAGCGACGACGATCACCCCCGTCGACGCCGCCGTCACGGCCACCGCCAGCGCGGCATAACCGACCAGCGCGCTGCCCACCATGTCGGCCCAGTAGAGGCCCGGGCGCGGCGCGATCAGGTCGCGGGTCAGTTCGGCGGCGGCGCGCAGCATCGCCTTATCGTCCGCGATCGGGACACGCGTGGGCGACGTCCCGACGGGCGAGGACTGAGGCGCGTGCGAGCCGCGATCGAAAGAAAGCGTCGATTCCATGGGTCTATCCTTTGCCCCCATATAGTGGCGACACGGTGGCATTCCCACGGCAGGCCATGACGATATCCTCACTCGCTATGATCGACCAAGCCGGTTAGGAACGAGCGCGAAATTATCTGCCGGACCTCACGCCCATGACCGTCACCATTCGCCCCATCTCGTCGAAAAGCGACCGCAAGGCGTTCGTCGACTTCCCCTTCACGCTGTACGCCGACGATCCGCACTGGGTTCCGCCGCTGAAGGGCGAGGCGCTGGGCCTGCTGACGCCCGAGAAGAATGGCTGGTACAGCCATGCCAAGGCGCAGCTGTTCCTGGCGGAAGAGAATGGCAAGGTCGTCGGACGCATCTCGGCGCATCTCGACACGCTGGCGCTGGAGATGGACCCGTCCAAGGGCTTCGGGCCGGGCGTCGGCTTCTGGGGCCTGATGGATGCGGTGAACCAGGACGTGTTCCAAGCGCTGCTCGCCGCGGCCGAGGGCTGGCTGCGCGACCAGGGCATGACGCGGGCGATCGGGCCCATCTCGCAATCGATCTGGGAAGAGCCGGGCCTGCTGGTCCAGGGCTTCGACCAAGACCCCACCATCATGATGGGCCATGCGCGGCCGGAATATCAGGGCTGGATCGAGGGCGCGGGCTACGGCGTCATCAAGCAGCTCTTCACCTATGAGCTCGACATCACGCAGGAATTTCCGCCGATCGTTCAGCGCATCATCAAGTCGGGTGAGAAGAACGAACGCATCCGCGTGCGTGAGGTGAACAAGGCCAAGTTCGAGGAAGAGGCCGCGATCATCCTGAGCATCCTGAACGATGCGTGGTCGGATAACTGGGGCTTCATCCCGCTCACCCCGCCCGAGATCAAGGATGTCGGCGTCAAGCTGAAGCCGATCGTGTTCAACGACCTGATCCGCATTGCCGAGCTGGACGGCAAGCCGGTGGCGTTCATGATCACGCTGCCCGACCTCAACGAGGCAATCAAGCCGCTCAAGGGCAGTCTGCTGCCCTTCGGCTGGGCCAAGTTGCTACTGTGGCTGCGCCGTCCAAAGGTGCGCACGATGCGCGTGCCGCTGATGGGCGTGGTCAAGGAACTCCAGTCGTCGCGCATGGCCAGCCAGCTGGCCTTCATGATGATCGAATATATCCGCCGCGCCTCGGTCGAGCATTATGGCGCGTCGCGCGGCGAGATCGGCTGGATTCTCGACGACAATCAGGGGATGCGCTCGATCGCCGAAACGATCAAAAGCGACGTCAACAAGACCTATAATGTCTATTCGCGCGATCTGACCTGACGCGCGGCGGGCGGGGCCGCCCTGTGGGTGCGGCCCCCACCCTTTTCCCTCACTTGTTGCGGCCGATATAGTTCAGCGGGTCGATACCCTGCCAGCGCCACTGGGCGCGCGTCTTGCAGACCTTGCCGCGCATGATGTGGTCTTCCTCGACGTTCAGGAAGCAGTAGCGGGTCGTCTTGGGATCGGGCGCGGTGGGCAGCGCGGACACCTCGGCAGAGGTCGCGGCGGGGGTAGCGGCGGGCTTGACGACCTCGTCACGCGGCAATGGCGTGGACAGGGCAGCAGCGGCGGCAAGCAGAGCGAACATCATGGCAATTCTCCGAAAGGCGTAAAAGGACGGGGGATCAGCGGCGCGTGATGCGGCCGGTCGGGACTTCGCCTTCGCTGGCGATCCATTCGTCCGCCGTGTGGCAGACCCTGGTGCGGATGCGCGTTCCGGTCAGAGCCTCGACGATGCAGTAGCGGGTGGGGGTCGCGGCGGCGGGGGCCGCGCCGGAGCGGGTGACGACCGCCACGGTATCGAGCGTAACGGTGGTCGGCGGTGCGTCCCGGACCGGCGAAGTGGCGGCTAAGGCCGATGTCAGCAGCAACGACAGCAACATGGTGGTAACTCCCTGGCGCCGGATCACCCCGGCATGTGAGTTACTGCATTACTCGTGCCACACACTAGATTTGTTTATTTTCAGCCATTTAGGAAAATGCGCTGTCGCAGATTCTGCCGTATTATGGCATAGAGCGCCAACAGTCTGGGGAATTTTCACCACCCTGGCGCGCGACGCCTTGGCATCGCGCCCCCGCCCCGGACCCATGTGCACCGGCATCGGAACGCAAAACCTCATCGCCGTGCAATATCCGGTCCATCTGCAGAATCTTGAGGATCGGCAGACGCTTCTACAAGTTAATGGATTGGCGCATCTTACAAGTCATGCACCAATACAGGCCGCCAAATCTCTTTCAGACAGCGATACCCAGAGTAACTACTATCTCCAGGATACGACAAATTCATGCACGATCGATGACATATTGATGGCGCTATTGCGAAAATCTCGCACGTACCGCGTCATTTGTCGTGAAACTGTCACCGCCTGCTGCGAACAGGGGTCGCATCGTCGTTCAACGGGATGCCCCTTCGATGGCAACACAGATGAGTACAGCCAGCGTCACCAAGGCCTATGATCGCTGGTCGCCTGTCTATGATCTGGTCTTCGGCCCCGTTTTCAAAAAGGGTCGCTCCGCCGCCATCGTCGCCGCCGAACGCATCGGTGGCCGCATCATCGAGGTGGGGGTCGGCACCGGTATTTCGCTGCCCCAATATTCGCGGGCGAACCGCATCATCGGCGTCGACCTGTCCGAGCCGATGCTGGACAAAGCGCGCGAGCGGGTGCGTCACGGCAAGCTGACCCATGTCGAGCAAATCGCGTACGGCGATGCCGAGGCGCTGCAATTCGCCGACAACAGCTTCGACGTGGTGGTCGCGCAATATGTCATCACCGCCGTGCCCAACCCGGAAAAGGCGCTGGACGAGTTCGCGCGTATCTGTCGTCCCGGCGGCGAGATCGTCATCACCACGCGCGTCGGCGCGGGCGACGGGCTTCGCGGTCGGATCGAAAAGACCCTGATGCCGATCACCAGCCGGCTGGGCTTCCGCACCGACTTCCCGTTCGATCGCTATACCGACTGGGCGGCGACGCGCGGCGATGTCGAGCTGGTCGAAAGCCGCCCCCTGCCCCCGCTCGGCCATTTCTCGCTGGTCCGCTTCGCGAAGCGCCAGCCTTCCGCCCAAGGACATGTCCAATGACTGGTTTTCGCGCGCAGCTCGCCGAACAGCGGTGGGACGATCATCGCTATTATCATCACAGCCTAGTCAACCAGAGCCTGCACTTTGTCAGCGCCTGCACCTTCCTAACTGCCTATGTCCTGCTGTTCATCGACCCGGCGGTCGCCAGCCTGCTTGCTTGGGGCGTGGCGATGACCAGCCGCCAGGCCGGGCATTTCTTCTTCGAGCCAAAGGGCTATGACCATGTGAACAAGGCCACGCATGAGCATAAGGAAGAGATCAAGGTCGGCTATAACCTGGCCCGCAAATACGTGCTGATGGGCATTTGGGGCGCGATCCCGGTGGTGCTGCTGGTCCAGCCGACATTGTTCGGCACGCTGGAATATCCAGACGGCTTCATGGGCTATCTGCGCCATGTCGGCATCGGCTGGCTGGGCCTGGGCATTAGCGCGATCTTTGTGCGCGTGATGCAGCTCTGGGCGCAGCGCGATCTGGAAACGGGTCTCGTCTGGGCGACGAAGATCGTCACCGACCCGTTCAACGACTTCAAGATGTACAAGAGCGCGCCCCGCCGCCTGATGAAGGGCGAGCGGATGGATCACCACGACGTCGATGATTTCGAGGATTTGAAGGCGGCGTAACGCGCGGCTTTCGGTTTGACGGACAGGGCGGCGGTTCGACAAGGACCGCTGCCCATTTTTTGTTCAAACGTCTCGTCTGGCCGCTCCCCTCCCGTAAACGGGAGGGGATGAGGGAGGGAAAGCCACAGGCGACAAGCTCGGTGAGACACCCTGCCCTCCCCAAACCCCTCC
>NZ_LDTE01000133.1 GCF_001476905.1 Sphingomonas sanguinis | reverse complement strand
TCATGCCCAACAGAATTTACTTTATGAACGTGGTAAGCAACTGAACATGTGAGAGTTTTGCCGGCGATGTTCGGGCCGGTCTGGCGCAGGATGGCGAGTGGCAGAGCGCGGTAGCGGTCTATGGAGAATGGAATATACCGCTCTTTAGTGGCTTCATCCAGCGATGTTACTGCTCCGTCTCGCATTGAAAACTCTCCGTTTAGGTCTGGCGACGCTGCACGTAGGATGGTCGAAGATCACGACACCATTTTTACCCTCGATCGACAATCAGACCGATGCACCGTAGCATCGCGGTCAAATCGGGCTCCACGCCTGCCGCACGAAGCACCGCGGCCAAATCGATGCGCTTCGCGAGGTTGGCGCGCGTCATTGGTTTCTCATACCCCGCCCATTCCTTTTGCAACGCCTTCACCGCCCCTGGCGTGTCAGGCGGGCGATGCGCCGCCTTGCCTTCCAAATGGCGAAGCAGCACGGCCTCAAAACAGGGCCGTTGCCAGAGAATCACGATGGCATTGTCAGCTGCGAGTTTGCGCGCGCGCTCGGCCCGGTGCGGGTCACGCTCGGCCTGGTCGAAATCGAGCAACGCGAAGCGCTCTCGCGGCGCGCTGCGTTTCTTTTCGAGTTGCTTCAGGCGCAACACCGCCATCTCGATTCTCGAGAGCGGATCGCCTGTTCCCGGCCCTAGGGCTGAGACTCAATCAGAGCCAGAATGCGAGCGCGGTTGCGATGGCGACGCCTGAGAGGAAGTTGACGGCGAGTTTATCGTAGCGGGTAGCGACACGGCGGAAGTCCTTGAGACGGCAGAAA
>NZ_LDTE01000132.1 GCF_001476905.1 Sphingomonas sanguinis | reverse complement strand
CAGGACGCCCCCGCCATCGGTGCGGCCATGCTGCCCTTCATGGACCGGCTGTTGCCGTCCGACTCGATCCTGATCCAGGCGGGGCGCTAAGGCACCCTCCCCCCTTCTCCGTTCCGCCCGAGCGGCGGCCGGGGCTTGCGGCCGGGATTTCGCAAAGAAAAGGCCCGCCTCCCATGGGGAAGCGGGCCTGTCAGGCGTTCGAAGATCAGGACGATCAGCCCGCCATGTCTTCCAGCTCGCGGCCACGCGTCTCGTTGACCATGGCGCGGACGAAGAAGAACGACACCGCCGCAAAGAAGGCGTACCCGAAATAGGTCACGCTCAGGCCCGGCGACACGGCCAGCGCCGGGAAGCTGACCGAGATGGCGGCATTGGCGATCCACTGGGCAAAGCCCGAGACGGCCAGCCCCGATCCGCGAATCTGGTTCGGGAACATCTCGCCCAGCATGACCCACATCACCGGTCCCCAGCTGGCGTTGAAGAAGATGACGTAGAGGTTGGCGGCGACCAGCGCGATCACGCCGTTATTGCCGGGCAGCGACACCGCGCCGTTCGCGCCGGTGACGGCGGTCGAGAAGGCATAGGCGACGATCGCCAGCGTCACCGCCATGCCCGCCGAACCGATCAGCAGCAGCGGCTTGCGGCCGATCTTGTCGACGGTCGCGATGGTGAACAGGCAGGCCGCGATCGACAGCACGCCCGACAGGATGTTGGTCTGGAGCGCGTAATCCTCCGAGAAGCCGACCGCTTCCCACAGGGTCGCGCCATAATAGAAGACGACGTTGATGCCGACGAGCTGCTGGAACACCGCCAGGCCGATACCGGCCCACAGGATCGGGCGGATCTTGCCGGTGGTCTTGTCGATCAGGTCGGACAGCTTGGGCTTGTGCTGGTCGCTGGCGAGCGAACCACGAATCTCCGCCACCTTGCGGGTGGCCTCGGCCTCGCCGAACAGCTTGGTCAACACGGTGTGCGCCTCGGCATCGCGGCCCTTGGCGACCAGGAAGCGCGGGCTTTCCGGGATGATGGTCAGCGCGAGGAAATAGATCGCCGCCGGAATCGCCTGAAGCCAGAACATCCAGCGCCACGCCGGGAAGCCCAGCCAGAACTCGGCGGTCGAGCCACCGGCATAGCGAGCCAGCGCGAAGTTGGCGACGAAGGCGCCGGTCAGGCCGGTGATGATCATCACCTGCTGCACGCTCGACAAGCGGCCGCGGATCGAGGCCGGGGTGACTTCGGAGATATAGACGGGCGAGATGACGCTCGCCGCGCCAACGCCCAGGCCGCCGATGATGCGCGCGAAGATGAAGATCGCCGAGCTGCTCGCCGCGCCCGCCAGCAGCGCGCTGACCAAGAAGAGACCGGCGGCCAGCATCATGACGTTGCGGCGGCCGATCGCGTCGGCCAGCCTCCCTGCGCCGAACGCACCGATCGCCGAGCCGACCAGGATCGCACCAACATTGACGCCGACACCCAGGCGACCGAGGTCGAACGCGGCCTCCAGCCCCTTCTGGGTGCCGTTGATGACCCCGGAATCATAGCCGAACATGAAACCGCCGATGGTCGCAACAACGACGATCGCGGCGATGAATCCGTGGTTGACGCTTCCGGCGCCCCCACCCCTGGTCGTATCGGTCACTTCGGGCCCTCTCCTCATCCGTACGGTTCGCGTCTTCGCCTATCCGTACGACTCTGTCATGTCACCGGCGCAGATGCACACGGCTCTCAAATGGTAACGCTATCTTAAATCATCGCGCCGTCAAGCGCCCGTGCAGCGCGGGCCATGCGGTTCGTCCCGGATCGGCCTGCCCGCACGATCTTTGCGTCAAATCCCGCGCGGACGACGGCGCGGCGCGGCATCCGACTGGCGCCGAATCAGGCTGTAATCGAGCATCCGGTGCGAGGCGGCGTCCAGCTTCTTCTGGCGGATGACGGTTGCGGCCATCTCCACCGCCGCGCGTGCCATATCGGCGATCGGTTGGTGAATGGTGGTCAGCTCGGGCCAGATCGTCGTCGACAGGGTGGTGTCGTCGAACCCGCAAACCGTCAGGTCGCTTGGCACGTCCAGCCCCCGGCGATGCGCGACCGCCACCGTCGCCGCCGCCATATCGTCGTTCGACGCGATGATCGCGGTCGGCGGCTCTGCCAGGTCGAGCAGCCGTTCGGCGGCGTCGAGCCCCGAGCGATAGGTATAGAGCCCCGGCGCGACCAGATCCTCGTCGAACGGCACGCCCACCGCCTCCAGCGCAGCGCGAAACCCCTCATACCGCCGGGCACTCGCCGACAGATTGGGGTTGCCGCAGATAAAGCCGATGCGACGATGGCCCAGCGTCATGACGTGCCGGGTCATCTCCTCGGCCGCTGCGCGGTCGTCGATCTGCACCGCCATCGCGGTGTCGGGCATCTCGGCGGGCGGCTGGCCGGTCGCGACGACGACGGTCGGCACCCCTGCCTCGCGCAACAGCGACAGGATGGGCTCCGCCTCGCACAGCGGCGGCGGCAGAATCACGCCGTCGATCCCGCCCTTGATCAGGTGGCGCGTCACCTCGACCTCATGGTCGCCGATCTCGCATTTCTCGACCACCATCTGCACGTCCAGCCGCGATGCCTGGTCGAGCGTGCCGAGCAGGAATTCGCTCAGGAAGCCCTGGCTGGGATTGCTGTAGAGCATGCCGATGCGGATCTGCGCCGCGCCCGCCAGGCTGCGCGCGGCGGGGTTGGGCGCGTAGTTCAGCTGCGCGATCGCCGCCTCGACCTTTTCGCGGGTGGTGGGACGGACATTGGCTTCGTTGTTGATGACGCGCGACACGGTCATCAGCGACACGCCGGCGGCGCGCGCGACATCGCTGATGGTGGGAGCGCTGCTACCGCGGCGCGAGGTCCTGATATTCATGGGTATACGCTTCCACCTTTCGCGGGCGATGCGCAATGCTTTGCCGTTCGCTGCGCTTGCGAATCCCGATACGGGCCGCTAATGCGCCACCAGCATCAAGAGTCGGGCCAACGTCCGGCACCAACCTGCCCCCCGGCAAGGTGGTGCCTCTCCGCGTGGAGAGGGATGTGGCCGAACCGGCAACAACGGGACGAACCGCCACTTTCCTCATCCGACTCGTCATAGGTACGAAGGATTTGTGATGAGCGCAGTGGTTCCCCAACATTCTGCCCCCCAGCAATTTGCCAGCGACAATTATGCGGGCATCTGTCCCGAAGCCTGGGCCGCGATGGCCGAGGCCAATCAGGGTTATGTCCCGGCCTATGGCGAAGACCCCTACACCGAGCGCGCCGCCGACGCGTTCCGCACCCTGTTCCAGACCAAGTGCGAGGTCTTCTTCGCCTTCAACGGCACGGCCGCCAATTCGCTGGCGCTGGCGGCACTGTGCCAGAGCTATCACAGCGTCATCTGCTCGGCCTCCGCGCATGTCGAGACCGACGAGTGCGGCGCGCCGGAATTCTTCTCCAATGGATCGAAGCTGCTGGTCGCGCAGACCGAGGACGGCAAGCTGACACCCGAGGCGGTGCGCGCGCTAGCCACCGGCCGGTCGGACATCCATTTCCCCAAGCCGCGCGCGGTGACCATCACCCAGCCGACCGAGACGGGGCAGGTCTATACGATTCCCGAAATCCACGCCCTGTCGGCGGTGTGTCGCGAGCTGGGCCTGCGGCTACATATGGACGGGGCACGCTTCGCCAATGCCTGCGCGGCGCTGGGCTGCTCGCCTGCCGACATGACGTGGCGCGCGGGCGTCGATGTCCTCTGCTTCGGCGGCACCAAGAACGGCATGGCAGTCGGCGAGGCGATCCTGTTCTTCGACCCCGTGCTGGCGCAGGATTTCGACTATCGCTGCAAACAGGCGGGGCAGCTGGCGTCCAAGATGCGCTTTCTGGCCGCGCCGTGGATCGGGATGCTCGACAGCGGAGCGTGGCTGACCAATGCGGCCCATGCGAATGGCTGCGCGCGAGCGTTGGCCGCGCGGGTCGCGGGGCTGCCCGGCATCGCGCCGATGTTCCCGGTTGAGGCCAATGCGGTGTTCCTCAGCGCGCCGGAGCCGGTGCTCGAAGGACTCCGCGCGCGCGGCTGGCGCTTCTATACCTTCATCGGCGGCGGCGCGCGCTTCATGTTCGCCTGGGACGCCGATCCGGCACGGGTAGAGCAGCTGGGCAACGACATCGCCGCCGTGGCGATGGAGGCGTTGCAGGCGGCGTAAGCGATATTCCTCCTCTGCAAGGGGAGGGGGACCATGCGCAGCATGGTGGAGGGGTGTCACCGCCAGCGTGGACACCCCTCCGTCAGGGCTTTGCCCTGCCACCTCCCCTTACAGGGGAGGGAAATACTTATCCCTCCGCCGCCAGACGATCGAGCCAGGCCTGCGCCTGTTTCGGTTCTCCCACCGCCTCGGGCCCGACCGGCCCGCGCGCGGCGAGGAATTCGGCATGGAGCGCAAAGGGCGACAGGCCGAGCTGCGCCCGCGCCGCGTCGATCTCTTCGCCCATCTCGGTCAGCTGCGCGACGACCGGTGCCGCCGCCGCGCGGGCGGCCCGGTCCTTCCGGTGATCGAACAGCCCCCATTTGCCCGCCGCCGTGATGCGCAACGCCGCGATCAGCGCCTCGCGATAATCGCGTTCCATGTCCTCGCGGAGCGCGTCCAGCCGCGCCAGTCGATCACCCTTGGCCATGGTGCGGCCTTAGGCGGCCATGGCCGGGTCGGCAATCGGCGGCCGCGACGCGGGTCCGCTTACCATGCGTCCGCGCCGCGCCCGATATCTTCCAGCGCCCGGCCCAGATGACAGTCCTTGCCCGGCGTCAATCGCTCGACGCTCTCGACCAGCAGGATCGACTGTCCGTCACGCTCGGCATAGTGCGCCAGCACCTCGCCATAAGCGGGCAGCGTCGCCTTTCGCACCGCAGCCAGCGCCTTACCGCCGGGCGCGTCCTCCAGCAGGTAACGGTTCTCCACCAGATCGCAGCGACGCAGGACGATGGCATGACCGTCACGCTCCAGCGTCCCGATATAGATGTCCGCGCCCGCCAGCTCCGTCTGTGCGGAAGCGGGCATCGCCAGTACGATCAGAGCTAGGCAAAGCGACGCGCGGCCATGGCGACGGAGACGAACCATGGCCCGACCATAACCAATCGCTATCCCACTGGTCGAGGCTCAGCTTGCCCGCGTCGCCGCCGTCGCGCCGCCCGCCACTGCCAGGCCGAAAACCAGGTGGTTGAGCGTGTGCATCGCGATCGTCTTGCCATCGCTTTCCCACTCCGGCCGCTTCAAACCCAGCGCCGGGCCCGCCACCCAATGCGCCAACGTGTAAAAGGCCAGGCCGAAGCCGATGCCGCTCGGCACGATCGCGGCCTCATCATCGGTCGCGGCGGCATAGGCCATGCCCGCCAGCACCGACAGCAACAGGTGAGCGCCCTGGACCACCGCCTGTTCGCGCGCGTCGGGCCGCTGATCGGCGGGGGGCGGCGTGCGGCCGATCTTCGCGGCGGCGGCGCGTTCCAGCTGGGCCAGTTCGGAAGGCTCACCGCTTTTCCGCTCGCCCGCCACCAGCAGCGCGGTGATACCCAGCCCGGCGACCAGCCCGCCCGCGATCGCCCCTGCCCAGCGTTTACCGTTCATCACCATCTCCTGCACCTCTTGTCGCGGGTCCAGCGGTTCAGATGGATCGTGGTTCCGCTACGGCGCGGCGGCAAACGTCAGGGAGCGCGGTCGAGCTCGATCTCGACCCGGCGGTTGCGGGCGCGCCCGGCGCTGTCGTCGCTGCCGTCGGGCTTGGCATTGGGGGCGATGGGGCGGGTCTCGCCCAGCGCGATCACGCTCATCCGGCTGCGCTCCAGCCCTTTGCGCGCCAGATAGTCGCGCACCGCCTCGGCCCGTTTGCGCGACATGATGCGATTGGCCGCGTCGTCGCCTTCGCTGTCCGAATGACCGCGCAGGACGAGGCGACCGCTTTTCACCGCCGGATCGGCCGCAACCCGATCGAGCGCCGCCTTGGCCTCATCGCTCAGCCCCGCGCCACCTTGCGGGAAGCCGATGGTCGAAAGGGTCGCGCCGGGATTGGCAGCGATCTCGCCGGGCAGCGCGTCGGACCGAGAGGCCTTGGCCGCGCCGGTGCGGGCGGGCGGCGAAGCGTCGGGGATCGGCAGCTCGACCGTCGCGCCATGGGCCCCCGCCGCGCGCGCGACCGCATTCCCGCCATCGCCGCAGCCCGCCAGGGTCAAGGCCATGCCGGACACGGCCACCCAGACCCCTGGTCGCATTCGCATTCCCATCCCCCTTCACGGGCCCGCACGACCCCGCCCGGCGGCGGACCATAGGGAGCGATTATTGCGCTGCAAACAGACTTCGTGCGCCGCCTTGTCCGAATTTAGACCCGATGGCTGTCAATTCGACGGCTCGGCGGGCTGGAAGATGCCCCGCTGCTCGCTCAGGATGCGCCAGCCCGCCAGGAACAGCGCAGCGGCGACCGGGCCGACGACGATGCCGCTCAGTCCCAGCAGTTCGATGCCGCCCAGCGTGGTCAGCAACACGATCCAGTCGGGCAGACCGGTGTCGCGCCCGACCAGAATGGGGCGCAGGATATTGTCGGCCAGCCCGATGACCAGCACGCCCGAGGCGACGACCACAACTCCCTGCCACACCGCGCCGGTCGCGAGCAGATAGATGGCGACCGGGCCCCAGATGATCGCCGGACCGATCGCGGGCAGCAGCGCCGCGATCGCCATCAACACACCCCAGAGGAGCGCGGCGGGCACCCCGACGATCCAGAAGGTGATCGCACCCAGCGCACCCTGCACCAGCCCGACGATGACCGACCCCTTGATCGTCGCGCGCACCACCGTGACGAAGGTATCGACCAGCCGCGTCGCGACATTGCGATCGAGCGGCAGGGCGCGCACGAAGCTGGGCCCCAACCGATCGCCATCGCGGATCAGGAAGAAGGCGACATAGAGCCCCACGCCGAAGGTCAGTGCAAAGGCAAAGGCGTTGCGACCGATCGACAGCGCCTGCGTCGCGATCTGGCTCACGCTGCTGCTCAGCGTGCGCGAGATGCGCTGCTGCAGCCCCTCGAAACTGCTGATGCCGGAATTGTCCATCGCCTGGCGCAACCGCTGGGGCAGCGCGTCGCGGACCTGCTGGAAATATTGCGCGAAGTCGATCTGGCCACTGCGCATCTTCAGATAGACGCCCGAGGCCTGGTCGACGACCATGCTGCCGATCACCAGGGTCGGCACCACCACCGCAAAGGTGATGATCAGCATAGTCAGCCCGGCCGCCAGGCTGCGCCGCCCGCCGGTCTTGATCAGCAGCCACTGGAACAGCGACCGGAACAGGATCGCCGCCAGCGCCGCCCACAGCAGGGCGACCAGGAAGCTGGACACCACGGCGAGCAGGCCGATGGTGATGAGTGTGAGAAAGAGGATGAATCCCCCTCGTTCGATCTTCTGCCGGTCGATGGTCATCGGGCCCTCCCCATTCTGCATCGCGGCCTAACCGTCACGGCGGCGGAACGGTTCCGCAATTTGGGTTAAGGGGATGACGGGAATGTCATCCATGGGGCCCATCTATTCCTCCCCTGCAAAGGGAGGGGGACCATACGCAGCATGGTGGAGGGGGCTGGCCGCCAGGGACGTCCGGTGCGGCCAGCCCCCCTCCGTCATCGCTTCGCGATGCCACCTCCCCGTGCCGGGGAGGATCGTTCGCTTACTCCGCCGCGACCGCCTCGACGCTGTCGTCGAGCGGATGCGCCAGGCGGGTCAGCATTTCCTTCGGGCAGACCTGCCAGAAATGTCCGGCCACCCGGTCCCAGTCCTCCAGCAGGCCCTTGGACCACTTGCTGTCGGTCCGCGCCGCATGTTCTTCGACCAAGCCGCGCAGCACGCCTTCCCAATGGGCCGAGGCGAGGCGCTGCCACACGATATTCTCGGGGTTGGCACGCCGCGCGAAACGCTCTTCGGGGTCGTAGATGAAGGCCATGCCGCCGGTCATGCCCGCACCGAAGTTCGCGCCGACCTCGCCCAGCACCACGGCGGTGCCGCCGGTCATATATTCGCAGCCATTCGCGCCGCAGCCCTCGACCACCACGACCGCGCCCGAGTTGCGGACCGCGAAACGCTCGCCCGCCTGGCCCGCCGCGAACAGACGGCCCGAGGTCGCACCGTAGAGTACCGTGTTGCCGATGATCGTGTTCTTCTGGCTGGCCAGCGGCGAGCTGACCGCAGGCCGCACGATGATGGTGCCGCCCGACAGGCCCTTGCCGACATAGTCGTTGGCGTCGCCGAAGACTTCCAGCGTGATGCCCTTGCACAGGAACGCGCCCAGCGACTGGCCCGCCGACCCGCGCAGTCGCACGGTGACGTGCCCGTCGGCCAGCTTGCTCATCCCGAACTTGCGGGTGATCTCCGACGACAGCCGCGTGCCGACCGCGCGGTGCGTGTTGCGCACCGAATAGGTCAGCTGCATCTTCTCGCCGCGCGAGAACACAGCGCTCGCATCCTTGATGATCTGCGCATCCAGGCTGTCGGGCACTTCGTTGCGGAAGGTCGACAGGCTGAACCGCCGCTCGGCATCGGTCGCATCGACCTTGGCCAGCACCGGGTTGAGGTCGAGATCGTCGAGATGCTCGGCACCACGACTGACCTGGCGCAGCAGCTCGGTCCGCCCGATCACCTCGTCCAGCGAGCGCACGCCCAAGCGCGCCAGGATGTCACGGACTTCCTCGGCGATGAAGGTCATCAGGTTGATGACCTTTTCCGGCGTGCCGGTGAACTTGGCGCGAAGCCGCTCGTCCTGCACGCAGACGCCGACCGGGCAGGTGTTGCTATGGCACTGGCGCACCATGATGCAGCCCATCGCCACGAGGCTCAGCGTACCGATGCCGAACTCCTCGGCACCCAGGATCGCCGCGATCACGATGTCGCGGCCGGTCTTCAGGCCGCCGTCCGCACGCAGGCGGATACGCCCGCGCAGGCCGTTGAGGGTCAGCGTCTGGTTGACCTCCGACAGGCCCATTTCCCACGGGGTCCCGGCATATTTGATCGAGGTCTGGGGCGACGCGCCGGTGCCGCCGACATGGCCCGAGACCAGGATGACGTCGGCATGCGCCTTGGCCACGCCCGCAGCGACCGTGCCAATACCAGCGGACGACACCAGCTTCACGCAGACGCGCGCGCGCGGGTTGATCTGCTTGCAGTCATAGATGAGCTGCGCGAGATCCTCGATCGAGTAGATGTCGTGGTGCGGCGGCGGCGAGATGAGGGTCACGCCCGGCGTCGCATGGCGCAGCTTGGCGATGAACTCGGTCACCTTGAAGCCGGGCAGCTGCCCGCCCTCGCCGGGCTTGGCGCCCTGCGCGACCTTGATCTCGATCTCGTCGCAGGCGTTCAGATATTCCGCCGTCACGCCGAAGCGGCCGCTCGCGATCTGCTTGATCGTCGAGTTGGCGTTGTCGCCATTGTCATAGGGCTGGTAGCGCAGCTTGTCCTCGCCACCCTCGCCCGACACCGCCTTCGCGCCGATCCGGTTCATCGCGATCGCCAGCGTCTCATGCGCCTCCGGGCTCAGCGCGCCCAGCGACATGCCCGGCGTCACGAAGCGCTTGCGGATCTCGGTGATCGCCTCGACCTGATCGACCGGCACGCCTTCGTTGGGGAAGTTGAACTGGAGCAGGTCGCGCAAGTAAACCGGCGGCAGGTCGCCGACGCCGCGCGCGAATTGCAGATAGGTCGAATAGCTGTCGGTCGCGACTGCCGTCTGCAACAGGTGCATCAGCTGCGCCGAATAGGCATGCGTCTCGCCGCCATCGCGCTGGCGGTAGAAGCCGCCGATCGGGAGCGTCGCGACATGCTGGTCCCAGGCCGCTTCGTGACGGACCATCGCCGAGTAATGGAGCGAGTTGTAACCCTCGCCCGAAATCTTGGCGGGCATGCCGGGGAACAGGTCGTTGACCAGCGCGCGGGACAGGCCGACCGCCTCGAAGTTGTAGCCGCCACGATAGCTGGAGATCACCGCGATCCCCATCTTCGCCATGATCTTAAGCAGGCCATCCTCGATCGCGGTGCGATGGTTGGTCAGGCATTGTTCGATGCTCATGTCACCAAACAGGCCCCGCCCATGACGATCGACGATCGCGGCTTCGGCCAGATAGGCGTTCACCGTGGTCGCGCCGACGCCGATCAGCACCGCATAATAATGGGTGTCGAGGCACTCGGCCGAGCGCACGTTGATCGACGCATAGCTGCGCAGGCCCCGACGGACGAGATGCGTGTGCACCGCCGCCGCCGCCAGCACGCCCGCGATCGCGACACGGCCTTCGGAGACATGCTCGTCGGTCAGGAACAGCTCGGACCGGCCCTCGCGCACCGCCTGTTCGGCCTGGTTGCGGATACGCTGGATCGCGGCCCGCAGGCGGTCGGGACCACCATCGGCCTCGAAGGTGCAGTCGATCTCCGCCGCCGAACGGCCGAAATGCGCCTTGAGCCGGTGCCAGTCCGCGCCGGTCAGGACCGGGGATGGCAGCACCAGCACGCGCTCGCGCCGGTCCTCGGTGTCCAGGATGTTGGCGAGATTGCCGAACCGGGTCTTGAGCGACATCACATAGCGTTCGCGCAAGCTGTCGATCGGCGGGTTCGTCACCTGGCTGAAATTCTGGCGGAAGAACTGGCTGATCAGGCGCGGCTTGTCGGAGATGACCGCCAGCGGCGTATCGTCACCCATCGAGCCGATGGCTTCCTTGCCCCCCTCGGCCATGGGCGACAGGATCAGCTCCATATCCTCCATGGTCTGGCCCGCCGCGACCTGACGGCGCAGCATCTCAGCCCGCGGCATCCGCACCAGCGCTTCGCCCTCGGACGGCTGGGGCAGCTGGTCCATGGTCAGGAACTCGCCGATCATCGCGGCATAGTCCTGCTCGCCCGAGATCTGGTCCTTGATCGCGCGGTCGTCGTAGAGCTTGCCCTCGGCCAGATCGACGGCGATCATCTGCCCCGGCCCCAGACGGCCCTTGGCGGTGATGGTGGCTTCGGGGACCACGACCATCCCGCTCTCCGAGCCCACGATCAGCAGGCCATCGGCGGTCAGCGTATAGCGAAGCGGGCGCAGCGCGTTGCGGTCCATGCCCGCCACCGCCCAGCGGCCATCGGTCATGGCGAGGGCGGCCGGGCCGTCCCACGGCTCCATGACGCTGGCGAGATACTGGTACATCTCGGCATGCGCCTTGGGCGTATCGAGGTCCTTCTGCCACGCCTCGGGCACCAGCATCAGCTTGGCGGTCGGCGCATCGCGGCCCGACCGGCAGATCGCCTCGAACACCGCGTCGAGCGCGGCGGTGTCGGACGCGCCCGCCGGGATCACCGGCTTGATGTCCTCCGAATTGTCGCCGAAGGCGATCGAGGCCATGCGGATCTCGTGGCTGAGCATCCAGTTCTTGTTGCCACGGATCGTGTTGATCTCGCCGTTATGCGCCAGGCAGCGGAAGGGCTGCGCCAGCCACCATTGCGGGAAGGTGTTGGTCGAATAACGCTGGTGGAAGATCGCCACGCGGCTCTCGAACCGGTGGTCCTGCAGGTCGGGATAGAAGACCGACAGGCTCTCGGCCAGAAACAGCCCCTTGTAGATGATCGAACGGCAGGACAGCGAACAGATATAGAAGCCGCTGATCTGCGCCGCGATCACGCGCTTTTCGATGCGACGGCGGATCAGATACAGGTTCTTCTCGAACTCGGCGGCATCGACCTCGTCGGGCATCGGCCCGGCGATCATGATCTGCTCGATCTCAGGCCGGGTCGCCTGCGCCTTCATGCCGATGACCGACACGTCGACCGGCACCTGGCGCCAGCCATAGATAGTATAGCCCGCCTCGATGATGACGCTCTCGACGATGGTGCGGCAGGTTTCCTGCGCGCCCAGATCGGTGCGCGGCATGAAGATCATGCCGACCGCGAGCCGGTTGGGCAGCACCTTGTGCCCCGAGGCGGCGATCGCATCGTCGAAGAAGCGGTGCGGCAGGTCGACGTGCAGACCCGCACCGTCGCCGGTCTTGCCATCGGCATCTACCGCGCCGCGGTGCCACACGGCCTTCAGCGCGTCGATCGCCGACTGGACGACCCGGCGCGAGGGCTGGCCATCGGTGGCCGCGACCATGCCGACGCCGCACGCGTCGCCCTCGAACTCGGGGCGGTACATGCCATGCTCGGCGAGATATTGGCGCTGGTCCATCGTCATTCTCCGCTCTCACCGAACCGGGTCATCACCCCCGCCACGGCCTTTTCCGTTTCGCCCCATTCCCAGGGCTGTTCTTCCATCATCCAGGTCAGGACCGTCTCCTCGGTCCGGGGCCGCAGCGCCCGGACACGATCGACCAGCCCGGCCGGAATCGTCTCATTCGGCGGCACCGTGCCGCCCTGCATCGTCGCGACCAGCGCTTGGCCCGGGGGCGAAGCGTAGAAGCGGTTCAGCGTCGCCAGCTCAGGCTCGGAGAACGCCGCACCAAAGATCGCCGCCTGATGCTGCCACAGGACGGGCATCCGTTCCCGCATCGAGCGTACCCGCAGCGGCTGTACCGCCTGGGCCATCGCCCGGACGATGCCGGGATGCCGATCCTCGCGCGCCTTCATCCTCGGATCGCTCGCAAGCAGTTGCGCCACCATGGCATCGGTGCCAGCCGCCTTGACGACCAGCGCCTCCGGATAGAGCAACCGCGCGAGCGTCAGCGCAGCCGGGCGCGAGGCCGCCTCACCGACCGGCGCGGCCTGCATCGCGCCGCCCAGCATCAAGGCCATCGCCCCGAGGCCGCCCGCCAGCATCACTTCGTGCCCTTGGCCCCGCCCAGCGCCTCGATCCGCGCGCGGATCTTGGGGAAGGCGGCCATGCCCGCCTGCTGTCCGATCGCACGGCCCGCTTCGGCCAGACGCTGCTGCAATTGCGGTTGCAGCTGGAGCAGCCGCCGGCCGGTCGGCGAGTCGTAAAACGCGACGATCGCCTTCAACTCGGCCTCGGAGAAGTTGCGGCGATATTCCTCGGCCGCCGCCTCGGCGATATCGGGATAGCGCGCGCGAAACGCGGCCATCATTTCCTCCGTCGCGATCTCACCGACCTGGCGACGGGTCTCGGCCGTCGTCAGCCGATCCTTCAGCGCCTGCGGAATGGCGGGATCGCCCTGCAACGCGGTCACCATATTGTTCGCGATCAGCGGCATAAGGCTCGAAAACTGCAGATCGAGCGTCTTGTCGAGGTTGAGCTTGGCGACCAGCGCCCGCGCGGTTTCGATCCGTCCACCCGCATCGGGCGTCGTCGCGGGTGCAGGTGCAGTCTGGGCCCCGACCGGCGCGGCGACCAGCAGCATGAGGAAAGCGAGACGGCGCATCATGCGGCCACCTTTTCACGCTGGGCGGTCTTGGCGCGCGCCTTCAGCCACTTGTGCATCGCCTGCGCCACGTCCCGCCCGTCGCGGATCGCCCACACCACCAGCGACGCGCCGCGCACGATGTCACCCGCCGCGAACACGCCGTCCAGGCTGGTCATCAGCGTGCGGCCATCGACCAGCACCGTGCCCCAGCGGCTGACGCCCAGTTCCGCCGTGCCGAACAGGCTCGGCAGGTCCTCTGCATCGAAGCCCAGCGCCTTTATGACCATGTCGGCCTCCAGCAGATGGTCGGCACCCGGCTCCGCCTCCGGCGCGCGGCGGCCGCTGGCGTCGGGAGCACCCAGGCGCATCTTGGCGGCACGCACGCCCGTCACCGTCTCGCCACCCTCGAAACCCAAAGGCGCGGAGAGCCAGACGAACTCGGCGCCCTCTTCTTCCGCATTGGCGACCTCGCGCTGCGAGCCCGGCATGTTGGCGCGGTCGCGGCGATAAAGACACTTCACCGACTTGGCGCCCTGGCGGATCGCGGTGCGCACGCAGTCCATCGCGGTATCGCCGCCGCCGATCACGACGACATTCTTGCCTTCGGCATTGAGCGAGCCGTTCTCGAACGCCTCGACCGTGTCGCCGAAGCTCTTGCGGTTGGAGGCGGTCAGATAGTCGAGCGCGGCGATCACGCCGTTCGCGCCCGCACCGTCCACCTCGACATTGCGCGCCTTGTACACGCCGGTCGCGATCAGCACCGCGTCATGACGACGGCGCAGCTCCTCCAGCGTCGCATCCTCGCCGACCGCAAAGCCTTCATGGAAGACGATGCCGCCCGCTTTCAGCCGCTCGACCCGGCGCATGACGACGGGCTTTTCCAGCTTGAAGCCGGGGATGCCATAGGTCAGCAGCCCGCCCGCCCGGTCGTGCCGGTCATAGACGTGAACCTCATAGCCCGAGACGCGCAGATATTCGGCCGCCGTCAGGCCCGCAGGCCCCGCGCCGATCACCGCGACCGACTGGCCCCGCGCGGGTCCGGGGACCAGCGGTTCGACCCAGCCCTCTTCCCAGGCGGTGTCGGTGATGAACTTTTCGACCGAGCCGATCGTGACCGCGCCGTGGCCCGAAAACTCGATGACGCAATTGCCCTCGCACAGCCGGTCCTGCGGGCAGATGCGGCCGCAAATCTCCGGCATGGTCGAGGTGCTGTTCGAGAGCTCATAGGCTTCGCGCAACCGCCCCTCGGCGGTCAGGCGCAGCCAGTCGGGGATATGGTTGTGCAGCGGGCAATGGACCGAGCAATAGGGTACGCCGCATTGCGAGCATCGCCCCGCCTGATCCTCCGCCGCCGGTGGCGCATAACGCTCGGCGATCTCGCGGAAATCCTCCGCGCGGGTCTCCGCGGCCCGCTTGGCCGGATAGGCCTGATTGCGGCCTACAAACTTCAGCATAGAATCGTTCGCCATATGCGCCTCCGAAGATGCGGATATTGCGCGAACACCGTCTTGTCACTGCCAAATCGACAGATACGACAGCATACCTGTCTTATTTAACAACGATTATAGCGGGCCAGCCGCCTTATTGCGACCGACCCGCAGATAAATAGGTCCGATTTGATATCAATGCAGGGTCAACAGGGCCAGCGCGATACTGCCCGCGACGATTCGATACCAGGCGAACGGCCCGAAGCCATGCTTGCCGACGATGCCGACGAACCAGCGCACGACCAGCAAGGCGACGATGAAGGCCACGACGAAGCCGATCGCGATCTCGATCGGCCCGACGCTGTTCCCGGCGCGCATGGCATCCATATGCCCCGCCGTCTCGACGACGCTCGCGCCCAGCATGGTGGGAATGGCGAGAAAGAAGCTGAACTCCGCCGCCGTGCGCCGCTCGACGCCCAGGGTCAGTGCGCCCAGGATCGTCGCACCCGAACGGCTGACGCCCGGAATCATCGCCAGACACTGGAGGAAGCCGACGCCCAGTGCCGTCTTGGCCGGGACCGCCGCGATGCCGCGCGTATTGCCGGGCTTCACCAGCCGCTCGATGACCAGGATCACGATGCCGCCAACGATCAGCGCGACCGCTACGACCTTGGGCTGGAGCAGCAGCGCCTCGATATGCTTTTTCGCCAACACGCCGATCACGGCGGCTGGAATGAAGGCGATCAGCAGGTTGCGCACGAAGCGGATCGAACCGGGGTCGCGCTTGGCCAGGCCCGTCATCACCGTCCAGAAGGTCCGCCAATAGAGGACGACGACGGCTAGGATCGCGCCCAGCTGGATGACGATGTTGAACATCTGCCAGCGCGCATCGTCATAACCGAGCAAAGCGCCCGCCAGGATCAGGTGGCCGGTGGAGGACACCGGCAGGAATTCGGTCACGCCCTCGACGATTCCAAGGATGATGGCGGCTATCAGGTCGTTCACGCGAGTCCCCAAATGCTAAAACAGCCCCGCCGCCATAGGGCGACGGGGCTGTCAGCGAAATGATAAAGACTGTTAAGGTGGGACGGCTCAGGCCGCCAGCGTCTCCGCCCGTCGCCCGAACCGGCCCGCCTTGCGGAAACGGATCAGATAGTCCGGCGCGACCGTCGCCAGCGGGGCAGCCGTCACGCCCAGCTCGGCTAGGCCCTGCGCGCCCGCGGCCACGACATTGTCCGCTTGCAGCATCAGCCACTGGTCCCAACTGATCGGCGAACCCGGCAGGCGCGCCAGCAGCGCCCCGGCAAAGTCGGGCAACTCGACGAAGCTGGGCTTGCGGCCCAGCGTCTGGGCGATCCAGCGAATCAGCTCGCCCATCGACAGGACATCCGGCCCGCCCAGCTCATAGGTCTTGCCGCCATGCGCCTCGGCATCGCGCAGCGCATGGGCGACCGCTTCGCCGACATCGCCCGCGAACACCGGCTGGAACTTCACCCCCGCGCGCAGGATCGGCACCACCGGCGCCGACACCATGCCGGCAAAGCGGTTCACGAACTGATCCTCGCGCCCGAACACGATCGACGGGCGCAGGATGGTGGCGTTCGGGAAAGCCTGGCGCACCGCGGCCTCGCCCTGCCCCTTGGACCGGGCATAGGCGGCGGCGCCATTCTCATCCGCGCCGATCGCCGAGACATGGACCAGCGCCCCGGCCCCGGCCTTGTGCGCGGCTTCCGCCACGGCGCGCGCGCCCTCGACATGGATGGCTTGCATATTGCCGCCCATCACGCCGACCAGGTTGACGACCGCATCAGCACCCTCGACCGCGCGCGCCACCGTCTCCGGCCGGGCGATATCAGCCGCGACGAACTGGGTCTGGCCCAGCCCGCCCTGGGTGCGCAGGAAATAGGCTTGGCGCGGATCGCGCTGGGCGATCCGAACCCGCGTCCCGTCCCGCATCAATTCGCGTGCGACATAGCGGCCCAGGAAACCCCCGCCGCCGATCAGCGTCACCAGCTTGTTCGTCATGCCCGTCCTTATTCGCCAGATTTTTTGTGCACCGCCCCTTTGCCCCGCAAAAAAGCCGTTGACAAGGATTCGAACCCTACCCTAAAGGCGCGGGCCTACCCCGTGCCCAGATGGCGGAATTGGTAGACGCACCAGCTTCAGGTGCTGGCGATCGCAAGGTCGTGGAGGTTCGAGTCCTCTTCTGGGCACCATTCTCCCTAGGCTATTGAAAAGCCTAGGAAATAATTGAGAAACAACGGTTTTTACAGGCGGCTGTTACAGATGTAACAGGGGCTGAAAGCCATGTGTACCTATCTCGCTAAGCGCGGTTCTACCTACTATTTTCGGCGGGCAATCCCTGTCGAGCTACGGCCTGCCTTTGGCGGTCGGGCTGAGTTCATGCTGTCGCTACGGTCCAAGGATCGGGCTGAGGCCAAGCTCCGCATCCCTGCTCACACTGTCGAGACGGACAAGCTGCTAGCAGATGCTACCCGGTCCCTAGCTGGCAAGCCTGCCCCTAAGCCGAAAGCTCCCCCGTCCCCTGCTCAGATTGAGCGGGAGCGGACCCGCTGGGAACAGGAGCAAGAGCAGGAGGACCATGTAGCTGACGAGCTATTCGCCACCGACATGGAGGCTGAGGCCCTATCTCCGATCATGGATGCCCTGAGCGCCGGTAAGGAACCTGAGGGATCGCTAGCTGACATAGCTAGGGCTGGCAGGCTGCTAGTCGAGCATGAGCGGGAGACAGCCGGGGCGGATCGGGAAGCCCTGCTAAACTCCCTTCATGCCCGGTTCGGCCAGAATGCCCGCGCATCGGAAAGCCAAAATCAGGCCGTTGAGTACAGCCCCGATGCCAAGGCCAATGAGGGCAAAGGCAAATACCTAGACACAGATATCCTCGATGGGTGGGCCGCTGAGCGTAAGCCGTCGCCCCGTGGCAAGGATGCCTATTGGCGGGATGCCAAGCTGTTCAATTCCATGATGGGCCGTAAGTCTGTCGAGCTAATCACCAAGGCCGATGTGATGGCCTACAAGCGCAAGCTGATAGCTGACCCTGCCCGTTCTCAGGTCAATGTACGGGATCGGCTGGCCTATCTGCGGACCCTGCTAGAGTGGGCTGCACAAGAGGATATCGTACCCGTCAACGTGGCCCGCGATGTGAAGATGGCTGTCACTGAGCGGGGAGAGAAGCGGAAAGACTTCTCTACCGATGACCTCAATGCCCTGTTCGCTGGCCCGGTTCATGCCAAGGGTGAACGGCCTAAGGGTGGATACGGTGAGGCTGTCTATTGGCTGCCCCTGCTTGCCCTGTTCATGGGAGCAAGGCGGGAAGAGATTGGACAGCTACGGGTGCAGGACGTGAAGCCCGTTGCCTACATAGACGATGACGATAAGCGGCAAGAGGTATGGTGTATCGACATTACAGATACGCCGGATGATGATGCCTTGCCTAATCAGATCAAGAATGAGGCGAGCAATAGGCTTGTCCCGCTGCATCCCAAGCTAATAGAGCTAGGGTTCATCGACTACGTTACCAAGCTTCCAGATCAGACAGGTCGCGTATTTCCCGGCTTGAAGGCTGTAGGCATTGGCAAGAAACTAACCGACAAGGTAGGCCAGTGGTTTAGCCGCTATAAGCAGGATTGCGGGATTGAGGATAAGGCTAAAGTCTTTCACTCGTTCCGCCATACATGGAAAACCCATGCCGTAGATGCTGGCATCCCTGAGCGGGTATGCCGACAGTTCCAAGGGCATGAAGGTAAAGACGCTGCCGACAAGTACGGGGCTGCTCCATCTATGCGGGTAATGGTAGCGGCCATTGCATCTTATCGGGTGCCGGGACTGGTCATTCCCAAGCCTTGAACGAACGCGACATACAGATACCCGAAATCGCCCCGCTCAGCCCCGTCAGGAGTCGATTGGATGCGGTCGGGTATCTGTAGGCCGGGATGAGCTATCGCCTCTCAGGGAGTCTCGCAGGCCGATTTAGACGGGGTTGCCGATCAGCCTTGGCAGGCATGGCATAGCGGAAACTCTGCCGTGCTGGGCTGAGGCAATGCGTGGCCGCAATGCTCGCATACCGATGATGCGGCTATGCCCTCATCGCCATCATCATTAGCCTCTTGGCTTTTCAACTCAGCGGCTAATTCCTCGGGGCTGTAATCCTCGGGATCAAGGCCAGCTTTCCTAGCGGTATGCCAGTGCTGCTTCTCAGCTTCCGTGAACGACATGGCTATCTCCTATTGAGTAACCGTGCCGCTCTAATCGTTAACAGTCAGTAGATCAGACGTTATCGCCAAGTGGTACGCCAGCCTCACGGCGGGCAGCTTCCCCGGTCGGGGTCACTCGGTATCCCGTGCCGGTCGCGGAATAGGCAATGTCGCCTACCGGGGTGCCATGCGAGCGGCGGGCGGCGTCCCCGGTCTGAGCTACCCGGATGCCGGTCGGGCTGCGGCTGGCCTGATAGGGATCATAGCCCGTCATGCTTTGCCCCACCTGAGGGCCGCTTGCCGGGGCCTGTGCAACGAGGCGGAAGCCGGTCGCAGTCTGTACCCACTGCGGACCCGTTGCCGCCTGAGCGGGCGCTGAGGGAGCCTGTGCGGCAGGGCTGGGAAAGCCATTGAAGCCGAACGAGCTATTGGCCGTCTGTCCCGGTGCCAGCGTCGTGGCGTCGGGAACATCAGGGGTATCGGCAAAGGCTTCGGACGTGCTGCCAAGCGCATCCTCAATAGTCCAATTGGCTGCATCAGCCTCGGTCACTTCACCCTTGCTGATAGCCAACGCCTTGGCATCCTCAAGTATCATAGGGGCAAGGCCATCAAGGCAACTGTCATCGCCGGTGTTATTGTACTCGGTAAGCGCCCGGTCATAGAGAGCTACCGTAGCATCATCGCTATTGTGGATCAGATCAATGGCAAGATGCAGCGTGTTACCCATAGCAGGGACACGGGCAATGAAGCCATCAATAGCATTCTTGTAAGCGATATTGGCGGGATAGCCCTTAGCCAACTCAGCCGTAGCGGCTTGCTGTACAGTGCGGGGATTGTGACCGTGTACAGCGATCAGGGATAGAGCCGCCTTGACCTTGATGGCCTGACGGGGAGTTAGTGCGGTCATGTGGTTTCTTTCAGCATATCGAGAATGTGGGGCTTTGCCGGTTTGGCAGCGGGGACCGGATCAACTTCGCCTAGGGTCGGGATAGGCGGGATGATCCCCTTACGGACGGCGGCGGCGAGGTACTGGAAGGCAAATTTGCAATCATTGGCCCCAAGGTACGGACGGCCAGCAGCTTCCCAGAGCGCATGAATGTCTCCGGCCATACGGCGGGCTATGCCTTGGGCATCCTCAGGTAGGTCGTAGAGTGGCGGCGGCGCGTTGCTGGTCAGCTTAGGCCAGCCTGCCTCATGCTCTAGCGCCTGCCTTGTCAGCAGGACGGACAAGTTACCGGCTTCAACGGGGATGGAGGCAGCGGCTAACGGGTGGTCAGCTTTCATCAGCCATGTAGAGACAGCGGTGTATTCGACATGGGCCTTAACGGCATCGGCGTAATCGCCTGCCCGGTTCATCAGATCATCTAGCGTCGTAGGGATCAGGCGAACCTTCGGGATATAGTCTGACCGGGGACGGCTGGGCGCTTGCCCGCTGCCCCGATCATCCCAGCTATCGCCAGCCATTACGCCGCTAGAGCGCTCGTGAAGTATCCGCGCTGCTTGCCCTGCATATACAGGGTGAACGCCTCCCGTGGCTTACCCGGCGCCAGCGCCATGATAGCGGCAGGGATGGCATGGGGCTTTTCCGTAACGAGATAATCAAAGGCATCATCGTCCAGAGCCGAGAAGCCGTTGCATTCATGCTCTTTGGGGACGCTAGCATTGGCCGTGATATCCCATGTATCCCGCACATATTTAATGAGGAAGCCGGTACTATTCAGGTTGTCACCGGGCCTCACCTCAACGCGGATATCAGAGAAGCGGCTAAGCCGTTGACTGCGAGCTTCCACCTGTTCGTCAGCGAGGGCAGTAGCAAAGCGATCCTTGGCATTGACGAGGGCCTTATTGATCGCGGCGGCCTTATCAACGGCAGGCTTGCCAAGGATATCAATGTAATTGCTAACCTTGCGTAGTTCGTCGCCGAGCGTTTCAATCTCGATAGCGATAGCGGCAAGGGTATCTTTGTTGGTCATAGTTTTATCCTGTTTCTATTAAGGCGAATTAGAGCTTGGGAGCGGATGCCCCAGTCTTCATCTTCTCATCGCGATAGGTATAGATGGTCCCGCTATCTGCATCAGCAGCGGCCATCAGCTTGGCGATGGATGGACGGCCAGCAGGCTTAGTCTTTGCGTATTCGGGAAGCGGGATACCTAGGATATCCAAGCAAAGGCGGAAGCCGCCACGGACACGGCTATCTACCTTGTCAATATGAGCAGCAATGCGGGGATCATCGAGACGGTCGAGATTAACAGGCACCGGGTTCATAGGTTATCCTTTGATTTGGGTGGAGTAATATTGACAAAAGCTACAGACAGACCGCCCGCTTGCACATAAGCAAACGGGAACAGGGATATTGCAGCTATGGAAAGGGGGTCGCCTACTGACTGCCAACTAGGGGCAATGCTACAGTCAGCAGGCTGGCTATTGCTCAGGGCCGATGGGCATCATTGGTTTAGATGAGCAATGCGTACTAGGAGGAAGATGGCAGTCATTCCTCTGATAGCCTCAGGCTGACGTATAGCGATCACCTGAACAGGAACAGGTAACAACTAATCTGAGGCTATCGGAAGAATGAGATTTTGCATTGGGAATACGGATGCAAGGCCGTAGAGTAGGATATACATATACTAGTATGATCCTAGATTAGATATATAGAAGCTGTATCCAGCGTCCCCCCTACCCCCCAGAGCTTCCAAGATGGAGCTTACCCGCAATGCAGGTATGAGGATAATCGACTACATAGGTAATGGCCGAACGCCATAGCTACAGTCAGTGGGAAGCAAATACAGCAGCATGATCCTGAGTTAGATAATACGTCGCTTGTAGTGCCAGCGTCCGATACCGCATGTCACCCTGTTAAGATGGCACACCCCTTCGCCCTACGGCTAACCCTCGCGGGCTGTGGTATCTACAGTTATCGCACTGTCAGGCGTTCCTAGGGCTACCTAGCTTGGGCGGTATGAATGGTTCTGTATCAAGACGGTGCTGAATTATGATCGTCCGGATTTGGACGTTAAGCCTAAGCCATCACAAGCATTATGCGGCTTCTATTGCCTAACGGTCCCGAAATGCCGTCAGACTTATGGCGCAACATTGGCCAGCCTCTCTCAGCCCCATACAGAGCCGCCACGGTATCCCGGCTAGGTCGATACCCTGAGCCTCCCATATCGACTCCTGCGGCCCGTCTCCGGGCGATCTAGCGGGCGTCCAATCGAGCAAGCGCCTTGTGCAGGCTGGCAGGATGCCACTTGCCCCCGGCTGGCGAAGGGATGGCCCGGCTATTCAGAGCCTCGACCATCTTGCGAACGGACAGCCCCTCAGCCTTCAATGCCAGTAGATCAGCGGCGATAGGCTCTAGCCGGTCCATAGCCTCAGCCTGATTGCGGGCAGCTAGCACCTTGCCATGCTTGCCTAGCTCAGTCCCCCGATCCTTGGCAGCGGCTAGAGCGGCCTTGGTACGCTGGCTGATTACCTCAGCCTCCTTCTCAGCCAGTGCCGCGAATAGGTGAAGCTGGAAGCGATCAGCGTTCGGCATGTCAGCGACGGCGAACTCTACGCCTGTCTCCATCAGCCCGGATATGAAATGGACATTGCGGGCAAGCCTATCGAGCTTGGCGATAATCAGGCCAGCCTTCTCCCGCTTGGCTATAGCTAGGGCAGCGACAAGCTCAGGCCGCTTGGACAGGGCATTAGCTCCCTTGCCCGTCTCAACCTCGATATGCTCCCCGATCAGGTCAACGCCATTGGCAGCAACGTATCGGGCCACTGCCTCCCGCTGAGCCTCTAGCCCTAGGCCGCTCTTGCCCTGCTTATCAGTGCTAACGCGGAGGTAGGCGACAGCCTTGGTCATCTTGCGGAGGTTCATAACGGCTAGTCCTGTTCACGGGTCAACGAACGTATACCCATGAACAGTTAGGGCTGAGACTCAATCA
>NZ_LDTE01000131.1 GCF_001476905.1 Sphingomonas sanguinis | reverse complement strand
GTAAATTCTGTTGGGCATGAGCCCAGACGAGCACACGAGACAGACGAAAATAACGCAAGGCGAGCGCGAAGAGCTGCTCGAAGCAATGCTCGTCGATGCGCCGGAGCTGACCTTCACATCGCGCGGAGATCCCGACCCTCGGCTCATCCAGCTTGCCCGTTTGCTCGGCAGGCAAATGGCGCGCGAGACCTTTGCGGAGCAGACCAATATTATTTCCAAGCGGGGCTCGAACGGCTCCTGACGGCGGGAGACGTTTTATGAAAGTCGCCATCTACGCGCGCTATTCCTCGGACAACCAGCGTGACGCCTCGATCGCTGATCAGCTCCGCATCTGCCGCGCACACGCCGAGAAGCAAGGCTGGCAGATTATCGAGGAATATACCGACCATGCCATCTCCGGTGCATCGCTTCTCCGTCCTGGCATCCAGGCGCTGATCGCCGACGCCACGCGCGGCCGGTTTCAGATCGTGCTGGCAGAGGCGATGGACCGCCTGTCGCGCGATCAACAGGACATTGCCGGCCTCTACAAGCGCATGAGCTATTCCGACGTGAAGATCGTCACGCTGTCGGAGGGTGAGGTCTCGCATCTGCATGTCGGGCTGAAGGGCACGATGAACGCGCTGTTTTTGCAGGACCTTGCCGACAAGACGCGCCGCGGCCAGCGCGGGCGCGTCGAGGCGGGCAAATCGGGCGGCGGCAATGCCTACGGCTATGACGTGGTGAAGAAGTTCGACGGCAATGGCGAACCAATCCGCGGTGATCGCACGATCAACGAGGTCCAAGCCAACGTGGTGCGGCGAATCTTCCGGGACTATGCCGCCGGCAAATCGGCCAAGACCATCGCCTTCGCGCTCAACAAGGAAGGCGTCCCCTCGCCTTCCGGGGGTGACTGGGGGTTCAGCACGATCAACGGCAACCCGAAGCGGGGCACCGGCATCCTCAACAATGAGATGTATGTCGGCAAGCTGGTGTGGAACCGCCAACGCTTCGTGAAGGACCCCGACACGGGCAAGCGCCAGGCACGGCCGAACCCGGAAGCGGAATGGGTCATCCAGGAGGCACCTGAGCTACGCATCATAGAGGACGAGCTGTGGCAGGCGGTGAAGGCGCGTCAGGCCAGAAACACGATTGATCGAGACGACAAGGGCGAACCCAGCGTCGCACTCATCAACACACGCCGACGCCCCAAATATCTCTTTTCGGGGCTGACCAAGTGCGCCTGCTGTGGCGGAGGCTATTCGGCGATCTCGGCGACGCTGATCGGTTGCTCTACCGCTCGCAACAAAGGCACCTGCGACAATCGCGTCAACATCCGCCGGGACGAGCTGGAGAGCCGCGTACTCGACGCACTGCGCACCCGTATGCTTGATCCGACGATCTTCGCCGAGTTTTGCGACGCCTATACGCAGGAAATGAACCGCCTCCGGATGGAAGCGCGCTCCAACATCGATGGAGCGCAAGCTGAGATCGCTCGGATCGACCGAGAGGTGCAGAAGCTGATGGATCTCTATCTGAAGGATGCCTTGTCCGTCGATGACGTGAAGGAGCGCGGCGACAAGCTGCGAGCGAGAAAGGCCGAACTGACGACGTTCCTGTCCAGCGCCGACGAGCCACCTCCGGTTCTGCACCCGGCGATGGCCAAGCAGTACCGACTGCGCGTTCAGCATCTTTACGAGACCCTGCAGGACGATTCCGAGGAGCGGCGCACCGAGGCGGCCGACGTCCTGCGCACGCTCGTCGAGGACATCATCCTGACGCCCGCCGATGGCAAGATCCAGATCGACGTTCGCGGCGATCTCGCTGAAATCCTTACGCTTTCCGCGCAAAAGCAAAACCCCGCAGCGGGAGCTACGGGGTCGCAAGTAAAGATGGTTGCGGGGGCAGGATT